>JBFWSL010000215.1:0-6369 GCA_050248375.1 Hyphomicrobiales bacterium | reverse complement strand
GCGCGAACGCGACCGCAGGATGTCGAGATAATCGGCGATCTGTTCGCCGAGCGCCTTCAGTTCGTCGGCGATCTCGTCGCGTCCCAGCCCCGTCAGCCGCTGCAGGCGCAACTCGAGGATGGCCCGGGCCTGCTCCTCGGAGAGACGGTATGTCCCCCTGGCCGAGACCTTGTGGCGCGGGTCGGCGATCAGCTCCACCAGCGGCGCGACGTCCTGCGCCGCCCAGTCGCGCGAGATCAGTTGCTCCCTCGCCGTGGCCGGGTCCGGGGCCTTGCGGATGAGCGCGATCACCTCGTCGATGTTGGCCACCGCGATGGCCAGGCCGACCAGGACGTGGGCCCGGTCGCGCGCCTTGCCCAGCAGGAACTTGGTGCGCCGCTCGACCACCTCCTCGCGGAATTCGCAGAAGGCCCGCACCAGGTCGTGCAGGTTCATCAGCTCCGGCCGGCCGCCGTTCAGCGCCACCATGTTGCAGCCGAAGCTCGATTGCAGCGGCGAGAAACGGTAGAGCTGGTTCAGCACCACGTCCGCCATGGCATCGCGCTTCAACTCCACCACCACCCGCATGCCGTCGCGGTCGGACTCGTCGCGGATGTCGGATATGCCCTCGATGCGCTTCTCGCGCACCAGTTCGGCGATGCGCTCGATCATCGCCGCCTTGTTCACCTGGTAGGGAATCTCGGTGATAATCAGGGCCTCGCGCTCCTTGCGCACGGTCTCCTGGTGCACCCTGCCGCGCACGATCACCGAGCCGCGGCCCTTGTGATAGGCCGAGCGGGCGCCGCCGCGCCCCAGCATCAGCCCCCCGGTGGGGAAATCCGGCCCCGGGATGATGCCGATCAGCTCGTCGATGGTGATGGCGGGATTGTCCAGATAGGCGATGCAGGCCGCGACCACCTCGCCCAGATTGTGCGGCGGGATGTTGGTGGCCATGCCGACGGCGATGCCGCCCGCGCCGTTGACCAGCAGGTTGGGGAAGCGCGCCGGCAGCACCGACGGCTCCATCTCGGTGTTGTCGTAATTCTCGCGGAAATCGACCGTGTTCTTGTCGATGTCCTCGAGCAGGCTGTGCGCCACCTTGGCCAGCCGGCATTCGGTGTAGCGCATGGCCGCCGGCGGGTCGCCGTCCACCGAGCCGAAATTGCCCTGCCCGTCGATCAGCGGCAGCCGCAGCGAGAAGGTCTGTGCCATGCGCACCAGCGCGTCGTAGATCGCGGAGTCGCCGTGCGGATGGTATTTACCGATGACGTCGCCGACCACGCGGGCCGACTTGCGGTAGGGCTTGTTCCACTCGTAGCCGTTCTCGTGCATCGAGAACAGGATGCGCCGGTGCACCGGCTTCAGCCCGTCGCGCACGTCGGGCAGCGCGCGGCTCACGATCACGCTCATGGCGTAATCGATGTAGCTGCGCTTCATCTCGTCGGTTATGGAGACGGCCCGGATATCCGATGGCGCCTCCGGTCCGCCCGCAGGCGGAACGTCGTCTTCGTTGTCAGCCACGTCGGCCAATTATCCCCGCGGATGGACCGTTCCCGTGCGCTTCCGGCGCATGCGTCTGAGCCGTGGCCACGCGATGGCGAAGCCGGGAATCGGACAGTATGAACTCGCCGGAAATTATAGCCGATTTGGGTTTGCGCAAGCAATTCGAACGGCCATTTTTCCGCTTCGGGCCGCGCTGATTTTTCGAATACGCCTCAATAGGTTATCCCCTCCCCCTTCAGGCCGTGGCGGCGACGCGGCGCGACGGCGCATTACCGGCGACGGCCGTGCCGCGCCATTCACGCGGAGTGTCAGGAATTTACCCGTCGCCTGCCTCTTCGCCATGCCGGTAGGGGAACTTGATCGGGGGTCTTCGCGTTGATCGGCCAGCACACGGCGGAGTGCGGGAGGAGAGGTCACCGTAGCCGCCGTTGGCGTGGAAAACACCACGTCTTCCCGGGCATTTCGCCCATGACCCCATGAAAGCGGAAAGGAGACCAGTCATGAAGACTCTTCTCACAACCACTGCCCTGGGCCTGAGCCTCGCCATCACCCCGGCGATCGCGGCCCCCCAGACCCCTGCCGACAGCGCCCCCGCCACCGAGTCGCCGGCCACCCAGTCGCCGGATGCTGTGCAGACGACGCCGTCCGCGCCGTCCGCGACCGAGGCTCCGTCCACGTCTCCGTCTCCAGAGGCTGCCACTCCTGACGCCGCTCCGGGCAGCAGCGCGGCGACCGATACGGACAACGCCGACAAGCAGCAGTCGTCTTTCATAACCAGCCAGTCGCCGGACGACAAGCTGGCCAGCAACCTGATCGGCAAGTCGGTCTATAACAGCAACAACGAGGAGATCGGCGAGATCGACGATCTCGTGATCACCAACGACGGCCGCATCGTCGCCGCCATCGTCGAGACCGGCTCTTTCCTGGGCATGGGCGGCAAGCACGTGGCCGTGTCCTTCGATACGCTGCAGTTCACCCAGGGCGAGGATAACGAGACCCGCGTCAGCATGAACGTCGCCCAGGAGCGCCTGAACTCCGCGCCGGAGTTCAAGACCCTGGACGACCAGGACACCGGCGGCACGGCCGGCACCACGGCGAAATAACGCCGCACCGGTCACGGCCGGATTGATTGCCCGGCCCGGCCAGGAAACTGGCCGGGCCGGTTTTCATTGCACCGCATCCGTCCTAACATCCCCCGTCCCGCCAACCGCAGAGGCACGTCAGCCGGTGGCCGCGCAAGGCTCGAAACTCGTCATCTACGCCGCGCTGGCCGGCAACAGCCTCATCGCCGTCACCAAGTTCGCGGCCGCCTTCTATACCGGCTCCTCCGCCATGCTGTCGGAGGCCATCCACTCCGTCGTCGACACCGGCAACCAGGGCCTGCTGCTCTACGGCATCAAACGCTCGCGGAAACCGCCCGACGACCAGCATCCCTTCGGCTATGGCACCGAAATCTATTTCTGGAGCTTCGTCGTCGCCATCCTGATCTTCGGCGTCGGCGCCGGCGTCTCCTTCTACGAGGGACTGGCCAAGCTGCGCGATCCGCACCCGATCTCCTCTCCGGCGGTGAACTATGTGGTGCTCGGCCTCGCCATGGTGTTCGAGGCCAGCGCGTGGTTCGTCGCCTACCGCGAATTCGGCAAGGTGCGCGGCAATTTCGGCCTCTATGAAGCTATCCGCCGCTCCAAGGACCCGACCCTGTTCACGGTCCTGTTCGAGGACACCGCGGCCATGCTCGGCCTTCTCGCCGCCTTCATCGGCGTGTTTTGCGCGCACATGCTCGGGCTGGAATGGGCGGACGGGGCGGCCTCCCTGGTCATCGCCTTCATCCTCGCCGGCACCGCGGCCCTGCTGGCCTACGAGACCAAGGGCCTGCTCATCGGCGAGGCCGCGTCCCGCTCCGTCGTCACCGGCATCCGCCGCATCGTCTCGGACCATGGCGAGATCAATCACGTCAACGAGCTGCGCACCATGCACCTCGCGCCCAACGATATCCTGCTGGCGCTGAGCCTCGATTTCCACGATCGCGTGACGGCGCGCCGGATCGAGCACGTGATCCACCGCCTGGAGATGGAGATCAAGCGCACCTATCCGGACGTCCGCCGGCTGTTCGTGGAGGTGCAGTCCAGACAGCACCACGACATGGCCGTGGCGGCGGAGCTGCGTGCGGAAGGAAAAAATATCGCGAAGACGAAGAAGGGCGCCACCAGGACGCCCTCTCGCAAGAAGAAAAAAGCCTGAGTGCTTACCTTGGCCCGGCCCCCTAGAACGGGATCTCGTCGTCCAGTTCCTTGTCGAAGGAGCCCTTGCCGCCGCCCATCGGCCCCTTGCGCCCGAAGTCGCCGCCGCCATTGCCGTTGGAATAGCCGCCGCGGTCGGAGGAGGCCCCCTCCCCGCCGCCGCGCGAGTCCAGCATGGTCAGCGTGGCGTTGAAGCCTTGAAGGACGACTTCCGTCGAATAGCGGTCGGCGCCGTCCTTGTCCTGCCATTTGCGGGTCTGGAGCTGGCCTTCGAGATAAACCTTGGAGCCCTTGCGCAGATACTGCTCGGCGATCCGGCACAGGCCCTCGCTGAAGATCACCACCCGGTGCCACTCAGTCCGTTCCCGCCGCTCCCCGGAGGCCTTGTCGCGCCAGGTTTCGGTGGTGGCGACCCTGAGATTGACCACCGGACGCCCGTCCTGGGTGTGGCGGACCTCCGGGTCCGCGCCCAGGTTGCCGATGAGAATGACCTTGTTTACCGAGCCGGACATGGCCCTGTCCTTTCCTTGGCTTGCGCCGGGACCGCCGCTGTCGCGGCCCCGCCTGAATTGCGGCGATTGCTGCCTCGCCGTGTCCTGGCGCGCCGCCGCGCGCCGTCCCCGCGGACCGGCTTCGAATGAGCCGACTGTAGCCCGCCGGTCTCCGCCCGCACAGCGCCGGGCGGCCACTATCCACGCCTTAATGCACATCCGCGGTGCCGGACCGTGTTCACACCCGCACCGCAAATGTTCCTTGTTTGTTCCAAGTTAACAAATCGGCCAACGGCCTGCAAGGGCCACAGCGGCCCTGGGAGCGCCTTTCCACTGTTGCGCTGCCGCCACGCCCCTGGGGCAAACGTGCCGGATTGACGCGGAATTGGGCCCGCCGCGACAAAAGGCATAGCCAATTGTGGCAACTTCGCTTATGAGGCACCCCACGTTTTTTGAACCCGCCGGACGGGACAGGAATGACTCCAGCCAAGCAGCGCAGCAGCATCCTCGGGCGCGGACCTTTCGGATTTTCCCGCAAGACCTGGCCCTTCGTGAAGGTGCTGGTCGGCAACTGGCTCTTCGCCATCGCCTTCTATGTGGGCGCCAAGCAGGTGTTCTTCTGGCAGCCGGAGAGCTGGGAGGTGGCCGACCGTCTCTCGCTCATCATCAAGGACGCCGTCTTCGCCATCCTGCCCGCGGTCATCGCCGTGGCCATCGTCGCCGCCCAGCGCCTGAACCCCGACATGTGGGTGGGCCAGCGTGTGAAGCCCAATTCGGCGCTGGACATCAACACCCGCTTCATCCTCAACACCTTCGAGCAGTTCACCCTCTACTTCACGGCCCAGGCGGCGCTGTGCCTCTACGCCCCCATCGAGGAAGCGCGCTCCATGCCGCTGCTCACCGTCCTCTTCGTGCTGGGGCGCATCCTGTTCTGGATCGGCTACCACAAGAACCCGTATCTGCGGGCCTTCGGCTTCGGCCTCACCTTCTATCCCACCTGCGGCGCCTATTTCTGGCTGCTGGTGGTCATGCTGTTCGGCGTGCGCATACCGATCTAGGGCCTTCGGTCAGGAGCCCCGCCGCCCTTGCGCCCGGCACCCGCGCGGGTTAGACGCGCTGATGCACGGATTTCGCGGCGGCTACGGACCATGAGGCAGGACGAGGCGCTGGCGCTGCTCAGGACCGGGGCGAGCGTTTTCCTTACCGGCGAGCCCGGCAGCGGCAAGACATACACCGTCCAGCGCTATGTCGCCTGGCTGCGCCAGCACGGCATCCCCTATGCCGTCACCGCCTCGACCGGCATCGCCGCCACCCAGTCGGGCGGCGTCACCGTGCACGCCTGGAGCGGCATCGGCATCCGCGAGCGGCTGACGCGCCGCGACCTGGAGACCATCGCCGCGAACGCCCGCATCGCCCGCCGCATGCAAAAGGCGCGCGTGCTGGTCATCGACGAGATCTCCATGCTGTCGGCGGCCACCCTCGGCCTGGTCGATACGGTCTGCCGCCATGTGCGCGACGACCGCGCGCCCTTCGGCGGATTGCAGGTGGTCCTCGTCGGCGACTTCTTCCAGTTGCCGCCGGTGTCGCGCCCGCGCGGCGACGGGCCGGGCGGATTTCTCGCCGAACTGGAGGACGGCGATCTCGCCGCCCGTTTTGCCCATGCCGCGCCGGTGTGGCGCGACCTCGCCCCCACCGTCTGCTACCTGTCGGAGCAGCACCGGCAGGAGGACAGGGATTTCTTCGGCCTGCTCGCGGCCATACGCGCCAATGCCTGCGGCCCGGAGCACCGGCGACTGCTCGTCTCGCGCCGGACGAATCCGGACCAGTTGCCGAAAGGCTGCACGCGGCTCTACACCCACAACGCCGCCGTCGATCGCATGAACGACGCGGAGCTGGCCAGGGTCCCGGGCGCGGCGACACGCTTCGACATGACCTCCACCGGCCCGCAGGCGCTCGCCGAGGCGCTGGCGCGCGGCTGTCTCTCCCCCGCACGGCTGGAGCTGAAGGAAGGCGCGGCGGTCATGTTCACCCGCAACGACCCCGCCGGCCGCTACGCCAACGGCACCCTCGGCACCGTGGCGGGCTTCGACTCCGAGACCGGCAACCCGGTGGTCGCCATAAGGGGCGGCCGCCGCATCGCGGCAGAACCCGCCACC
>JBFWSL010000214.1:0-6419 GCA_050248375.1 Hyphomicrobiales bacterium | reverse complement strand
CGGCAGCGCCGCGCCGAGCGTCGCCGGGTCCACCCGGTCGGGAAGCTGCGGCGTCACGGCCTCGGGCGGCGGGCTCTTGTCGTCGCGCTTGCGCACCATCACCCAGCGCACGTAATCGAGCACCGTCTCGCCCGCCTGGTTCTGCCCGGTGGAGCGCACATACACCACGCCCGCCTTGCCGTTGGACAGCTCGCGCAGGCCGATCACCTCCGAGCGCGCCGCCAGCGTGTCGCCGGGAAACACCGGCGCCAGGAAGCGGCACTCCGCATAGCCGAGATTGGCCACGGCGTTCAGCGAGATGTCCGGCACCGTCTTGCCGAAGACGATATGGAAGACGAGCATGTCGTCCACCGGAGCCTGCGGGTAGCCGATGGCCATGGCGAAGCTGTCGGCGGACTGCGCCGCGAAGCGCGGCCCGTACAGCGCCGTGTAGAGCGCCACGTCCCCTTCCGTCACCGTGCGCGGCGTGGCGTGCACGATCTCCTGGCCGACGCGGAAATCCTCGAAGAAATTGCCCGGATTGGTCTTGCTCATGCGATCACGCCCGCCCCCCGATGGCTTCCGCCAGCGCCACCACGCGCATGGCCATGTCCCGGTGCATGATCTCCACCATGCGGCCCTCCACGGTGATGACGCCCTTGCCCGTGTTGGCGGGCTCGGCGAAGGCGGCGATGACCTTGCGCGACCATTCGGTCTCTTCGGGCGAGGGCGAGAACACCTCGTTGGCCGGCGCGATCTGGCCCGGATGGATCAGCGTCTTGCCGTCCATGCCGAGCGCGCGCCCCTGCACGCACTCCCGCTTGCAGCCGGGGATGTCGGAAAAGGCGTTGTAGACGCCGTCGAGGATGTCGAGGCCGTAGGCCCGCGCGGCGGCCACGCAATGGGACAGCCAGGCCAGCATGCCGAGCCGGTCGTGGCCGAGTTCGGCGCGCGTTTCCTTGGCGAGGTCGTTGGTGCCCATGACGAAGACGGTCAGCGGGTTGTGGTTGCCATGCGCCGCCGCCGCGATCTCGTGCGCGTTGAGCATCCCGAGCGGCGTCTCCATCATCGCCCACAGCGGCATGCCCTGCGGCGCTCCCGCTCCGAGCATGGCGTCGCGCGCCGCCGCCACGTCCTTGGCCGACTGCACCTTGGGCACCAGCACGGCGTCCGCGCCGGAAGTGGCGACGGCCTTGATGTCGGCCTCGCCCCAGTCGGTCGAAAGTCCGTTGACGCGGATCACCACTTCCCGGTGGCCGTAGCCGCCCGCCCGGGCCGCCGCGCAAACCTGTTCGCGCGCCGCCGCCTTCGCCTCCGGCGCCACCGCGTCCTCCAGATCGAGGATCAGGCTGTCGGCGGGAAGCGTCTTCGCCTTCTCCAGCGCCCGGGCGTTGGAGCCCGGCATGTAGAGCACGCTGCGGCGTGGGCGGAATTCCGGTGCTGCGCTCATGCTTGCCTTCCGGGTGTCGGGGTGCATCTATGCGGGCGAGGAACCGGCGAAGAGTAGCCAACCGGGTTCCGCACCGCCACCCGCACTTTGGTTTTTCGTCCGCTACCCATGGCCACAGTCCTGTGCATCTCCTCCGAAGTGGTCCGCGGCTATGTGGGCGGATCGGCGGCCCGCGCCGCGCTGGAGCGCTCGGGACACCAGTTGTGGCTGCTGCCGACCGTGATCCTGTCCAACCATCCCGGCCACCCCCGCTGCGGCGGCGAGCAGGTGCCCGCCGGACGCCTCGGCGCCATGCTCGACGCCCTCGCCGGCAACGGCTGGCTCGAAGAGGCGGACGCGGTGCTGACCGGCTACATGCCGTCAGCCGAGCATGCGGGCTTCGCCGCCATGGCGGCCCGGCGCCTGCGCGAGGTGAATCCGGGCGCGCTGCTGCTGTGCGATCCCATCATGGGCGACGACCCGGGCGGACTGTACGTGAAGGAGGACGTGGCGGCGGCCCAGCGCGACGAGCTGGCCGGCGCGGCGGACATCGTCACCCCCAACGCCTTCGAACTCGGCTGGATGACGGGAAGGACCGTGGACGGCGAGGCCGCCGCGCGCGACGCCGCCGCGCGGCTCGGCCGCCCCACGGTGCTGACCACCTCCGTGCCCGGACGCCATGACGGCGAGATCTCCAACCTGCTGTGGCGGGACGGCACGGCCTGGGTGGCCCACGTCTCCCGGCGATCCTATGCCCCGCACGGCACCGGCGACCTGATGGCCGCGCTGTTCCTCGCCCGGCTGCTGGAGGGGACGGAAGCTCCCGCCGCCCTCGCCGCCGCCACCGCCGGCGTCGAGGCCGCGCTCGCTGCCTGCGAGGGCCGCGACGCACTGCGCCTGTGGGGCGCCGCGGCCCCCTGGACCGGAACCCACGATTGGCCGGTGGAGAGCCTTCCCTGAGTCTCCCCCGATCGCGGGCCGCGCGACTCCCCGGCGCAGGGTCCAGCAGGAGCTGGCGGGCGTAGCCCGGATGGAGCGAAGCGGAATCCGGGACGTTGAACCCTCGCGCGCAACGCTTCCCGCATTCCGCTCCGCTTCATGCGGGCTACGGGCTGAGGCACGAAACCCCGGCCTCGGGCCCGGGTCCGGCCTGTAGCCCGGATGAAGCGAAGCGGAATCCGGGGCCGCCGCGTCCGGGGTTCGGGCCGAGAACCCGCACAGGAAACCCGAAACCTCAGGCTTCAGGCCGGGGTCCAGAGAAAAGCGGGACGGAAGAGGACCCGAAACCCCGGCTTCAAGCCGGGGTCCAGACCGGCGTGGACCCCGGGTCTTCGCCCGGGGTTTCGCCGCACATGCGACAGCAAAAATTCGAAACCCCGGCGCAAGGCCGGGGTCCAAATCCGCACGGACCCCGGGTCTCCGCCCTTTACCCTTTGTTAGCCATAACAGCCGAAATTCCCGTTATGGTTGTATATGGACGATATTGCCACCTTGGATTGGGATTGCTGCTGGGGGTGTTGCCGGCGTCTCCCGTCCATGCCGAGGACTGGCGGGAAAAGCTGCGCGAGGGCTCGCAGACCCGGGCCTCGGTCCAGGCACTGGCGCCGGCAGACGGCCCGGAGGTCTCCTACCAGGCGCTGCTGCGCGGCGGCTACACGTCCAACGCCAACAAGGACCTCGATCCCGTCCCGTCCGCCTATTTCCGCAGCGAGCAGGAACTGGTCATGCGCAAGGCCCTCGGGGAAGCGCAGCTCGGCCTGCAACTGCGCGGCTCCATCGATACGCCCTTCCAGGCCTACGAGATCGAGTTCGCCGACATCGAGAGCGCCGTCAGCATCGCCGGCAAGGGCGCGGGCGGCCGCGCGCTCGCGGCCACGCTCAGCTATCGCGGCAAGGACGACGGCGGCATCGTCGATCACGGCCTGGGGCTCGCCCTCGAGACCCGCAAGACCGCCGGCAGGCTGACCCGCTTCGCCACCGTCACCGCCGACAGCTATGTCTACGAGCCCCTCGACGTCGGCGGCGCCCCCTTCGACCTCGGCGACAACGACCGTTTGCGCCTGGGGCTGGAGACCGGCCTCGAGCGGCCCCTGACGAGCGCCCTGACGGGCACGCTCTCCGCGGGCCTCGTCGACATCCGCTACCGGCGCTCCCATGACCTGGCCGGCATCGAGCGCTCCAGCACCTCCGGCTTCCTGCGCGCGGGCGTCGCCATCGGCGGCGAAGGGCCGGTCACGGGAGAGGTCGGCGTCATGGCCTTCCACCGGGTCTATGACGAGGCAGCCTACGCGCCGGAAACCGTCCTGCTCGGCGACGCCAGCCTCGCCTGGCGCATCGGCGAGAAGACGCAAGCCGGACTGCAGTATCTGGGCGACCTGGACGAGTCGGTGATCTACGGCGTGCGCGGCGAGCGCAGCGACGTGGGCGTGGTGAGCCTGACCAGGGCGCTGGACGAGAAGCTGACGGCGACGCTCGCCGTCTATGCCGAGCATGTGCGCTACCTGGGGCCCGACAACACCGAACTGACGAAGGGCGTGGCGCTGGAGCTGACCCGCAGCCTGCTGCCGGGCCTCAGCCTGGCGCTCGCGGGCGAGGTGGAGACCACCGCCAGCTCGGCCCTGGAAGAGGACATCGGCGTCTGGAAGCTCTCCGGCGGCTTCAACTACGCCTTCTCGAAATAATCGGGCGTGAAATAATCGGGCGGGGCGGCGGCTCCGGCGCGATGGGCCGGCGCATCTCCCGGCGGGCTGAGCCACGCCCGCCGAGGGGGGAACGCAGATGCACCGGCCCCGCTATAGGACCGCGGCGCCGGAGAGGGGATGGGGGGATCCGGCGCCGGGGAAGTGGCCCTAGAGCATGATCCGGAAAAGTGGATACCACTTTTCCGATAAGACCATGTTCAAGCTATTGACTGGCGCATCATCCTGTCGGCCAAGCGAATCCACTTGGCCGGATGATGCGCTAGTAGCGTCCGCGCCGCTTGTGGGACGAGCCCAGCTTGATGCCGGTGCCCAGGCCCAGGCCGACATTCACGTCGGTCAGCCGGCCAAGATCGACCTTGGCGCCGAGGTCGGCGCCGACGCCGACCGCGAGGCCGCCATTCTTCTTGTGGCTCTTGCCGCTGTCGATGCCGAGACCCAGTCCGAGACCCAGGCCGATGCCGAGGCCGGAGGAATGGCCGCGGCCGACGCGGGCGCCGGTCTTGATGACCGGCAGGGCGCCGTCCACGGCGACCGCCGGGGTCAGCAGGGCCGGAGAGAGCGGGCCGGCGACGGCGGGAGCCGAAGCGAAGGCCAGGCAGGCGGCGCCGGCGAGGGCGCCAATCGTCTTCACAGTGGTCATGGGTTTTCTCCCTTGCAGATGCCGCTTGAGTGCGGCATCTACCGGAGATTGAAATCCATGATCGAAATACAATCAAAGGTTGTATAAAGTTAAGCTTGCCCGTTAATCCTAACGGGTGGACAAGGCAATGAGTGGACAAGGCAGGTCTGCGCCCTTGAGCATCGCCCCTTGGGCCGGTATCACCCGCGGTAACATCCGCCTCATCTCAATCGCGTTCCTCCAATGCCCCTCCCCGACGAAATCCTTGCTGGCTACCGGCGCTTCCGGACCGACCGTCTCGCCAGCGAACGCCAGCGCTACGAGCGGCTGGCCGAGCGCGGCCAACGGCCCGGCGTCATGGTCATCGGCTGCTGCGATTCCCGGGCCGCGCCCGAAACCATCTTCGACGCGGGGCCGGGCGAGCTGTTCGTGGTGCGCAACGTGGCCAACCTGGTGCCTCACTACGCCCCCGACGGCGAGCATCACGGCACCTCCGCCGCGCTCGAATTCGCCGTCATGGCCCTGCGGGTGGCGCACATCGTCGTCCTCGGCCACGGCGGCTGCGGCGGCATCGCGGCTGCGCTGGAGACCGAGCACGAGCCCATGTCGCCCGGCGATTTCATCGGCAAGTGGATCGGCATGATCGAGCCGCTGGCGAAGAGCGTGGACCCGTCCCTGCCGCCGGCCGGGCGTCAGCTCGCCCTGGAGGAAGCCTCGGTGATCAACTCGCTCGCCAACCTGCGCAGCTTCCCCTGCGTGCGCATCCTCGAGGAACGCGGCAAGCTGCAACTGCACGGCGCCCACTTCGCCATCGCCACCGGCCAGCTCCGCGCCCTCGACGAGACGACGGGAAAGTTCGGCCCGGTCTAGGGTCCGTGCCCGATAAGGGGCTGGACTGCGTCCGCGCCTATTTCCGCTTCTTCGGCTTGCCCTTGGCGGCCTTCTTCGCCGGCTTCTTCACCGATTTCTTCGGCGCCGCCTTTTTCGCGGCGGATTTTTTCGGCGCGGCCCTTTTGGGCGCGGACTTCTTCGTTGCCTTTGCGGCGGGTTTCGCCTTCTTCGCCGGCTTGGCGGGCTTGGCGGTTTTCTTCGCGGCTTTCTTGCCTGGCCTGGCCGGTTTCTTCGCCGCGGGCTTCGACGGCCTCACCACCTGCCGCGCCAGCTCCGCGCCCGCCCCCAGCGCCCTCAGCTTGCCCACGGCCACGTCCCGCGGCAGCGGCGCGAGGCCGCAATTGGTGCAGGGCAGGATGCGCTCGGGCGCCACATACTGCGTCGCCTTGACGATGGTGGCCGCCACCTGCTCCGGCGACTCCACCTCCAGCGAAGCCACGTCGATGGCCCCCACCAGCACGTCCTTGTCGGAGAGCAGTCCGATCAGCGACATGGGCACGCGCGAGTTGGCGCATTCGAGCGACACCTGGTCGATGTCGCTGCGGTTGAGCGAGGGAAAGATCTCCTCATACTGGCGCCACTCTTCCCCCAGCGTCTTCTTCCAATCGATATTCTCCTTGATGCCGTAGCCGTAGCAGATGTGCACGGCCGTGGTGCATCGGAGCCCGCGCCGGGCGCGGTTGAGCGCGTCCACGCCCCACTCCACCACGTCGCTCATGAAGGCGTTGAAGGCGGGCTCGTCGAACTGGATGGTGTCCACGCCGAGCGCCTCCAGCTCCTTCGCCTCCTCGTTGAGCAG
>JBFWSL010000213.1:0-6446 GCA_050248375.1 Hyphomicrobiales bacterium | reverse complement strand
GGCCAACCAGGTCTACAAAACCAGCCGCCTCTACGGCGCGATCAAGAAAGTCCGCGCCCCGGCAAGGGGTCCGCTCTCATACGGGCCGGTTCGCTCGACGCTGGGCAGGATGCGCCGAGCCGCGCTGGGCATTGGGAAGACGGCAACCAACCGTATCCGGCTGGGAGACGATGCCCTGAAAAAGGAATGCCGTGCCATGTTCTCCGGCTACTACGCGGAGTCCAACACCAGGTTCGCCGAGGCTACGGGCCTGCCCCTGGCCGATTATGGCTATGCTGTCGCTCAGAACAAACCGTAGCGCGAACTGAAATACCCCATCAACGCCGCAAGGCCATCGCCGGTTATCTCGGCGTTGTACATGGCGATCTCGGCAACGGCGCAGGCGGCCGGGCGGTCATGCTGCGGGCGGTTGAAGAGGGTGATGCCGGAGGATATGGCATTCGTGCCGGGGTTGGTCCCGTCCGACTTCGCGCCGCCATTGAGGCGCATGTAGCTCGACGCGCCGTTACAGTAGCTCTCGACCAGGCACCATACGCCTGTCGAAGGCGATATGGTGTTGCCCCCGGCCGAGCCGAAATTCTGCATCAGCGCCGAACCGGTCATGCCCACGGCCTCGGAGCTGGTGGCCAGCGCCAGCACGCGATCATTGTTCGCGTAGCTGTCGATACGAATGACCATGAACACATGGATCGGCTGCGCCAGGGCGAAGCTGGCGCTGTCCATCCAGTCCGAGCCGTCGGCGACGATTGCCGGAAGGCCGTTGGGGCCGCCCGCGGCGCTGAAGGCCGGCCTGCCGCCGCCCGACGACGAAAGATGCCGGTCGAGGCCCGAGAGGTCTCCCCAACCGCTGAGCAGCCCCTCGGACTGCGTGACCCCCATATCCGAGCGGAACCAGAACTGCAGGCCGGCCACGTCGCCCGGCGTCAGGCCGGCGCCCGCCTTCTCGTAGACCTGTTCCGCGCCCACATAGGCGGCGATCACCTCTTCCTCGCCCACATAGAGCGCGGCCAGATCGTCTGCTCCTATGGCTATCTTCGGCATGGCTCAAGCGTCCGCCGTCACGAGATAGAGCCTCGTGGCGGCCGGCGGGTCGAGCGCGTCGTATTCCGTCTCGGTCAGCACGACGATGGCGGTCAGCCCGGCGGTCTTTGCGAGCAACAGGCTCACAGCCTGCACGAGGGCGGCCTGCACATCGGTCTCGGTGATATCGCCCGTTGGCGTGAAGGGTACGTCGGAGGCCTTCGGGGCCGTGTCCTGGGAATAGCGTGCCATCAGGCGTCCTCCACCGGTCCGTAGACAATCGCGGTGACGCCGGTCTCGCTCGCCCGCGCATAGAGCTTCTCGCCCGCCGTCATCCAGATCTGGGTGCGTTCCAGCACGCCCTGGGCGGCGAGCGGCGTGTCGTATTCGAGATAGTCGGTGTTGGCCGGCGCGCCGCCGCTGGTGATGGCGAGCCGCACCAGGGCTGTCTGGGTGCGGGCGCACAGCGAGACGTTGACGCTCGCCTTCTTGGCCGAGGGCACCTCGTAGAGCTCGGTGTCGCTGGCGGCCGACAGGTCGGCTGCTCCAAGGGGCATGGGATGTTCCTCGCTTTGCTGGGATCAGTTGGCGGCCCAGAACAGGCTGGCGCCGAGGCCGGCATTGCCGCCGCCTCCACCGCCCGAACCGCCGGAAATTTCCGTGTTGGGCAAGCTGACCTCGCCGGTGGCGCGATCAATGACGATCGCCTCGTTCCACTCCTCGCCGTCCGCGCTTACCTTGAAGTGAAAGTCGTCGTCGCCGGCGAGGCCCATCTCGGCCCTGCCGGAGAAGGCGGACTGGAACAGCAGGCTGGCGGTATCTCCAGGTGCGTTTTTATTGACCTTGAGCTGATGGCCCGCGCCTTCGTGGGTAAGAAGCGTCGCCGCGCTCGACACCGCCAGGCGGTTGGTCTCGTCGGCGGTGGCGTTGACGCCAAGCGTCTCCAGGTCGCCCATCGCACCCATGGCCGCGGCGGCGTCGGTCCAGCTCTCGCCATCCCAGGTGACAAGCGACATCTGGTCGGCGACCCAGCACAACCAGCCGACCCGCGGAGCATGGAACATCCAGGCGCCATCCTGCCAGGCCGCGACATGGTCCTCGTAGCCGCTCCAGGCGCCGCTGGCCGCAGCGGCGACCAGATAACGGTCTCCTTCCCCGGGCGATGCCGGCGGTTCGGAAAGATCGCGGCCGAGAACGGCGAGCTGCGCCAGCGCGTCGATAACCCGAAGCGCCTCGTTGTGGGTGACGTGCTTCTGGGCCTGGGCCGCCTCGATATAGGGCAGGCCGAGATTGGGCGTGTCAGACATGAATGATGGTTTCTCCGGGTTGGCCACGGCCGTAGACCGCGCTCATCTGGAAGACGCGGATGGCGAATTGATCCGGCGGCACTCCCCAGTCCGCTTCCTGCGCGGCAAGCCCATAGACGGCAGCCGGTGATGTGCTCACCAGCGTGCGCTTCACTTCCTCGCCGTCGAGGATTTCGACCTCGTAGCGTTCGAACTCCTCGGCCAGGGGGACTTCGGCGGCCTCCCAACTGTCGCCGCCGATCCGCGTGCGCCGGATCCAGCTCAGATGAAGGTCGCCATCCTGCAGGCGGCCTCTCACATGCGCCGGACTCAACGGCCGGAGCCCGAGGCCCCGGAACGCCCGCGTCACAGACTGATAGGAGGGATGCGTGATCTCCCGGCTGACAGGGCCATACTTCCAGTTGAAGGCCAGGCCGACCTCGTCCGTTGTCATGGCCACGGGAGTGACCGCCTGCGTAAGCAGAACGAAACGCGCGCCCGCCGCAACGGACTCGCGCATGGCGCCTTCGGTGCCGCCCAGCCCGCGCAACAGTCCGGACAGTTCGTAAGTTCTCGGCGCGACCAGCTCGGCGGCGCGGAACTGGAAGATTTCCCAATCCCCGTCGCTATTCTCGACGGCGGCCATGTTCGCACCACCCAGCAGCGCAAGCTGCGTGACCGACTGCAACTCGCCATTGTCCAGAACCACGCGAACCGTGTTGCGATGGTCGATGCGGCCCGCCGGTCCCTTGCCGAGAGACGTGGCTGTCATGCCCAGGATGGCGGGCGCGGTCGTCAACGTGTTGAGCGAGAAGCCCGTGCTTTCCGGCGAACGGTGAAAGGCGACCGCTCCGGGCCAGGGCGACTGGAAAGCCGCCACATAGCCGGTATGCGCGTTTTCGCTCCCCGGCAGCAGCGGCAGGTCCATGAACACGGCGACAGATTTTCCGAAAACCGGTGCGCGCGACTGCGGGCTGCGCCTGATGGGCGCCGCCGCCGGCTGAAAGACCGCCGGTTCGATGCCTCGGGCCTCCACCGACCTGGCAGCCCCTTCCAGCGTCCGGGTCAGACGCAGGATGGCGTGACGGCCGCCGAGATCGAGCGTGACCAGATCCGAGGGTTCGAGCGCGAGATAACTCGGCGGGAGCGAGAATACGGCGCGCTCGCGGGCCGCCCAGGTGTCCTGGAGCCAGGACTCCGCCAACGCCTGGGACTGGGCCTGCCCCATGACGATGGGCAGGCTGGCCGTGGCGACCCGCGTGGTGGCCACGCCGACGCGACGGGCCTCGACCGCCGCCTGGCGGTAATCGCTGTCGCCATCCACATATGTGAGCTTGGCGGCGGCGGGCAGCTCGGTCTCCTGCCCCCGCACGAGCGTGAACAGGTCGTTGGCGCCGCCCGCGTCGGCCAGGTCCCCGGCGCTCAATGCGGCGGCGATACCGCTCCTGCCACGATGCCGGAACTGGACGAGGCCGCCGCTCTCGACCGCGTCGAAGAAGAAGGCGAGTTCCAGCCCCTGCAGGGCCTCGCGCGCCGACATGATGCGGTCCACGATATATCCATCGAGGTGACCCTCGAGGTTGGCGGCGGAATAACGGACGAAGCCGAAGTCACCGAGCACGGTACCGACCACGGCGGCGAGCGGCCCTCCCGCAGCGCGGCCGTTCAGCCAATGCCCGAACTCCCAGTTGCCCCCGTCGGACCAGACAGCCAGCGCCAGCGGGAAGGCGGGATAGGGCCGCGCGTCCCAACTGTAGACGTGGATGCGGGCGGGATCGACCATGCGGCCGCCATAGATACCCGAAACCGGGTTCGATCCGTTGTCGAAATCCTCGCTCCCGGGATCGAAAAACTCAATTAACGCCTGCAGGTAGCGGCGCTGGATGAGATCGTCCCTGATCCGGCGGGAGAAATAGGGAGCAGCCGATTCCGCGCTCTTGGGGTCGAAGAAGACGTTGGGCTGGTTGGCGCCCTTGTCGATAGCCGGACAGCCGGCTTCGGTGAACCAGAAAGGCTTCGATTCCGGCACCCAGGCCGTGGGGGTTTCGGCTTCGATACCTCCCGGGCGGTCGTAGTGCTGGTTGCTCCACCAGGAGCGGATGTCCTTGAAGCGGAAGACCCAGGGCTTGCCCTCGCTGTCCGTAATGGGCGTGCGTATCTGGGCCTGGCGGTCCCCGGCCGAGGCGTAGTACCAGTCGTAGCCTTCACCGCCGAAGATATTCCCTTTCAGGTACCCGGGATCGTAGATCGACGGCGCGCCGGCGACGCGATCCAGATGGCTGTCCCCGTCCCGCCAGTCCGCCAGCGGCCAGTAGAGATCGATGCCGATGGCGTCGATGCCGGGGGATGCCCACAGCGGATCGAGATTAAAATGGACGTCGCCGCTGCCGTCGGCCGGCTGATGGCCGAAATACTCTGACCAGTCGGCGGCATAGGTCACCTTCGTCTCCGGGCCGAGCACCGACTTAACGTCGGCGGCGAGTTGGACGAGCGCGGCGACGAAGGGATAGGTGGAGGCGCCGTCGCGGACCTGGGTCAGGCCGCGCAGCTCGGAGCCGATGACGAATGCGTCGACGCCGCCCGCCGCCATGCACAGATGCGCGTAGTGCAGCACCATGCGGCGATAGCTCCACTCCGCCGGGCCGGAGTAGCTAACCCCCTCGCCCGAAACCGCGAAGTCTTCCGCCGCCGCCGTTCCGATGAAACCTGCGAGTTGCGCCGACGCTTCCTCCGTCTTGTCCGGTGAGCCCGGCTGACCGGGCGCGGGATCGACGGTGATACGGCCGCGCCAGGGATAGGCCGGCTGGCCCGAAGTCCCGGTCCAGGGATCGGGCACGCTGTTGCCGGCGGGCACGTCCATGAGCAGGAAGGGCATGAAGACGGGCTTGAGTCCCCTCGTCTTCATGTCCTGGATGGCCGAGACCACGGAGGCGTCGGAAGGCGTTCCGCCGAAGGCGGGCCGGCCCTCGTGCTGCGAAATCAGACGCGCGGAGCCGCGCGCCACCCCCGCCACCTGCCAGGTGTCGGGAAAGGTGGTCTTGGACGACAGCTCGACGCCGGGACGGACCTGGCAGTGTGCCGCACGCAGATCGGTGCCGAACCAGCTCACGAACAGCTCCGCCGATTCCACGTTCGGCAGGGCGCTCTGGAGCTGGTCCATGGACACGGTCCAGTCGGTGCCGCCCTGGGCGGAATGACGGTTTTCGGTGACGGTGACGCCATTTCCGGCATCGCGGACGATCTCGTCCTTCTCGTAGATGAACTCGCCGGTCGCCGGGATGACCGCGATTGCCTTTACCGTGGGCTCGAATGCATCGACGGCCCGGAACACCTCGAAGTTGAGCTGCGGAATGCGGTTGCCGAAGCGCGCCAGCGGCATGCGCTCGAAAACCACATAGGCGGTGCCGCGATAGGCGGGTGCGTTGCCAGCCCCTTCCTTGGCTTCCATCAGGCTGTCGGGAAGCTGGTCCTCGCCACCGGTGTGCACACGGATGGCGAAGTCCGACTGATCCAGCTCCTTGCCGTCGGCCCAGATGCGGCCGACCCGGGTGATCTCGCCTTCGGCGAGAGCAAGGGCGATGTTGGCGTAGTAGCGGTACTCGATGGTGGTGGTGACGGGTTGCGTTCCACCGCCTCCCCCGCCGGAGAAGCCGCCGAAGCCCTTGCCGCCGCGGCCGCCACCGCCGCCCTGTGTTGTCTGGATGACTTCCTCTTCGAAGCGGGTGGCCCAGATGAGCTGGCCGGGAACGCGCACGCGGCCATAGACGCGGGCCATGTGAGCGCCCTCGGTGGAGGCGGAAATCCGCACATCGGATAGGCGCGAGCCTTCGCGGATGCGGTCCTGCCCCGAGGGAGCGAAAAGGGCCTGGTCAACCACCGCGCCGACGGTGGAGCCGAGCGCCATGCCGATGGAGGCCCCCGAGAGGCTGGCGCCGAACAGGGAGACGCCGCCGGGCAGCGCGGCGGCGCCCAGCGCGGAGCCCGCCGCGCCCAATGCCAGTGTCGCCATCAGGTCACCCCCGGAAAGGAAAACGCGGCCGCCGTGTGCCGCCGCCACCAGCGGCCGCAATGCACCTCGCTGACCGGCGCGCCCTCGATGGCGTGGATCATGCGGTGGGGGGCGCTGAGCACGCCCATATG
>JBFWSL010000212.1:0-6458 GCA_050248375.1 Hyphomicrobiales bacterium | reverse complement strand
CAGGCTCTACTAGAAACCTTTGTGCGCATCGGCTGTTCAGGTACTGGCCGCGTCCGCAGCCTTCTCCCTCTTTTGGGGAAGAACATCTCAACTTTGGGCCAGATTGTGGGACACCACGTAACTGATATTGTCACGTTGCGAGTCGGCACCAAAACCCAACCAACAAGAACAAAGGCAAAACCCCGACAATGATTGATTTCTACACATGGTCCACGCCCAACGGACGCAAGGTTTCCATCATGCTTGAGGAGTGCGGCCTCAAGTATAAGGTGTTCCCGATAGACATCACCAAGAACGAGCAGTTCCAGCCGCATTTCCTCGAAATCAGCCCGAATAACCGTATTCCCGCGATCATAGATCACGAGACCAGCATCCATCTGATGGAGTCCGGCGCCATCCTGCTTTACCTGGCGGAGAAGACGGGAAAGTTCTGGCCCCAGACCTTCGATGCCAAGTGGCGCGTGGTCGAATGGCTGATGTGGCAGATGGGCGGCGTGGGGCCCATGCTCGGCCAGGTGCATCATTTCGTGAAATACAACAAGGGCAAGGCGCCCTATGCGGAAGAGCGGTACCTGACCGAGGCCAGGCGGCTTTATGGCGTGCTCGACCGCCGTCTTGCCGAGGTGGAGTACGTGGCCGGCGAGTATTCCATTGCCGACATGGCCATCTGGCCCTGGATATCCCGCTTCGAATGGCAGACCGTCGATATGAATGAGTACCAGAATGTCGTTCGGTGGTATAAGGCCATTGCCGCGCGCCCGGCCGTGATCAAGGGATACGACATCCCGGTCAAGCAGCCCGGCATACCGCTGCCCTGAACCCGGCCTGTGCAGTCCCGCCGTACCGGCAGTTGCTGAGGGAATACAGATGGCTTCCAAGCACGAGTTTTACGGTGTCATTTCGCCTGTCCTCACCCCTTTCGACGACCGGGGCGATCCGGACGCGGCCCGCTTCCTCGACCATTCGAAATGGCTTCTGGCCAACGGTTGCACGGGGCTGGCCCCCTTCGGCACCACGGGTGAGGCGAACTCGCTCGGCGTCGCCGAGCGCAGGCGGCTGCTCGAGGCGCTGGTCAAGGGTGGCGTCGATCCGGCAGTCCTGATGCCGGGCACCGGCCTGTGCGCGCTGTCCGATACGGTGGAGCTGTGCCGCCACGCGGTCGATCTGGGCTGCGGCGGCGTGATGACCCTGCCGCCCTTCTATTACAAGGGCGTCAGCGACGAAGGCCTGTTCCGCTACATGTCGCAGGTCATCGAGCGGGTCAACGACGACCGCATGAAGGTCTATCTCTATCACATCCCGCCGGTGGCCCAGGTCGGCTTCTCCGTCGAACTGGTCGGACGCCTCATCGAGGCCTTCCCCGGAGTTGTGGTCGGACTGAAGGATTCCTCGGGAGACTGGAACAACACCGCCGCCCTGCTGAAGGCCTATCCGGATTTCACCATCTTCCCGGGATCGGAGGTCTTCCTTCTCGATGGACTGAGGGCAGGGGGCGCGGGATGCATCACGGCCACCGGCAATGTGAACCCGCGCGCCATTCGCGACGTCTACGACAACTGGCAGACCGGCGATGCCGACGACTTGCAGGCGCGCATCACCGCGGTGCGCAAGACCATCCAGGCGCGGCCGATGATTCCCGTGCTCAAGGCCATCGTCGCGCACTACCGCAACGATCCGGGCTGGGCGCGGGCGCGGCCGCCCTTCCTGGAGCTGCCCGCGGCCGAGGCCAAGGCGGCGATCGCCGAGCTTTCGGATCAGTTCGGCTTCCAGCTCAAGGCGGCCTGACGCTTCGCGGCGAACCGGACGAGGGCAATGAGGACGCGTTTCGCGGCATTGCTTGCGATGCTGGGAGTTCTGGCACTGGCGCCGGGCCTGCCGGCGCGCTCGCAGTCTTGCATGGCCTCGAATGCGCCCGGCCAGATCGCCGAGGGAAAGCTCGTGGTGAAAAAGGCCCACGACGCCGCCGGACGTCCGGAGCGGCCCTATATCCTTGAGCTTCCCGCCTCCACATGCCTTGAGGGATCGACACCCGACGACCGGGTTGGCGCAACCCGCTCGATCCACATCTTCTCCTCCGACGGCAAGGTGCACGCCGCCATCGGCGGGCTGGTAGGCAGGCATGTGCGGGTGAGGGGCAGCCCGTTCCCCGCCCATACGGCCCACCACCACGCGCCCATCGTCATGGATGTGTCGGAGATCGACGGGATCTGAAAGACTATTCCTTCAGCCAGTCGCCGCACTTGGGGGCGTCACTGCCGCCCCAAGGCATGATCGGCACCGTCGAGGTGGAATTTTCCGGGCTGCCTTCGATCAGCTTGTCCGTATAGATCAGGTAGACCAGCACGTTACGCTTGGCGTCGCAGCCGCGCACCACCTGCACCTTCTTGAAGAATAGCGAGCGGCGCTCGCTGTAGACCTCGGTGCCCTGCGCGAATTTCTCCTTGAAGGAGATGGGGCCGATCTGGCGGCAGGCCAGCGAGGCGTTCGATAGCTCTTCCGCCACGCCGAGCCAGCCCGACCAGCCGCCCTTTTCCGGGACCGTGAAATGGCAGGCGACGCCTTCCACCGCAGGATCGTCGAGGCCGTAGGTGGCGAGCTTGTGGTCCGGCGACATGAATTTCCAGACCGTGGTCTTCTTGAAGATCAGGTCCGGGTCGCTGGCCGCGAGCGCGGAGGTGGCGAACAGCGCCGCCGCTGCGAAAGGCAGGGCGCGGCGCAGCATCGTCGGAATGCGGGTCATTTGTCGGGTCCTGAATGCAGTGTCGGGGCGTCCGCGCGGGCCGCGGCTACCGCTGGATATAGGTAACGATATTGGCTTCCGTAAGTTTCGCGGTGCGGGAAAACCACGCCCGCCGGGGTCTGTTCCCGCGTTGTCGCCGCCCGGTCTCTCGCTCGCGGACGGGTTCGTCTCAGCCCGACCGGATCTGGTCCAGCGTCCTGGTCGGCGTGATGGCTTGCGGATCCACCTTGAGTTCGATCAGCGTGGGCTTCCTCGACTTCAGCGCCGCGGCGAATACGCCGGGGAAGTCCTCGGTCCGCTCGATCCGTTCGCCATTGGCGCCATAGCTGCGCGCATAGGCGGCGAAGTCCGGATTGTGCAGCGTGGTCCCGGAGACGCGATTGGGATACTCCCGCTCCTGATGCATGCGGATGGTCCCGTACATGCCGTTGTTCACCACCAGCATGATGATCGGCAGATCGTATTGCATGGCGGTCGCCAGCTCCTGCCCGTTCATCATGAAGCAGCCGTCTCCATTGAATGAGATCACGGTGCGCTCGGGGGCGGCGAGCTTTGCCGCGACGGCGGAGGGTATGCCGTAGCCCATGGCGCCGGCCGTGTTCGCGAGCTGGGTCTTGTAGCCGCGATAGGTGAAGTAGCGGTGCACGAAGGCGGCGTAGTTGCCCGCGCCGTTGGTGATGATCGCGTCATCCGGAACCGTCCGGGAGATGTGCGAGACGATCTGCTCCATCTTCACCGCGCCCGGCGTCTCGACGGGCCTGGCATAGGCCTCGAAGTCGGCGCGAGCGCCACGGGTCCAGTCCTTCCAGGGAATGGAGGCCGGCGCCTCGATATCGGCCAGCCGTTCGGCGAAGGCGCCAAGCGTCGAAAGCACCGGCACGTCGGTGCGGTAGACGCTGCCGAGTTCTTCCGCGCCCGGATGGATGTGGATCAGCTTCTGCTCCGGCGTCGGCGGCTTCACGAGCGAGTAGGCTCCGGTGGTCATCTCCCCAAGGCGCGGTCCCATCACGATGAGGAGGTCGGCGCCGAGTATCCGCTTCGCCAGCCCGGCATCGATGCCGATGCCCATGTGGCCGGCATAGTTGGGATGCCGGTTGTCCATGTAGTCCTGGTACCGGAAGGTGGCGGCGACGGGCAGGTCGAGCCGCTCCGCGAAGGCGGTCACCAGATCGCGTGTCCGGCCGCTCCAGCCCGGCCCGCCGATCAGCATGAGCGGCCGCTTCGCTTGCGTCACTGCCGCCGAGACCGCCGCGATGTCCGCGTCGGAAGGCTGCGCGATGGCGAGGGGGGAGGCGGCAACCGTATCGGCATCGGTCCGGGCCGACAGCATGTCTTCCGGCAAGGCCAGCACGACCGGGCCCGGCCGTCCCGAGCGCGCCGTGTGCGCGGCCCGCGCCACATACTCCGGGATGCGGTCGGTCTGGCGGATTTCGGCGGCCCATTTCGCCAGGGGAGAGAACATCTGCTTGAAGTCCACCTCCTGGAAGGCCTCGCGGTCTTCCATGCCAAGGCCGACTTGTCCGACGAAAAGAATCATCGGCGTGGAATCCTGGCGCGCGATGTGGACGCCGATGGATGCGTTGGAGGCTCCGGGACCGCGGGTGACGAAGGCCGCGCCGAGCTTTCCTGTCATCTTGGCATGGGCTTCCGCCATCATGGCGGCCCCGCCTTCCTGGCGGCAGATGACGGTGCGGATGTCCTGGCGCCCGTAGAGCCCGTCGAGGGCGGCGAGATAGCTTTCTCCCGGCACGCAGAAGGCGGTGTCGCAACCTTCCTCCGCGAGTTGATCCACCAGCAACTGGCCGCCGTGACGCATGGTGATTCGGCTCCCGTGTCCGTGTCGAAGAATGGCCCCGGAAGGTGCGGCCGGCGGAAACCCTAGAGCGTTCCTCCGCTGGATGAAAGTCTCGGGAGCTGGCGAACCGTGGCGGAAAGCCGGGGTTTTTGCCGGCTTGCCTGCTAACGCTGCCGTTATTTGCGGAATTTTCAGTCTTTACGCTATAAGGCTTGCATATTCGCCCGGCCGGGAAACCGGGGCCTGCCGGCGTTTTAGCCCGCCCGCCTGTTCGTTGCTTCGGCGGCACTGGCGGGATAGGATTCGCCACAGGGATGCGATCCGGCTTGCAACAGCCGCGATTGCTCAGCCTCTGCGTGAGGGAGATATATTCTGATGAAACTGCTATCGACTGCTTTGGCGTTCGCCGCGGCCTGCCTGATGCTGGTCATGACCGCACCGCAAGGCCGCGCGGAAGGCGAAGTCGTCAAGGGTGGCTTGCTTGGCGCCATCGTCGGTGCGGGCATCGGCGCCGCCGTTGACGGGGGCAAGGGTGCCGGGAAGGGCGCGCTGATTGGCGCCGGCGTCGGCGCCGCCGCCGGTGCGGCCTCCAAGCCCAGATACGAAACGGCTCCGCCTCCGCCGCCCCACTATGGTCCGCCGCCCCCGCCGCCGCGCCACACGGTCTATGCGCCGCCTCCGCCGCCGAACTACGCGCCGCCGCCGCCCCAGTACAATCTGGTCTACAACATCCAGGTTTCGCTGACCCGGCTCGGCTACAATCCCGGTCCGGTCGATGGAGTGTTCGGATACAACACAGCGGAAGCCATCAAGGCCTATGAGTACAGCAAGGGCCTTCTGGTCACCGGCCAGCCATCCGACCAGCTTTACCAGCACATGCTGCGCCATGGCGGCTGAGCGTTGATGGACACATGCCAGTTGGCAGCGCCCCGGCCATCGCCGGGGCGTTTGCATTTTGACGGCGGGCGTCTCAACCGGCCGGGTTGAGCAGGCGAATTGGCTTGCCCGCCATCCAGGCGGCGATGTCCTCGACCGCTTCGCCGTAGCCGATGCGGAAGAACTCCTTCACCACATAGCCCGTGTGTCCCGTGAGCACGGCGTTGTCCAGCTTACGCAACGGGTGGTCGCGCGGCAGCGGCTCCACGTCGAACACGTCGATGCCCGCGCCGGCGATCCGCTTCGCCGTCAGTGTCTCGATCAGCGCCTTCTCGTCCACGATCGGGCCGCGCGACGTGTTGACCAGATAGGCCGTCGGCTTCATCAGGTCCAGTTCGCGGGCGCCCACGAGGCCACGGGTCCTGTCGCTGAGCACCAGATGGATGGAGAGGACGTCGGAACGGGCGAACAACTCGTCCCTGGCCACATGGGTCGCGCCGGCTTCGGCGGCCCGCTCGGGCGTCATGTTCTGGCTCCAGGCGATGACGTCCATATCAAGCGCCTTGCCGAAACGTGCCACTCTGTCACCCAGCCGGCCGAGCCCGAGCAGCCCGAGCGTCTTGCCGCTCAGCCCCTCCGCCACAACGGTTTGCCACTTGCCTGCGTGCATGGCGGCGTTCTCGCTGGAGATTTTTTTGAACAGCTCCAGGATGAGCGCCATGGCATGCTCTGCGGCCGGATACGCCGGGACGGAAGTGCCGCATACGTCGATACCCCTTTCGCGGGCGGCGGCCATGTCGATGGCGAGATTCCGCATGCCTGTCGTCACCAGCAGCTTGAGGTTGGGAAGCCTGGCGATCAGGCTGGCGGGAAACGGCGTGCGCTCGCGCATGGCGACGATGATGTCGAAGGGCGCAAGCGTCTCGGCGATCCGGTTCTCGTCATGCCCAAGATGCGTGTCGAACGTCCGGATCGCCATATCGCCCGGGTGACCGGGGAGGGAGGACCAGTCGGCCGCGCCGAGCGCTGCGTTCTGGTAGTCGTCGA
>JBFWSL010000211.1:0-6478 GCA_050248375.1 Hyphomicrobiales bacterium | reverse complement strand
CGCCGCCATGAAGAAGGAGTCCAGGTCCTTGCGAAAGCGCGACCGGATGCCGGGCCTCAGCACCTTCACCGCCACCGGCGTCGATCCGCCCGCGCCGTCCCTGACGCGCGCCTTGTGCACCTGGGCGATGGACGCCGCCGCCACCGGCGGGCCGAATTCCTCGAACAGCTCCTCCACCGGGCAGCCGAGCTCGGCGCGGATCACTTCCTTGGCCTCGTTCATGGGGAACGGCGGCAGCTTGTCCTGCAACTGCGCCAGGTCCTGTGCCAGCTCCCGCCCGATGATGTCGTCGCGGGTGGCGAGGAACTGTCCGAGCTTGATGTAGCTCGGCCCCAGCGAGGTGAACGCCGCCGACAGCCGCGTCGGATTGCTTCCCGGCTTCGGCCTCGGGGCGATCAGGTCGGCGATGCGCGCGGCGAGTTGCGCCGGCGGCGGCAGCCTGGAGCGGTCGGGAACCACCCTCGCCCCGTGCCGGAGGATCACGAGGCCCGCGCGCGCGAGCCGTCCGAAATTCACCAGTTCACTGATCATGCGTCCCCGGCCCCGCTTACAGACGCCATGCGGAATGGATGGCGGCGATGCCGCCGGTGAGGTTGCGGTAGCTGACGCGCGAGAAGCCGGCCTCCCCGATCATTGCCTTGAACGCTTCCTGGTCCGGGAAATTGCGGATGCTCTCCACCAGGTAGCGGTAGGGCGCCGCGTCGCCGGTGACGATGGCGCCGAGCGCGGGGATGGCGGAGAAGGAAAAGCTGTCGTAGAGGCGGTCGAGCAGCGGCGTGTCCACGGCCGAGAACTCCAGGCACAGGAAGCGGCCTCCCGGCTTCAGCACCCGCCGTGCCTCCTTCAGCGCCCGGTCCAGATGCGTCACGTTGCGGATGCCGAAGGCGATGGTGTAGGCGTCGAAGGACCTGTCCTCGAAGGGCAGCGCCTCCGCGTTGCCCTCGCGGAAGGCGAGCCGGTCGCCGAAGCGCCCCGCCAGCCGCTCCTCGCCGGCCGCCAGCATTTCCGGAGAGATGTCGCAGACCACGCAGCTCGACCCCTCTCCCGCCGCCTTCAGGAAACGCGAGGCGATGTCGCCGGTGCCGCCGGCCACGTCGAGCAGCGCGAACGCGCGCTCTCCCTGCGGCGGCGCCAGCCAGTTGATGACCTCGTCCTTCCACAGCCGGTGCAACCCGCCCGACATCAGGTCGTTCATCAGGTCATAGCGGCTGGCCACCTGCGCGAAGACGCGGTTGACCATCGCCTGCTTGCTACCGGGCGCCACGGCGGTGAAGCCGAAATGGGTGCGCTGCGTATCGGCGCCTCTGCGGTTCTGCGACATGCGCCGGACAATAGCGCAGCAGGGCCAGCCGCGCTATTCTTCGCCCGTCGGGTTCCGGCGTGTCCGGGCCCCTTGGTTATCGGCCCCGAAATCTCCGCCACACATGCCCGAACTGCCTGAAGTGGAAACCGTTCGCCGCGGCCTCGCGCCCGTCATGGAAGGCGCGCGCTTCGACCGTGTCGAGCAGCGCCGGCCCGACCTCCGCTTCCCCTTCCCGAAGCATTTCGCCCGGCGGCTGCGGGGCCGCGAACTGCGCTCGCTCGGCCGGCGGGCCAAGTACCTGCTCGCCCGCCTCGACGACGGCGAGGTGCTGGTCATGCATCTGGGCATGACCGGGCGCTTTACCATCCTGCGTCCGGGCGGCGATGCGGACAGCCCCGGCGACTTCGTGTATGGCGCGGGCGCGGACCCCGCTCACGACCATGTCGTCTTCACCATGAGCAACGGCGTCACCGTGCGCTACAACGATGCGCGGCGCTTCGGCTACATGGACCTGATCCGGGAGGAGGCGCTGGAGGCCCATCCGCTGTTCAGGGGGCTGGGCGCAGAGCCCCTCGGCAACGAACTGAACGCGGACACGCTCGCCGCCGCCTGCGCCGGAAAGCGGACTCCGCTCAAGGCCGCGCTGCTCGACCAGCGCATCGTCGCCGGCCTCGGCAACATCTATGTCTGCGAGGCTCTGCATCGCGCGGGGCTGTCTCCCAGGCGCGGCGCCGGCACCCTCGCCCTGCGCGGCGGCAGGCCGTCGCCCCGCACCCAGCCCTTGGTGGACGCCATCCGCGCCGTGCTGCGCGAGGCCATCGAGGCGGGCGGCTCCACCCTGAGGGACTACCGCGACGCCGAAGGGGCGCTTGGCTACTTCCAGCACGCTTTCTCCGTCTACGGTAGGGAAGGATTAGCATGTACACGCTATGGTTGTAATGGCGTGATCCGCCGCGTGGTTCAGTCGGGGCGGTCGAGTTTCTATTGCCCCGTCTGCCAGAAGTGAGCGGCCGCGGCGGCGTTGCCCTGAAAGGTGCAGGCATGAAAGAGGAATTCGCGCCCGGCCGGGACGGCGATGAACTGGAGTTGAGGACGAGGAGAGCCGGCATGGACTACGACACGATCGTCACCGAAATCAGGGGCAGGGTCGGCCTGATCCGGTTGAACCGGCCCGAGGCGCTCAACGCCCTCAACGCCAGGGTGATGGAGGAGCTGGGAGCCGCCATCGACGAGATGGAGGGAGGCGGCAGGATCGGCTGCATCGTCATCACCGGTTCCGAAAAGGCTTTCGCCGCGGGCGCCGACATCAAGGAGATGCAGTCCAAGACCTTCGTCGAGGCCTATACCGAAAACTTCATCTCCACCTGGGAGCGGGTCACCCGCTGCCGCATCCCGGTCATCGCCGCGGTCTCCGGCTATGCACTGGGCGGCGGCTGCGAACTGGCCCTCATGTGCGATTTCATCGTCGCCTCCAACTCCGCCACCTTCGGCCAGCCCGAGATCAATCTCGGCATCATACCGGGGGCGGGGGGCAGCCAGCGTCTCACCCGCATCGTCGGCCGCTCCAAGGCCATGGACATGGTCCTCACCGGGCGGCGCATGGATGCCAAGGAAGCCGAGCGCTGCGGCCTGGTCAGCCGCCTGGTCTCCGACCTGGAGCTGGTGGACGAAGCCCTCAGGATCGCCGACAAGATCGCCGGCTTCTCCCGCCCCGCCGTGATGATGGCCAAGGAGACCGTGCACCGGGCCGACGAGACCACGCTGAACGAGGGGCTGCGCTTCGAGCGGCGCATGTTCCACGCGCTCTTCGCCACCGAGGACCAGAAGGAAGGCATGAAGGCCTTCGTGGAGAAGCGCCCGCCAGCCTTCAAGGGCCGCTAAATCCGGGCCTTTCGGGCCCGCGGGCGGTTGACGGGCGGGTTGGGGAGCGATATACACCGCCTCGCTGCCGCGCGGGCTTGTCCCGGCGGCCGGGACCCGGCCTTATGGACCGGGCCATTTTCATTTCGCTGAACAGTGTTCCAGGGCTGACCATGGCCAATACCAAGTCTGCAAAGAAGGCCGTCCGCAAGATCGCGCGCCGCACGGAAGCCAACAAATCCCGCCGCAGCCGCGTGCGGACCTATGTGCGCAAGGTCGAGCTGGCCATCGCTGCCGGCGACAAGGCCGCCGCCGCCGCCGCGCTCAAGGCCGCCGAGCCGGAGCTCGCCCGCGCCGCGCAGAAGGGCATCGCCCACAAGCGCACCGCTTCGCGCAAGGTCTCGCGCCTTTCCGCCCGCGTGCGGTCGATGGCCTGAGCCCCGTCCGGGCTGCTTCCATTCCCAGTTGATCTGACGGTTGTTCCCGCGGCCCTTGCGGCCCGCGGGCGTTGCTGCCTGCGCGATGCTCAAGGCCCGTCCCCCCGCGGGCTTGCGGGGCCTGACGGATCCCGACAAATTTATGCCGTCACGTTGCAGAAATGTAACAGGGCGGCCTGGCGACCCTGCGGCCCCCGCAGGAGTTTGTGTGTAAGTCCTTGGCGTGCATTGCCTGAATCCGGCCGGACAGGGAGGGGCTCCGCGTCCCGCGGACGCGAGCAGGAGGGCTGGTCTGCACGTTACGGCTGTCGTCCCTGGCGTGTCAGGCGGCAGGGGCCTGAAAACCTCGTCCCGGGGCCAAGTGGATTCCGTATGGAATCCCATGCGGTTGCGATTCAAGTCCCCGGAGCGCAACCCGAACTGCACGGTTTTTTGGCGGTTTTCCGCGTCTCTTAGATGTTGCGTCGGCTCCCGCCCGTGTGTTAATGAGTAGTTATCCGAACGGGGTTTTCCCGACCTTATCAGTAAAGTTTATGTAAAAACCATTGCTCTTAGGCAATGGGAAAGTATTGCCGCGCGTAAGCGAAGTATTTGAGCTGCTGCAGTTCTGCGTTTTCGGAAATCCGGCGTCTGTAGATCGCCGGATGTTCTGTGTCCTTGAGGCAGCGTGTTACGAGGCCGCTTGCGCGTTTGTCAGTGGGTTCGACTGGCGAGGCCGGGAAATTTGCTGTGACCATGTCAGATTTGCACGGAGGCGTTGGGCATATAGAAGTCGAGGAGGCGTGGCGAAGGCTCGCTGAAGAACCCGATGCGGTACTCATAGACGTCCGCACCCGGGCCGAGTGGACCTTCGTAGGTGTTCCCGATCTTTCGGCCATCGGCAAGCAGCCGCTTCTGGTCGAATGGCAGGGGTTTCCGGGCGGTGCGCCCAACACCCATTTCGCCGATCAGCTTTCCGCTGAACTCGCAAGGCTCGGCGCCGGCGCGCAAGCGCCTCTGTTCTTCATCTGCCGTTCGGGAAGCCGGAGCCTGGGTGCGGCCCAGGTGATGGCGTCGGCGGGGTATCGCGCCTGTTTCAATGTCGAGGAGGGCTTCGAAGGCCCGCCCGACCAGGACAGGCACCGCGGTCACCTCGCCGGTTGGAAGGCGGCCGGCCTTCCTTGGGTCCAGGGCTGAGGCAGCCCGCCCGGGGAGGCGCGTACCGGTCCGGCGCGGCGCCGGACGGACGTAGGCCCAACGACAAAGATCGGCAGGCATGGCGGCCGCTAGCTGTCATGCGAAAGAGGCGGGGCGACTACGGTGAACAGCGAAAAGAACATCAAGAACATTCAAAAAGCCGAACTGGATAAAAAATGGCCAATCGTAAGGACGACGCTCAGGACGCAATTCGGCGAAGACATCTTCTCCAGCTGGTTCGCGCGGCTTGAGCTCGACAGCCTGTCGGGCAGCACGCTCTTCCTGTCGGTTCCCACGCGCTTCCTGAAAAGCTGGCTGCAATCCCACTATATGGACAAGCTGGTCGAGTGTTGTGCCGGCCAGTATCCCGGCGTCACCGCGGTCGACATCCGCGTGCGCCGTCCCCAGGCGCCCGCCGAGGCGGCGCCCGCCGTCGAAACGGCGATCGAGGCCGGACGGACGGCCGCTCCTGCCATACAGATCCGGGCTGCAGAGCCCGTCGCGCTGGCCGCCGGCCTGCCCGCGTCGCCGCTCGATCCGCGCTTCACCTTCGAGTCCTTCGTGGTCGGCACTTCCAACCGCCTGGTTCATGCCGCCGCCACCGAGGTCGCCCAGGCGACCGTGCAGGGCCCGCTGCGCTACAACCCGCTCTACATCCACTCCAGCGTTGGCCTCGGCAAGACGCACCTGCTCAACGCCATCGCCTGGCGCGTGCGCCAGCTCGATCCCAACCGGCGCATCCTCTACCTCACCGCCGAGAACTTCATGACGAAGTTCGTCAACGCCCTGCGCAACAAGGACGCGGTGACCTTCAAGGAAAACCTGCGCGGCATCGATATCCTGCTCATCGACGACATGGAGTTCCTGCACGGTCCTACCCTGCAGCAGGAGTTCTGCCATGCGCTCAACTCGCTCATCGACGGCGGACGGCAGGTGGTGGTCGCCGCCGACCGGGCCCCCGCCCAGCTCGAGCGCCTCGATACCCGCATGCGCTCCCGCCTCGCCGGCGGGCTGGTGGCGGAGATAGGCTCCATGGAAGTGGACCTGCGCCGCCGCATCCTGCAGCGCCGCGCCGCCGAGGAGATCGCCCGCGACGCCGGTTTCACCATTCCCGACCAGGTCATCGACCTGCTCGCCGAGCGCCTGTCGGAAGGCGGCCGCGAGCTTGAAGGCGCCGTCAACCGTCTGCGCGCGGCCTACCTGCTCGCCGACCAGCAGATCACGGTGGAGGCCGCTGAGCATATCGTTCGCGACCTGATGCAGGGGGGCGAGCCGCGTCGGGTCAAGATTGACGACATCGTGCGCACCATCACCAAGCATTACGGCGTCAACCGCTCCGATCTGCTGTCGAGCCGCCGCAACCGCTCCATCGTCAGGCCGCGCCAGATCGGCATGTACCTGGCCAAGATGCTCACCTCGCGCTCGCTGCCCGAGATCGGCCGCCGTTTCGGCAACCGGGACCACACCACGGTTCTGCATGCCATCCGCAAGATCGAGCAGTTGATGCAGACCGACCGCCGCCTGAAGGAAGATGTAGAGCTGCTCAGGCGGCTGATCCGGGAATGAGGCGGGCCGGCGCCGCGGGCAGGGGACGAATCCGGCTTCGCCGGCTCTTGCCAAATGCCTCTGTCCGCGCCACTTTTCCCGCTCAACGGTTTTGTTTCCCCGTATCCGGCAGGCCTGTCACCGCGCCCCGCGCGGC
>JBFWSL010000210.1:0-6493 GCA_050248375.1 Hyphomicrobiales bacterium | reverse complement strand
GCCAGCGCCTCCGTCACCCCCGCGGAAGCCGGCCCGAAGGGCGGCAATCACGGACACCTTTCCGGCACCGATCTCGGCAGCGGCCGCTAGACGACGCCGAACCCCTCGAAACCCGAAGGCCCGGGCTCCCCTGCCCGGGCCTTTCGCTTTTAAGCCGCTGCCGCACGTCTCTTCCAAAAGCAGGACGCCGCCCACCCGTTTCCGGATGGACGGCGTCCCTAGGGCGTCAGATGTGAGGCGCGCCTATTTGTATACCGGCGCCTGGTAAACGGGAGCCGGGGCCGGCGCGTAGGACGCGGCGGTGGCGCAGCAGCCGCTGTCGCCGCCGAGCTTCCAGCGCACGCCCATCATCAGGTCGTGCGAGGTGATGTCCTTGAACTCGACCGGGGCGAAGGTGCCCGTGCCGTCATAGGCGACGATGGTGCCGCTGGCGGCGTCGCCCATGTTGACGTAGCGGTAGGCGAGGTCGACGGTCACGTCCTCGTTGATGTCGTAGGCGAGGCCGGCATGCAGCGCCCAGGCGAAGTTGCCGCTCCACTTGTCGTCGGCGAAGGCAACGCCGCCAGTGGGCACGTTCACGTCCTTGAAGCCGGTGATGCCGATGTCGGCATAGCCGATGCCGGCGCCCACATAGGGAGTGATGCCGCGCCAGTTGCCGATGTCCCAATAGGCGTTGGCCAGGAACAGCCATTCCTTCTTGATGGCGGTGTACTCGTTGGTGCCGTTGAAGCCGCCGCCCGAATAGCTGTCCAGGCCGGTGAACGACGCGCCCCCGCGATACTCGCCGGTGAGGTCGCCGCGGAACTTGTCGTTGTAGCGGAAGCCGACGCCGAGACCCGCGATGCCGCCGCTGTCGAAGCTGGCGTCGAGCACGTTGAAGGTGGCGCCGGTGATGGCGAACTGCGTGGGATCGAGCTTGTCCACCTCCTGGTTGGAGAAGCCGATATAGCCCTTGACGTAATATTCCTTCCCCGCCGCCATGGGCACCGGGACGGGCGCGGGAACCGGCACCGGCTCCACCGCGGGCTTGTAGCTATGCGGCATGGCGGCCGGCTTGTAGGTGCCGCCGAAGTCGGCCGCGTTGGCGGCGACGGTCGTCGCGGTCAGCAGCGCGGAGGCGATGAGTAATGAAAAACGACGTGTGCCCATCTCTGGTCCCTCTTTCATTCAGCCGAAGTGTCTGCGCCCGACAGCCATGCCGGCCTTCGACCTGTTTCATTTCGGGACGATAGGCGTGATTGCTTAAGAGACACTTAACCGTAAACGCCGCTTTTAAAGGTGTTTTCGCGCATCCGGCGCGGCGGCATGCGTACAGGGATTTTCCCGGATTCGTGCGGAGGGCGGAGCGCCGTCAGGCCGCCTGGGACACGTCCCGCAGCGCGGAGACGATGTCGTCGACGACACCGTTCACCAGCGTCTCGTCGTCGCCTTCTGCCATGACCCGAATCACCGGCTCGGTGCCTGACGGGCGGATGACCAGACGTCCCGCCTTGCCGAGCTTCGACTTGGCCGCGTCGATGGCCTTGCGCACCGCCTCGTTGTCGAGCGGCTGGCCGTTGGCGTAGCGCACATTCTTGAGAATCTGCGGCAGCGGGTCGAAACGGTTGCACACCTCGCTCACCGGCTTGCCGCTGGCGATGACCACGCCCAGCACCTGCAGCGCCGTCACCAGTCCGTCGCCGGTGGTGGAGAAATCCGACAGCACGATATGGCCCGACTGCTCGCCGCCCACGTTGTAGCCATGCTCGCGCATATACTCGACCACGTAGCGGTCTCCGACCGGCGTGCGCCCCAGCGTCAGGCCGAGGTCTTCCAGGTAGCGCTCGAGGCCCAGGTTCGACATCACCGTGGCGACGATGCCGCCGGCCGCCAGCCGGCCCCGGCTGAGCCAGCTCTCCGCCACCACCGCCAGCAACTGGTCGCCGTCGATGAGCTTGCCGGCCTCGTCGCAGATCAGCACCCGGTCCGCGTCGCCATCCAGCGCGATGCCAATGTCCGCGCGCATCTCGCGCACTTTCGCGCACAGCGCCTCGGGCGAGGTCGATCCGAAATCCTTGTTGATGTTCAATCCATTAGGATCGACGCCGATGGAGATGACTTCCGCGCCCAGTTCCCAAAGCGCCGCCGGGGCGACCTTGTAGGCCGCTCCGTTGGCGCAATCCACCACCACGCGCAGTCCGTCGAAGCGGATCTTGCGCGGCAGCGTGCGCTTGGCGAATTCGATGTAGCGTTCCTGCGCGCTGTCGATGCGCTTGGCCCGCCCGATGCGCTCCGGCTTCGCCAGCCGCGAGGTCAGGTCCTGGTCGATCAGTGCCTCGATGGCGTGCTCGGTCTCATCGGACAGCTTGAAGCCATCGGGCCCGAACAGCTTGATGCCGTTGTCCTCGAACGGATTGTGCGAGGCGGAGATCATCACGCCGAGATCGGCGCGCAGCGACGTGGTCAGCATGGCCACCGCCGGCGTCGGCATCGGGCCGAGCTGGAACACGTCCATGCCCACGGCGGTGAAGCCGGAGACCAGCGCGGACTCGATCATGTAGCCGGAGAGACGGGTGTCCTTGCCGATCACCACCCGGTGCCGGTGTTCGCCGTTGGTGAACAGCGTGCCCGCGGCCATGCCGACCTTCAGGGCGATCTCCGAGGTCATCGGCTGCGAGTTCGACGTCCCGCGAATACCGTCGGTTCCGAAATACTTCCGTGACATGTCCCTACCGGCAGACGGGCCCGCTGGCCGATCCGTTCCCTCGAATGGCAGGGGAGCCGCGCCCCCCGCCACGGCTGGCCGCATTATGCGCGGGGCCGGGCCTCATTAGAGGTCAAAAAATATAAACAGACATTACACCATCCCGGCGCGGCCCGTAGTGCAGGCTTGCCAGAGGGTTAGCGCCGCCCGCGCCTCCCGCGCGTCGTGCATCCTGTGAATCTGCACGCCCTGGGCCGCCGCCGCCAGCATGACCCCGACCGAACCGCCGAGCCGCTTGCGGGCCTGGGGCTCGCCGGACAGCGTGCCGATGAACCGCTTGCGCGAGGCCCCCAGCAGCAGCGCTACGCCGAGCCCGTGGAACAGCGCCATGTTGGATATGAGCGTGAGATTGTGCTCCAGCGTCTTGCCGAAGCCGATGCCGGGGTCGGCGATCAGCATTTGCCGGGGAATACCCGCCGCCTCGCACGCCGCGATGCGCGCCTCCAGGTAGTCGTAGACCTCAAACAGCACGTCGTCGTAGCGCGGGTCGTCCTGCATGGTCTTGGGATCGCCCCGGGCATGCATCAGCACCACCGGCAGGCCGCACGCCCTGGCGGACTCCAGCGCATCGGGATCGTGCGTGAGGGCCGATACGTCGTTGAGCATGCGCGCGCCGGCCTCCGCGCCCCGCGCCATCGCCCCCGCCTTGCGCGTATCCAGCGACAGCACCGCGCCCGCGTTGCGCAGACCCTCGATGACCGGCAGCACCCGCGCCAGCTCTTCCTTCAGCGGCACGCCCCCGGAGCCGGGCCGCGTGGACTCCGCCCCGATGTCGAGGATGCCGGCGCCCGCCTTCGCCAACTCGAGGCCGTGCGCGACGGCAGCCTGCGGCTCGAGGAACTCCCCGCCGTCGGAAAAGCTGTCCGGCGTCACGTTGACCACGCCCATGATCTGCGTCCGGTCCATGGGCAGCCCCGCCAGCGGCGGCCGAGGCGCGCAGATATTCGCCAGTAGCGCGCGCAACCCTTCCGAGCGGGACGCCTTCAGGTCCGCGTAGCGGCGCAGTTGCCTCCTGGAGGCGCCCGGCGCGCCCTCGATGACCTGCGCCAGCGTCCAGGCCACGGGTCCGCCGGCCAGCCATGCGGCTTCCCCCGCCACGACGGCATCGGCGGCGGCCTCGCCATAGAGCAACCCGCGCGGGAGAAGGTAAAAGTCTTGCGGCACGATTTCTCTCAGTCCCAGGTTTCTTCCGTCACCCGGCGAAAGCCGGGGTCCAGTTGCAGCATCTGCACCGGCGGAAGGCTAGGAAAATTCTGGATTCCGGCTTCCGCCGGAATGACGTTAGATCGTATGGCGCGTCAAGACCGCGTTCCGGATTCGAGTGGATTACGCCATGCGGAGTGCGGGTACGCGGGCGTACCCCTTACTTATCCAGCCCGATGCCGATCGAGAACAGATGCCTGCCGCCGGTGGAATCCACGCCCATGTCCATCATCAGGTAGACATCGCCGCTTTCCCCGTAGGGCTCCTCGTAGACATGGACGCCGACGATGACGTTGCGCACCGCCCCGGGGCGGCAGGCGCGGATGGCCTCGTCATAAGCCTTCACCTGGGCAATCGCCCCGGCCCTTTCGGCGAAGCTCTTGACGCAGCCATAGGTGACCGTCTTTTCCGTCGCGTCGATGCCGCAGGAGTCCATATCCGGCAGCAGCACGCTTCCTTCCGCGCGCCTCGGCTGGCCGTCCGTGGGCAGCGTCCCGAGCGCGCTGAAGTCCGCCGCGGCGGCGTCGATGATCTGCTGTAGCGGCGCGCACAGCGCCTCCTGCGCCCGTGCGCCCGGCCCATGAAGACACAGGGCGTGCAGCAGGACGCAGGCCACGGCCGCGCCGCGCGCGCTGGTCACAACGCTGGACAAGGGGAATAGCGGGGAAAGCCGGAGGAGGAGGAGCGAGCGCTGCGCTGTCGCGACGGCATCGTCCCCTCCCCCATGCCCGGATGTCAGGCCTGCGGCTGCGGCTCCATGCCGCCGGTGTCGGGCTCGCCGCCCTTCTTGCGCGTTTTCTTGGCCTTGCCCGCGGAAGGAACCGCCGAGGAGACCGGCTCGTTCGGCTTCAGCTCGTCGCCAAGGTCGCGCACCGGCGGCTTGCCGTTCAGCAGGTCCTTGATCTCGTCGCCCGAGAGCGTCTCGTATTCGAGCAGCCCCTTGGCGATGGTGTGAAGCTGGTCCACGTGCTTGTTGATGATCTTCTTCGCGGTCGCGTAGCCCTCGTCCACGATGCGGTGGATTTCCTCGTCCACCAGCTTCTGGGTCTCGTCGGACAGGTTCTGCTGCCGCGCGATCGAATGGCCGAGGAACACTTCCTCCTCGTTGTCGCCATAGGCCAGCGGCCCCAGCTTCTCCGACATGCCGAACTGGGTCACCATGGCGCGGGCCATGTTCGTCGCCATCTTGATGTCGGCGGAAGCGCCGGACGTCACCTTCTCGTGGCCGAAGATAACCTCCTCGGCCACGCGGCCGCCCATGGCCACCGCCAGGTCGGCCTTCAGCTTGCCCCGGGTGACGGAGAGCTGGTCGCGCTCGGGCAGGCGCATGACCATGCCCAGCGCCCGGCCGCGCGGAATGATGGTGGCCTTGTGCACCGGGTCGGAAGCCGCCTGGTGCATGGCGACCAGCGCGTGGCCGCCCTCGTGATAGGCGGTGAGCTTCTTCTCCTCCTCGCTCATCACCATGGAGCGGCGCTCCGCGCCCATCATCACCTTGTCCTTGGCGTCCTCGAACTCCTGCTGCGTCACCAGCCGCTTGGACCGGCGCGCGGCGAGCAGGGCCGCCTCGTTGACCAGGTTGGCGAGGTCGGCACCGGAGAAGCCCGGCGTGCCGCGCGCGATGGTCTTCAGTTCCACGTCGGGCGCCAGCGGCACCTTGCGCACGTGAACCTTCAGGATGCGCTCGCGGCCGATGATGTCGGGACGCGGCACCACCACCTGCCGGTCGAAACGGCCCGGACGCAACAGCGCCGGGTCCAGCACGTCGGGGCGATTGGTGGCGGCGATCAGGATAATGCCTTCATTGGCCTCGAAGCCGTCCATCTCGACGAGCAACTGGTTCAGCGTCTGCTCGCGCTCGTCGTTGCCGCCGCCCAGGCCCGCGCCGCGATGGCGGCCGACCGCGTCGATTTCGTCGATGAAGATGATGCAGGGCGCGTTCTTCTTCGCCTGCTCGAACATGTCACGCACGCGGCTCGCACCCACGCCCACGAACATCTCCACGAAGTCGGAGCCCGAGATGGTGAAGAAGGGAACGTTCGCCTCGCCGGCGATGGCGCGCGCCAGCAGCGTCTTGCCGGTGCCCGGAGGGCCGACCAGCAGCGCGCCGCGCGGAATGCGTCCGCCCAGCTTCTGGAACTTCTGCGGATCGCGCAGGAATTCGACGATCTCCTGCAGGTCCTCCTTGGCCTCGTCCACACCGGCCACGTCCTCGAAGGTGACGCGGCCCTGCCGCTCGGTCAGCAGCTTGGCCTTGGACTTGCCGAAGCCCATGGCGCGCCCGCCGCCGGACTGCATCTGGCGCATGAAGAAGATCCACACGGCGATCAGCAGCAGCATGGGGAACCAGGAGATCAGCACGTCGAACAGCGACGGCACGCCCTCGTCGGAAGGCCGCGCCGTGATGCGCACGCCCTTCTTGTACAGGCGGTCCACCAGGGTGGGATCGTTGGGGGCATAGCTCTGGAAGCCGCGGCCGTCGGAATAATGCCCGGATATCTGGTTGCCCGAGATGGTCACATCCGTGATGTTCCCGCTCTCGACCTC
>JBFWSL010000209.1:0-6543 GCA_050248375.1 Hyphomicrobiales bacterium | reverse complement strand
CCAGTAGCCCGCACAAAAAAAGCGAAACCCGCAGCGCAGGCTGGGGTCCAGCGAAAGCCGGAGCCGGAGGCCATAGGGCGTCCCCGGGTTTCTCTTGGCTCGGAAATTGTCCTACCGTCATGATCATCGGAATTTGCGATCCCTCGCCGTCGCCCAGGGGCTGGCCGTGGAGAGACTGATGGAGCGTGGCGCATTCCTCTACATCATGACCAACCGGCGCAACGGTACTCTTTATGTAGGCGCCGCCACCAACTTGGCAAAGCGCATATGGGAACACCGGCAGGGGATTGGCAGCAGGTTCACCAGCACCTATGGCTTGAAGCATCTGGTGTATGTCGAACCGCATTCGACCATTCAGGATGCGGTCGCACGCGAGCGTCTGGTCAAGAAGTGGAGGCGCGCATGGAAAATCCGCCTTATCGAGGATCACAATCCTGACTGGCGCGACCTGTTCGAGGACCTGTTCCGTTAGCAAGATTTCTGGACCCCGGGTCAGGCCCGGGTTTTCGCCAGGCTGTGAGACGGAAGAGGATGCGAAACCCCGGCGAAGGCCGGGGTCCAAGCAAGAAGCGCAACCGGGCCCCCAAGCGGCATGGACCCCGGGCCAAGCCCGGGGTTTCGGTGACCGGCGGTGGCGGGAAGGACCCCGGGTCTTCGCCCGGGGTTTCGCCACGTCGCGGACACAGGAGAGTGTCCGAAACCCCGGCTTCAAGCCGGGGTCCAGACAGCAGCCCGCAACGCCCCCCTAGTCCATCACCAGGTCGCCGAGGAAGGGGAAATCCATCACGTTGACGATGGGCGCGATATGCACGCCCTTGCGCGCGGCCCACGCCAGATGCTGCCAGTGCAGCGGCACGAAGGCCGCGTCCTCATGCAGCGTGCGCTCGACCTGCTGCAGCAATTCGGCCCGCGCCTTGGAATCGGTCATCGACTGCGACTGCAGCACCATCTTGTCCACCGTGGGACTGGAGTAGTTGCCGGAGTTATACTGGCCCCAGCCGGCTTGCTTGTCCGGCGTCATGGCCAGGAACTCCGCGAAGTTCGCCGAGTCCTCGGTATCCGCGTGCCAGCCGATCATCATGATGTCGGCGGCCCGCTGGTCGTAGAGCGGCCAGTACTGCGCCTTGGGCACGGTCTTGAGGTCCACCTTGATGTCGATCCTGGCCAGCATCGCCGCCACGGCTTCCGCGATGCGGAAGTCGTTCACATAGCGGTTGTTGGGCGCGAGCATGGTGACGGAGAAGCCGTTCTCGTAGCCCGCCTCCTTCATCATCGAACGCGCCGCCCGCAGATCGAAGCGCGGTTTCAGCGCCGGGTCGTGCCCCGCGTAGCCCGGCGGCGAGAGCTGCGCCGCCGGCGTGGCGAAGCCGCGCATGATCTTGTCGGCGATCCCCTCGTTGTTGATCGCATGCACGATCGCCTGCCGGACGCGCCTGTCCCTGAACTGGGGCACCCGCTCCTGGTTGAGCTGCAGGGTGATGACGCGCGTGCCGGTCATGGTCACCACGTCCACCTTGGCATCGGCCTTCAGCCGCTCCAGGTCCGCCGGCGGCACCGGCGCGATGAAGTCCACGTCTCCCGAGAGCAGCGCCGCCACCCGCGTCCCGCCCTCCTTGATCGGCGTGAGGACGATCCGGTCCACGTTGCCCGGCGAGGCCTTGTCCCAGTAGCCGCCGAAGCGCTCGAACTCCACCCGCACCCCCTGCTCCCGCGACACGATGCGGAAAGGCCCGGTGCCCGAGGCGTTGCGCGAGGCGAAGGAGTCGCCATGCTTGACGATGGCGCCCTTGGGCCGGCCCTCGCCGTCGTCGCCCTCGTAGAAGGCGGAGTCCATCGGGAAGATGTAGGTGGCCAGGTTCTCCACCAGCGGATAGGGCTTCGCCGTCTCCAGGTCCACCACCAGCGGCTCCACCGCCCTCGCCTCGCTGAACGGCGCGAACAGCGCCTTGAAGTCCGCGCTCTGGCGCAAGCGGTCGAAGGTCCACACCACGTCCTTCGCCGTCAGCTCGTTGCCCGAGTGGAACCGCACTCCCGGGCGCAGGTAGAAGCGCGTCACCGTCGGGCTGATGCGCTCCCAGCGCTCCGCCAGGCGGGGCTCGAAGCCGTAGTCCCTGCCCCAGCGGATCAGCGGGTCGAACAGCATGTGGGAGAGTTGCAGCGTGCCGCCCGACAACTGCTGGTGAGGATCCAGCGACACCGGATCGGCGTCATAGGCCATCTTCAGCGTCCTGGCCTGCGCCGGCGCCGCCAGGACCAGCATCATGGCGATGAATATGGCGATCCGTTTCATCGGCGGTATGTCCTCATGTCCGTGTGCCGCGTCCATTTCCGGCCCGGGACCGGCCCGCCCGGAACTTCTCCCGCGCCCCAGAACTTCTCCTGCGCCTATGTCATTTTCTTGTTTAACCCATGCGGAATCCGCCGCAATCCCCGATCGTGGCGCAGGGGCATGCGGCCTCGCTCTTGCCCCCGGGCCCGGAACGCGCTTCAACCCCGTCCATGCGTGTATTTCTCACAGGCACCGACACCGGGATCGGCAAGACGCTGGCGGCCGCATGGCTGCTGCTGCACTCCGGCGCCCGCTACTGGAAACCGGTCCAGGCCGGCCTCGACGGCGAGACGGACGAGCAGACGGTGCGCCGCCTGACCGGGCTCGGCGGCGACCGCTTCCATCCCACCGTTTATTCGCTGAACCAGCCGCTTTCCCCCCACGAGGCCGCCCGCCGCGACGGCGTCGCCATAGCCATGGACCGCTTCGCGGTGCCGGACGGACCGCTGGTGGTCGAGGGCGCGGGCGGGCTCATGGTGCCTCTCAACCCGGAGTCCCTTGTCATTGACCTGATTCGCCAATCCGGCCTTCCGGCCCTGCTGATGGCGCGCACCGCTCTCGGCACCATCAACCATACCCTGCTGAGCCTGGAGGCGCTGCGCAGCCGCCGCATCCCGGTGGCCGGCGTGCTGCTGTGCGGACCCAACATGCCGCACAACCGCGCCGCCATCGAGAGCTACGGCAAGGCGCGCGTCGTCGGCCACCTGCCGCCGCTCGAGCCCGTGACCCGCGAGGCCCTGCTCGCGGTCGAGCCCGAATGCGACCTCGACAGCCTGTGAGACCCGCCCGTGACCGACACCACTGATCTCGACCGCCGCCACGTCTGGCACCCCTATACCCAGCACGGCCAGGAAGCGGACCCGCCCGTCATCACCGGCGCGCGCGGCGCGGTGCTGTACGGCGAGGACGGCAGGGAGTATCTCGACCTGATCTCCTCCTGGTGGACCTGCACCCACGGCCACGGCCACCCGGCGCTGGTGCGGGCCATCGCCGCCCAGGCCGCGCAACTCGATCACGTCATGTTCGGCGGCTTCACCCACCCCGCGGCGGCGGCGCTTGCCGGCCGTCTCGCCGCCCTGCTGCCGGGCGGCCTCGAACGCGTGTTCTTTTCCGACAACGGCTCCACCGCCGTCGAGGTGGCGCTGAAAATGGCCTATCACTACTGGCGCAACCGCGGCGACACGGCCCGCACGCGCTTCCTCGCCTTCGACGGCGGCTATCACGGCGACACGCTCGGCGCCATGTCGGTGGGACGAGGCTGCGGATACTTCACCCTCTACGCGGACATCATGTGCGAGGTGGAGACCGTGCCCTTCGCCGATACCTGGGAAGGCGACGGCGAAGTGGAGGCCCGCGAGGCGCGGGCGCTCGCCGCCCTCGACCGCGCGCTGGAGGCGGGCGCGGCGGCAACGGCCGCCCTCATCGTCGAGCCGCTGATGCAGGGCGCCGCCGGCATGCGCGTGTGCAGGCCGCAATTCCTGCGCGCCGTCACCGAGCGCGCCCGCGCGGCGGATATCCTCGTCATCCATGACGAGGTCGCCACCGGCTTCGGCCGCACCGGCACCCTGTTCGCCTGCGAGCAGGCCGGCGTCGCGCCGGACATCGTCTGTCTCGCCAAGGGCCTGACGGCGGGCATGCTGCCCATGTCGGTCACCGTGACCCGCCAGGACATCTTCGAGGCCTTCCGCGCCCCGGACTTCGCCAGGGCGCTCGCCCACGGCCACAGCTTCACCGCCAACCCGACCACCTGCGCGCTGGCGCTGGCTTCCCTGGATCTCTACGGAACCGAGAAGACCATGGACCGCATCGGCGCCATCGCCAGGGCCCACAGGGCCTTCCTGCCCGAGCTTGCCGCCCACCCCCGCGTGACCAGGCCGCGCGCGCTGGGCACCATGCTCGCCTTCGACCTGAAGGATGACGCCTCCGGCTACAAGTCCGCCGCCAGCGTGGCCCTGCGCGACCGCTATCTGGAGATGGGCCTCAACATCCGCCCGCTCGGCCCCAGCGTCTACCTGCTGCCGCCCTACTGCCTGACGCCGGAACAGCTTGGCCGCGCCCATGCCGGGCTTATAATGGGTCTGGACGGGCTCGAGGGATGAAGCACATGGTCAACCGGTCTCGCGCATGCGCCTTCGCCGCCGCGCTGGTTGTCGTCCTCTGTGGCGGCGCAGCGGCCGGCGCAGGCCCGGAACAGCCACGGAGGATGCAGATGGTCCAGGCGGACACGGGCGTGGAGACGCTGAGCGCGACGCTGAAGAAAGCCGAGAACATGGCGATCTCCGACTCCGTCGAGATCATCATGAAGGACGCCATACCGCTCAAGGTGATCGTCCCCCTGTCCGAGAAGGCCGATGGAAACGGCCGGCTCAGCCTGCTGGTCTCGCAGGACAACCAGGGCAAGTCCTGGGCGCATTTCTACGCCGACATGGACAGCGCCAGCCGCACGCTCCAGCAAGGCACCAACATCGCCACCATGGATTTCCCGGACGCCTTCCGGATGATCGCCGGCAACGACGACTTCGGCGGCTTCCGCCTGGAAAGCGGCGAACAGTGGACGCTCATGCCGCGGGAGTATTTCAGCCGCATCGAGAAGATGCTGCCCGCGAAGACACAGTAGCCGGGACTACCTGCGCTTGCCGGACTTGCGCAGCACGAAGCCGATCACTTCCGCCACCGCCTGATAGAGTTCCACCGGGATTTCCTGGTCGAGTTCGACGCCGCTCAGCGCCTCGGCGAGATGCGGATTGGACTCGATGACGACGCCGTGTTCCCGCGCGATGGCGACGATCTTCTCCGCCACCTTGCCCTTGCCCTTGGCGACGACACGTGGCGCCTCGCGCCGGCCCGTCTCGTATTCGAGCGCGACGGCGAGCGACCTGTCCGACGCCTTCATGACGCCTCGTCCATGAAATGGCCGGCCGCGGGCGCGGGACGCTCCGGCACCCCCTGGCGGCAGGCGAGCCTGCCAACGGTCAGGCCCTGCGCGGCGAGCGCCTCGCCAAGTTCCGGCAGCGCGGCGCGGAGCTCATCGGCCGTTTCGCCCCGCTCCGCCAGCAGCGAGACGCCGAGCACGCCTCCACGCAAGCTCACATCCGCATGGATGCCGCCGGTGGCCTCGAAATCCACCGCCACCTCCATGCGCCAGCCGCGTCCTTCGCGCTCCGCCTCCCCGTTTCCGCCACCGTCGCGCGACACCCGGAACTGCGCCATCCCCGTGGCCCCGCTGGCCGCGAGCGGCAGCTCGAAATGCCATTCGGCGGCCGCCGCCCGTCCCTGCCCTTCGCGCGTGGCGTGGGCCTCGGGCAGCGAAGCCATCTGCGACAGACGCACCCGCGAGAGCGCTGCGTCCGCCTGGTCGAGCAGCAGGCGCCCCAGCCCCTTGCCGTCGATGCCTGCCGGCGGCGGCGACCCGGCGGGCTGACCCCGTGGCGCGATACCGCGCAACGGCGGCATGGGCCGTTCGCCCATGCGGGCCGGCGCCGGCATGCCGCCGCCCAGCCACCCGGCCAGCGCGCCGCGCAGCGCCAGCAACGCAGCTTTCATGTCGCCCGCGGGCTGCGGCTGACCGGAAGCCTGGCGCGCCTCCATGAACAGTCCGGAGTCCATGACCGCCCGCTGCAGCGCTCCCGCCGTCACCGGCTTGCCATTCGCGTTGAGCCTCAGTCCGAGCAGTTGCGTCATCGCGCTCATTACGGCGTCGGGCAGCGCCCCGCCCCGCGACTGCGCCGCCGCCAGGCTGGCGAACAGCGGCGCCAGCGAATCCTGTGTGGCGAGCGACAGGCGCGCGGTTTGCAGCAGCGCCTCCCGAGTCGGACCCGGGGGCAGGCTCCTCGCGATCAGCGCCGCCGGTTGCGGCGGGGCCTGCGCCTGTGCGGCTCCGGTCCCGCCCGTACCTCCCGAAGCCGTACCCTGCTGCGGCAGCGGCAGCAGCTTCGCCTCCGCGCCCTGCCCCTGCACCTGGCAGCGCAGCGTGGTCCCGGCCTCGGCCGGCCGCGCCAGCATCACGTCGAACATCTGGCCGCCGATGGAAATGCGGGTCGCCCCGCCCTCGCCCGCACCCAGCACCTGGGCCAGAACCACCTGGCCGGGCCTCAGCCCGGCGGGCAGCGCGGAGCCGCCCGCGCCTGCCGGAGCCGCCCCCGTCTGCGCGGCGGCGGCGACCGGCAAGGCTGCCTGCGGGACGATCTGGGCTACGGCACTCACGGAGGCTCCCG
>JBFWSL010000208.1:0-6576 GCA_050248375.1 Hyphomicrobiales bacterium | reverse complement strand
TATCAGGGGTTTATCTCCTGTCATGAAACTTGCTACGCTCGGCTTCCTCCACGTCCGCAGGGGCGGGGACACGGTCGTCTGGGCCAGCATCCTTCCGCGCAAGTGCGCAGGTCGCACGGGGCCGTGGAATACAGTGATCGCAACTGGCCATTCTGCCGGTTGTTCTGGGAACAGAGTGAGGAGATTCAGTATGAAGAGATTTGCTCTCGCCTTCCTGGCGGCAGTTGCCTTTGCGGCACCGTCCCAGGCTGCAGAGGAGAAGTTCATCACCATCGGTACCGGCGGTCAGACCGGTGTCTACTACGTCGTCGGCCAGTCGATCTGCAGGCTGGTCAATCGCGACTCCGAGAAGACCGGCATCAAGTGCACCGCTCCTTCCACGGGCGGCTCCATCGCCAATATCAATTCCATCAAGGCCGGCGACATGACGATGGGCGTCGCTCAGTCCGACTGGCAGTTCCACGCTCACAACGGCAGCTCGAAGTTCGAGGGCAACAAGTTCGACAAGCTTCGCGCCGTCTTCTCGGTTCATCCCGAACCCTTCACCGTCGTCGCCCGCAAGGACGCGAACATCACCAAGTTCGAGGACCTGAAGGGCAAGCGCGTCAACATCGGCAATCCCGGCTCCGGCCAGCGTGCCACCATGGAAGTGGTTCTGAGCGCCTTTGGCTGGACCACGGGCGACTTTGCGCTGGCTTCCGAGTTGAAGCCTGCCGAACAGGCCCAGGCGCTGTGTGACAACAAGGTGGACGCCATCATCTACACCGTGGGCCATCCGAACGGTTCGATCCAGGAAGCCACCAGCTCCTGCGATTCCGTCCTGATCCCCGTGACCGGCTCCGGCATCGACAAGCTGGTCGCGGACAACGCCTACTACGCCAAGGCGACCATCCCCGGCGGCATGTACAAGGGCACCGACAAGGACGTGGACACCTTCGGCGTGCGCGCCACCTTCGTCACCTCGGCCGATATTCCCGAGGCGACCGTCTACGAGGTCGTGAAGGCGGTGTTCGACAACTTCGACCGCTTCAAGGGTCTCCATCCCGCCTTCGGGATCCTCGATCCCAAGGAGATGGTCAAGTCGGGCAACTCGGCCCCGCTGCATCCCGGCGCGGCCAAGTACTTCAAGGAAAAGGGCTGGATGTAAGTATCCGCCACGGAGCCGGTCCTTCGGGACCGGCTCTTTATCTTTATGGCCGGGCATTCACGGGCCCGGTTGAAGCAGGGCAGGCCAGGCGGGAAGCCGGCGTCGCCTGCCCGCCAAGGGGGACGGGGTCATGGCGAAATCCGCGAAGAAGAAGTCCGCTTCCAAGCCCGCTGCCGCGGGCGGAGGCCTGAGCCAGGCTGAGCTCGACGAACTCGTCGCAGCCAGCGATACGGGCGCACGTGATCCCGGCGGTTCCGTCGGCAAGCTGATGCTCCTGGTGGCGCTCGCCTGGTCGCTGTACCAGCTTTGGTTCGCCTCGCCGCTTCCCTTCATGTTCGGCATCGGCGTCTTCAACGATACCGAGGCGCGCTCCATCCACCTCGCCTTCGCCATCTTCCTGGCGTTCCTTGCCTATCCCTCTGAACGCACGCCGTTCCAGATTGGCCTTGGCGTGGTCGTGCCCGTGCTGCTGGCCTTTCTGTTCTGGCACGGCTCCAAGGGCGCGGTGCCGGCATGGATTATCTTCGGCAGTGCCGCGGCCGTCGTCGCCTGCGTGCTGCTCGGCTCGCCGCGGAAATATGTGCCGCCCCATGAATGGGTGCTGGCCATCGTCGGCGCTTTTTGCGCGTCCTATCTCTTTCTGTTCTACACGGGCATTGCCGACCGCGTTGGCGCCCCGATCTTCCAGGATTTCGTCGCGGCCATCGTCGGCCTGATGCTGCTGCTCGAGGCGACCCGCAGGACCCTGGGGCCCGCGCTGACCATCGTCGCCACGGTGTTCCTCGCCTACACCTTCCTCGGGCCCTACATGCCCGACATCATCGCGCACAAGGGCAACAACCTGAGCGAGGTGGTGAACCACCAGTGGATCACCACCGAAGGCGTGTTCGGCATAGCCGTGGGCGTGTCCGCGAGCTTCGTCTTCCTGTTCGTGCTGTTCGGCGCGCTGCTCGACCGCGCCGGCGCGGGCAACTACTTCATCCAGGTCGCCTTCTCGCTCATGGGCCACCTGCGCGGCGGCCCGGCCAAGGCGGCTGTGGTGTCGTCGGCCATGACCGGCCTCATCTCGGGCTCGTCCATCGCCAACGTGGTGACCACCGGCACATTCACCATCCCGCTCATGAAGCGCGTCGGCTTTTCCGCCGAGAAGGCCGGCGCCGTCGAGGTGGCGTCCTCCGTGAACGGCCAGATCATGCCGCCGGTCATGGGCGCCGCCGCCTTCCTCATGGTCGAGTATGTGGGCATCCCCTATTTCGACGTGGTCAAACACGCCTTCCTGCCCGCCACCATCTCCTACATCGCGCTGGTCTACATCGTCCATCTGGAGGCGATGAAGCTGGGCATGGAGGGCCTGCCGCGCGCGGTCATGCCCAAGCCCTGGGTCCAGCGCCTCATGGGTCTGCTCATCGGCATCATCGCCGTCTGCGTCCTCTCCTTCGCCGTCTACTACGGCATCGGCTGGATTCGTCCGGTGTTCGGCCCGGCGGCGAGCTGGATCATCACGGCATTGCTGATAGCGGTCTATGTGGGGCTCATCGCCTACGGCGCGCGCTATCCCGAGCTGAAGATGGAGGACCCCAACGAGCCGGTTCTCAAGCTTCCCGAACCCGGCCCCACCATCAAGTCCGGCCTGCACTTCCTGCTTCCCGTGGTGGTGCTGATCTGGGCGCTCATGGTGGAGCGGCTCTCCCCCGGCCTGTCGGCCTTCTGGGCGTCGGCCTTCATGATTTTCATCCTGGTCACCCAGCGGCCGCTGTTCGCCTATTTCCGCAATCAGCACAATTATAACGAGGCGTTCCGGCGGGGCCTGCAGGACCTGCTCGAGGGTCTGGTTTCCGGCGCCCGCAACATGATCGGCATCGCCATCGCCACGGCGACGGCGGGCATCATCGTCGGCACCGTCAGCCAGACCGGCGTGGGTTCGGCTCTCGCGGAGGTCGTCGAAGTGCTCTCCGGCGGCAACATCCTGGCCATCCTGTTCCTGACGGCCATCCTGTCGCTGATCCTTGGCATGGGCCTGCCCACCACCGCGAATTACATCGTGGTGTCGGCATTGCTCGCCCCCGTGATCGTCACGCTGGGCACGCAGAACGGCCTCATCGTGCCGCTCATCGCCGTGCATATGTTCGTCTTCTATTTCGGCATCATGGCCGACGTGACGCCACCCGTGGGGCTGGCCTCATTCGCCGCCGCGGCCGTCTCGGGCGGCGATCCCATGCGAACCGGCGTGGTGGCGTTCTTCTATTCGTTGCGAACCGCGGCGCTGCCCTTCCTGTTCATCTACAACCACCATCTGCTGCTCATCGACGTGAACCTGCTCGGCGGCATCGGCATCTTCATCATCGCCACCGTCGCCATGCTGCTCTTCGCCGCCGCCACCCAGGGCTGGTTCCTGGTGCGCAGCTACCTCTGGGAGAGCGCCCTGCTGCTGCTGGTCGCGTTCACCCTGTTTCGGCCTGGCTTCTGGATGGATCTGATCTCTCCGCCCTTCATCGAGCGCGCGCCCACGGAGATCGCGCAGGCGGCGCAGAATATGCCGGCCGGGGAACCGTTGCGCCTCAAGGTCAGGGGCAAGAACGACGTCGGCCAGACCATCGAGTGGGTGGTGCTGCTTGATTTGCCTCAAGGCGCCACCGGCGAGGAACGCCTAAAGAATGCCGGTCTGACCATCAAACAGGACGGCGGCAAGACCATTATCGACGATGTCGGTTTCGATACGCCCGCCAAGAAGGCAGGTCTGGATTGGGATCAGGAGATCCTCGAGGTGCTGAAACCCGTCGGACAGCCGTCGAAGTTCTGGATGTATATTCCCGCCGTGCTCGTTCTGCTGGGCGTGATCTGGATGCAGCGCCGCCGCATGCCGGCCACCTCCGATGGTGGCCGTGCGGCGAAGCCGAAGGGAGCCTGAAGATGTATTCGCGCATATTGCTTGCGGTCGATCTCAACCATGAGGCGTCGTGGAAGAAGGCGTTGCCGGTTGCCTCCGACATGGCCAGGGAATTCAAGGCGGAATTGCATCTGGTGACGGTGGTGCCGGACTTCGGCATGGCGTCCGTCGAGGCCTATTTCCCGGCGGACTTCGAGGTGAAGGCGCTGAACGCCGCGGAGAAGGGCCTGGAGGACTTCGCCAGCAAGATGCTCAAGGGGATCAAGGCGAAGCTGCATGTGGGCCATGGCCGCATCTACGACCAGATCCTGCGCACGGCCAAGAAGGTCGATGCCGACCTTGTGGTGATGGGCGCGCATGGGCCCGACATGAAGACCTATCTGATGGGCTCGAACGTCGAGAAGGTCGCCCGTCATTTCGCAGGCTCCGTGCTGCTGGTCCGTTAGCCGGACGCACTTACGCCCCATTCCCGGGCAGTATTGCCCTCACGGCCTCGCGAGGCCGTGAGCGTTCCTGCGTGGCGACAGACCTAGTCTCTCCCTCAATCTGGTCGTAATGTCTGATCACAATCCACGCGATTCGGAGGCGGTAACAACAGGATTTTCTTGCTGAAATCCGCCGAGAAGCAGGGCAATGCGAACCATTCTCAAAGCGCTATTCGCCGTTTTCGTCCTCACCGGCCTCGTGCTCGGTGCCGTCGCCTTCCTCGTTCCCGAGGAATTGATCCGCGAACAGGTCTCCACGGTGGTGCGCCAGCAGACCGGCCGCGACCTCACCGTCAAGGGCCGGACTGCGTTCACTTTCTATCCGAACCTGGGCGTTGACCTGGGCGACGTGACGCTGTCCTCGCCGCCCGACATGCAGGGCGGCCCCATGCTCAAGATGGAGTCGCTGAACGTCAATCTTCGCCTCCTGCCGCTGTTCGCCCGTCAGGTAGAGATAGAGAAGTTCGTGCTCGTGCGCCCGGTCATCAGTCTGCGCGTTGACGCTTCCGGCCGCAGGAACTGGGATTTCGACCGCAAGGCCGCCGGCTCAGCCCCCCTATACGCCTCCTCCGGGGATGCTGCCGCCGACACCTCCGCGCCACCCGTCCTGCCGCGCTTCGCCCAGGCGCAGGCCGCGGGCGGCGCCGGCGGTTACATGGACGGCCTGCGTCTCGGCGCGGCGAGCATCGTCGATGGTATCGTCATCTACTCGGACGAGCGCAGCGGCGCCACCCACCGTATCGACGCGGTCAACGTAAACCTCGTGCAGGAGGCCACCACCGCGCCCCTGCGGGCCAAGGGCGATCTGGTCTGGCGGGCTGAGAAGATCGACTTCAATGCCGAAGTGGGTTCCGTTGTCGCCCTGACAGGCAATTCCCATTCCGCGGTGAAGGCCTCCGCTGCGACCCGCCTGGGTCAGGGCAGCTTCGACGGCCGCGTCGCTGTCGCGTCCGGCCTTGCCGCCGACGGCAACGTTTCGGCGAAGTTCGCCTCGCTGCGCGAGTTCGCCGGCTGGACCGGTTCGCCGCTTCCTTCCGGCAAGGGTCTCGGCCCTGCCTCCGTCACCGGCCATCTCAAGGTCGAGGGCGACACCATCACTTTCTCCAGGGCCAACCTGTCTCTGGACGGCATGACCGGGCAGGGGACCGCCTCGGTGCAGTTGCGCGCGCCGCGCCCGTATGTGCGCGCGGCTCTCTCTCTCGACCGTCTCGATCTGAATGCCTATCTGGGCGAGGGTGGCGCGCCCGCCCCGGCGGCGCCGGCTCCTGCCGCTGCGCCGGCTTCCGCCCCTCAGGCGCAGCAGCCGCCCCAGGCGGGGCCCGCGCCCAGGCCGAAGTCCGACCAGTCCCTCGGGGATTTCATCGACCAGCTCAACAGGCAGGACCAGCCGCCCCAGCCCCAGGTGCGGGCCTGGAACCAGCGCGCGATGGATCTTGCCGGCCTGCAGGCCATGGACGCCGACATGAAGCTGGCGACCGGCGCCATTCACTATCAGCGCATAAAGACGGGCAAGGGCGTGGTCGCGGCCACTCTCAAGAACGGCGTGCTTTCGGCCGATCTGTCCGAGATCGAGCTTTATGACGGCCGCGGCGCCGGCCGCTTTACCCTCGACAGCGCCCGCCCCGTGCCGGCCTTCGCCTCCCAGTTCTCCCTCGACGGCATTTCCGCGCTGCCGCTGCTGCGCGACGCCATGAATTTCAAGTGGCTGTCGGGGCGCGGCAAGGCGCAAGTCGCACTGTCGGGGCAGGGCCGGTCGGAGAGCGAGATCGTCCGCAGCCTGCAGGGCAATGGCTCCGTTGTCTTTTCCGACGGCGCCATCGAGGGCGTGAACGTCGCCGGCATGATCCGCTCCCTCAAGGCCGGCCAGATCGGCGGCTGGAAGGACCAGCCCAGCGCCAAGACCGACTTCAGCCTGCTTTCGGGCACCTTCACCATGCAGAACGGCATCGCCACCAACCAGGACCACAACCTGGTCGGTCCGCTGGTGCGGGTGTCGGGTTCGGGTATCGAGGACGTGCCGCGCGAGTATGTCGATTATGACGCCATGCCCCGCCTTG
>JBFWSL010000207.1:0-6637 GCA_050248375.1 Hyphomicrobiales bacterium | reverse complement strand
GCGGCCTCCAGCGTCTTCGTGTCGGTGCCATGCACCGTGAGGAAGCTGGCGCCGATATGGGAGATGTTTGCCGTGGCGCGCTCGACGGTATTGGGGATGTCGAGCAGTTTGGCGTCCACGAAGATGTGGTGGTTCTCCTTCGCCAGCTCCTGCGCCAGCGCCGCGCCGCCCGCGTAGAGCAGCTCCAGCCCGATCTTGAAAACGCCCGCCGCCGGGCCGATGGTCGAGGCCAGCTCGCGGGCCTGCTTCACGGTGGGCACATCCAGGGCGACGATCAGCCGCGCGGCGGGTGTCGAGGGCCTGGGCAGCATCACGATCCCTCCGCCGCGCCGCTCACCCGTCGCTCCCGTTGAAGAATTCCTTCACCCGGGCGAAGAAGCTGTGCGACCGCGGGCTGGTGCCCTCCGAGGACGCCTTGGCGAATTCCTCGAGCAGTTCGCGCTGCTTGCGGGTCAGGTCCTTCGGCGTTTCCACCTCCACCTCGATGTAGAGATCGCCCGAGGATTTCGAGCGCAGATGCGGCATGCCCTTGCCCTTGAGGCGGAACTGCGCGCCGCTCTCGGTGCCCTCGACCACCTTTACCCGGCTGCGTCCGCCGTCCACCGTCGGCACCTCGACCTGGCCGCCCAGCGCCGCCGTCGTCATGGCGATGGGCACCCGGCAGAACAGGTCGGCGCCGTCGCGCTGGAAGAATTCGTGCGGTCTGATGGAGAGGAAGATGTAGAGGTCGCCCGGCGGTCCGCCCCGCAGGCCGGCCTCCCCCTCGCCCGCGAGCCGGATGCGCGTGCCGTCCTCCACGCCCGCGGGAATGTTCACCGACAGCGTGCGTTCCTTGGTGATCCGGCCGGCGCCGTTGCAGGCGGTGCAGGGGTCCTCGATGGTCTCGCCGCGCCCCTGGCAGGACGGGCAGGTGCGTTCGATGGTGAAGAAGCCCTGGCTCGCGCGGACCTTTCCCATCCCGCCGCAGGTACGGCAGGTGGTGGCCGTGGTGCCGGGCTTGGCGCCGGTGCCCTCGCAGGTTTCGCAGGTGACGCTGGTCGGCACGCGGATCTGCGCCGTCTTGCCGGTGAAGGCCTCGACCAGTTCGATCTCCATGTTGTAGCGCAGGTCCGACCCGCGCTCGCGCGAGGAGCGCGGGCGTCCGCGCCGCCCGCCCATGAACTCTCCGAACAGGTCGTCGAATATCTCCGACATGGAGCTGGAGAAATCCGCGCCGAAGCCGTGCATGCCGGCCCCGCCCATGCCGCCCTCGAAGGCGGCGTGGCCGAAGCGGTCGTAGGCCGCGCGCTTCTGCGGATCCTTGAGCGTCTCGTAAGCCGCGTTCACTTCCTTGAAGTGCTGCTCGGCCTCTAGGTCGCCCGGATTGCGGTCGGGGTGATATTGCTTGGCGAGCTTGCGGTAGGCGCTCTTGATCGCCGCATCGTCGGCGCCGCGTCCTATTCCCAGCGTTTCATAATAGTCGCGCTTCGCCATCTGGCGTCCTCAGGCGCTCCCTGCCGCCACCGCGGCAGGCCGTCCGCTGTTCTGGGGTCCCCGCCGGCTACCGGAAAAGGCCTCCGCCGCTGCCCGCGCCCGGCCATGCGCCAGGACCGTGAGCGCGGACGGAGGCCGCATTTCCGGTCGGAACCGGGCCGTCAGGCCCGCTTTTTCCCCTCGTCGTCCTTCACTTCCTCGAAGTCGGCGTCGACCACGTCGTCGCCCGACCCCGCGGTTCCGGCGTCGCCGCCGCCATCCTGGCCGTCCTTCTCCGCGGCGGCCTTGTACATGGCCTCGCCGAGCTTCATGGAGGCCTGGGCGAGCGTGTTCGCCTTGGTCTTCACGTCCTCGATGTCCTCGCCCTCGAGCGCGGTCTTCAGTTCCGCCAGCGCACCCTCGACCGTGGACTTGTCCTCGGCGCCGATCTTGTCGCCCAGTTCCTTGAGCGTCTTCTCCGTGGAGTTGACCAGCGACTCGGCCTGGTTGCGGACCTCGACCGATTCGCGCCGCTTCTTGTCGTCCTCGGCGTGGGCCTCGGCGTCCTTGACCATCTTCTCGATGTCCGCCTCGCTGAGACCGCCGGACGCCTGGATGCGGATCGACTGCTCCTTGCCGGTGGCCTTGTCGCTGGCCGACACGTTGACGATGCCGTTGGCATCGATGTCGAAGGTGACCTCGATCTGCGGCACGCCGCGCGGCGCGGGCGGAATGCCCATCAGGTCGAACTGGCCGAGCAGCTTGTTGTCAGCCGCCATCTCGCGCTCGCCCTGGAAGACGCGGATGGTCACCGCGTTCTGGTTGTCTTCCGCCGTCGAGAACACCTGGCTCTTCTTGGTCGGGATGGTGGTGTTGCGTTCGATCAGCCGCGTGAACACGCCGCCCAGCGTCTCGATGCCGAGCGACAGCGGCGTCACGTCGAGCAGCAGCACATCCTTGACGTCGCCCTGCAGCACGCCCGCCTGGATGGCGGCGCCGATGGCGACCACCTCGTCCGGGTTCACGCCCTTGTGGGGCTCCCGGCCGAAGAAGGTCTTCACCGCCTCCACCACCTTGGGCATGCGGGTCATGCCGCCGACGAGCACCACCTCGTCGATCTCCGCCGCTTTCAGGCCGGCGTCCTTCAGCGCGGCCTTGCACGGGCCGATGGTCTTCTGGATCAGGTCGTCGACCAGGCTTTCCAGCTTGGAGCGGGTCAGCTTCATGGTCAGGTGTTTCGGGCCCGACTGGTCGGCGGTGATGAAGGGCAGGTTGATCTCGGTCTGCTGCGACGACGACAGCTCCACCTTCGCCTTCTCGGCGGCTTCCTTCAGCCGCTGCAGGGCGAGCTTGTCGTTGCGCAGGTCGATGCCCTGCTCCTTCTTGAACTCGGCCGCCAGGTACTCCACCAGGCGCATGTCGAAGTCCTCGCCGCCGAGAAAGGTATCGCCGTTGGTGGACTTCACCTCGAACACGCCGTCGCCGATCTCCAGGATGGAGATGTCGAAGGTGCCGCCGCCCAGGTCGTAGACCGCGATGGTCTTGCCCTCGGTCTTGTCGAGGCCGTAGGCGAGCGCGGCTGCCGTCGGCTCGTTGATGATGCGCAGCACTTCAAGTCCCGCGATCTTGCCGGCGTCCTTGGTCGCCTGGCGCTGGGCGTCGTTGAAGTAGGCCGGGACGGTGATCACCGCCTTTTCGACCTTCTCGCCGAGGAACGCCTCGGCCGTCTCCTTCATCTTCTGCAGAATGAAGGCGGAAATCTGCGAGGGCGAGTAGGTCTTGCCGTGGGATTCCACCCAGGCGTCGCCGTTGCCCGCCTTGACCAGCTTGTAGGGGACGAGCTTCTTGTCCTTCTCCACCATGGGATCTTCCCAGCGCCGTCCGATCAGGCGCTTGATGGCGAAGAGCGTGTTCTCCGGATTGGTGACCGCCTGGCGCTTCGCCGGCAGTCCGACGAGGCGCTCGCCGTCTTCGGTGAAGGCCACCATCGAGGGCGTCGTGCGCGCCCCTTCGGCATTCTCGATGACCTTGGGAGTCTTGCCTTCCATGACCGCGACACAACTGTTGGTCGTGCCGAGGTCGATTCCGATGACTTTCGACATATTCTCTAAACCCTTCTCTTGCGGCAGACCGCCCGGGCCTCATGCGGCACCCGGCTCTTCCCGCTCGGCCCCGTCGGGCAGGTCGGGTCCGGTCCCCTGTGGATTCGGTGAACTTAAGGTTCGCCCGGTTATATAAGAGCCAGCTTTCGGGCCTGCAAGCGCCACGGCTGGCCAAAGACCTTCCGGTAAAGGGGCGTGCAGGGCCGGCGCCCCCGTGGCCGCTGTCGCAATTTCGCCCACGAGTCACCGCAATCTCTTCATCCGGGCGGATTCGGGGGGAGCCGCGGCCGTCATCCGGCCGCCAACTCCGTTCGCAGCCAATGCCGCCATCCGTCCGCTCCGCAGCCCTTCTTCTCGCCCTGGCGCTCGTCCCCGCGGCGGCTTCCTCCGGCCCCCGCGTGGCCGGCTGGGTGGAGACGGCATGGCTTGGCGATCCGCCCGTTGCCCTGCCTGCGCGCCTGGACACCTCTATAGGCACGTCGATTCTCGGCGCGGCCGACATCGTCCTGTTCGACCGCATTGGCTCCGAATGGGTCCGGTTCGCCGTGGGGGTGAGAGGCGGGCGCGAAACCACCCTGGAATGCCCGGTGGTGCGCATGGCCCGCGACGGCGAGCCGCCCGGCCCCGTCACCGAGCACCCGGTGGTGCGGCTCCGGCTTTGCCTGGCCGGCAAGCGCGCCGAGACCGAGTTCATCCTCGCCGACGGCGCGGGCGGCGACTATCCCCTGCGCGTGGGCCGCGCCTTCCTGGGCGGCGACGTCCTCGTCGATCCGGCCCGGACCTTCACGGCCTCCGGCGCCTGCGCACGGGACTGAGCCCGCTTACCGCTTGTTAAGGTTGCCGATTTATTAACAGGTCATGGAGCCGCGATCCGGCTCGTCTTCGCAGGAGCGTCCCATGGCCGTCAGCGCCGCTTCCATCTTCGGCAATATCCAGCTCACCCGCAGCGCCACCGACATCTTCGCCGTCAACGGCGCCACCTCGGTCGACGCCAACCAGGTGATCGCCAAGGGTCTGAAGCGCGAGATCGACCGCCTGCAGGGCTACAAGGTGGACATCCAGCCCGCCGACGCCCGGCGCCTGGCGGACCTGCAGACACGCATCTCCCGTCTGGACGCGAACGCCGGCGCCAACGGTCTCACCCCGGACCAGCTCGAGGACCGCACGGAGCTCTACCGCAAGGCCTATGAGATTCTCGGCAAGCCCTATGTGGATCTCGACAAGGACCCGGCACTGAAGGATCTCGTCGGCCAGGTGGATATCCTGCTGGAGCCGAAGCTGAATCCCGCCAGGCAAAAGCGCCTGGAGAACCTGCGCAAGCTCCAGGAGAACTACATCATCCAGTTCAACCGCGGCAACACCAGCAAGATGCTCGCCTCCCGTATCGCCAACGTCCAGCAGCAGATCAGGGCGTTGACGCCGCCGCGCCAGATCAAGGAGCTCAATTTCGAGGAGCGCGCCAGCTACGACAAGCTGGTCGATCAGATCAACCGCCGCGCCGGCCAGGAATACCTGATGCCCGCCGCCAAGCGCGAGAAGGCGGAACGCCTGCAGGAGACCATGGCCAGTCTGGGCGGCTGACCGCCTTGAGCCCTTTCCGGCCAAGGTTCCGTCCGGTACCGCGGTCGCGCTAATCTGGTCACCGGTACGGAACCGGAGTCCGCACGCATGGACCAGGCTATCAGGAAAAGGACAGCGCGCAGGAGCCGCCGCGAAAGCCTCTCCGGCATCGAGCGCATCAGCGCGCCAGGCGCGGTGCCCGGCACCCTGGCGCCGCAGGCCGATGCTTCCCCGCCCGTGGTCACGGTGGTTTCCTATGGCCCCGGAGGCGCCACGGAGCACGAGTTCACCACCATCGAGGCGCTTGGCCGCCTGCGCGGCCAGCAGCCGGTTCTGTGGATTGACGTCTCCGGCCTTGCGGACGCCGGGCTTGTCGCCGAACTGGGCAAGCTGTTCGGCCTGCATGCGCTGGCGCTGGAGGACGTCATCAACACCCACCAGCGTCCCAAGGCCGAGGAATTCGCCGACCATGTCTTCGTCGTCGCCCGCATGGTCCACGACGAGGACCGCACCGACACCGAGCAGTTCGCCTGCTTTCTCGGCAAGGACTATCTGCTCACCTTCCAGGAGCGCCACGGCGACTGCTTCGGCCCCGTGCGCGAGCGCATACGCTCAACCCGCGGCCGCGTGTGCAGCATGGGCCCCGATTATCTGTGCTATGCGCTGCTCGACGCCATGATCGACAGCTATTTCCCGGTGCTGGAGCGTCATGGGGAGGAGCTGGAGCGTCTGGAGGACGTCGTCGTTGAAAGCCCGAACCCCGACAACATTCGCGAGTTGCACGACCTGAAGCGCGCGCTGCTGCTGCTGCGCCGGGCGATCTGGCCGCACCGGGAAATGATCAACGCGCTCATCCGCGACGAAAACCCCCTGCTCACGGCGCAGACCCGCGTTTTCCTGCGCGATTGTTACGACCACACCGTCCAGCTCATGGACATCGTGGAAACCTACCGCGAGATCGCGTCCGGTCTTGTCGATGTCTATATTTCCTCCGTCAGCGCCCGTCTCAACGAGATCATGAAGGTGCTGACCATCATCGCCACCATCTTCATTCCGCTCGGCTTCGTCGCCAGCCTCTATGGCATGAACTTCGACGCCGGCGTCTCGCCCTGGAACATGCCGGAACTGCGCTGGTATTTCGGCTATCCCTTCGCCCTGCTTCTGATGCTGCTCATCGCCGGCGGCCTGCTCGTCTATTTCTGGCGCAAGGGCTGGATCGGCGGCGGCCGCATCGACGGGCACTGACCGTGCGCCATCTCCAGGGCTTTCTGGACGCCCCGGCGCAGCGGGAGCTGCTTGCCGGATTGCGCGCCGTCATCGACGCAGCGCCGCTGTTCACGCCGGTGATGCCGCGCAGCGGCAGGCCCTTCTCGGTGCGTATGACCAATTGCGGCCCGCTCGGCTGGGTCTCCGACCGCGAGGGCGGCTATCGCTATCAGAAACGCCATCCCGTCACGGGCAGGCCGTGGCCGCTGATGCCCCCGATGCTGCACGAACTGTGGCGGGCCGTATCCGGCTTCCCC
>JBFWSL010000206.1:0-6659 GCA_050248375.1 Hyphomicrobiales bacterium | reverse complement strand
AGGCGATCTCGTGCGGCAGCCTGGTCTGGTCGAAGATGCCGACCGACCAGCCATCGCTCTCGACCCATATGGTGCGGGTCGGCTTGCCGTTGAGTTTCATGATCCTGGACCCACCATGCCGTCCTTGAATATCACCTCTCCCCTATGGGGAGAGGGAGCCGGGCCGCGGCACATCTCCCCTCACTCGCCCTCGAACTCGATCAGCGTGTGCACCTTCAAGCCGAGCTTCTCCAGCCGCTCGCGGCCCTTCAGGTCCGGCAGGTCGATGACGAAGGCCGCGCCGACCACTTCCGCGCCCAGCTTGCGCAGCAGCTTCACGCCCGCTTCCGCCGTGCCGCCGGTGGCGATCAGGTCGTCGATGAGGAGCACTTTCTCGCCCTCGGCAAGGGCGTCCTCGTGGATCTCGATGATGTCGGTGCCGTATTCCAGCTCGTAATCCTGGCCGATGGCCTTGTAGGGCAGCTTGCCCTTCTTTCGGATCGGCACGAAACCGCAGCCAATGCGCTCCGCCACTGCGCCGCCGAGGATGAAGCCGCGCGCCTCGATGCCGGCCACCGCGTCGATCTTCCGGTTGAGGTAGGGCTGCGACAGCCGCTCGATGCAGGCCTTCAGCCCCTCGCCATTGCCGAGAAGCGTGGTGATGTCCCGGAACATGATCCCTTTCTTGGGATAGTCCGGGATCGTGCGAACGAGATCCTTCAGGTCTGTCACGTGCCCCCTCCTGGGTTAGCCGGCGCCGAAGCTGCGCTTTTATCGCCTCTTTCGCACCGGGCCAAGCAGGCCGATGCACGGACTTTCCGGAAACCAATTGCCATTCCGGCGGTTATCCCCAGAGATGGCCGTTTCCCGCGGCCCGGTACAACAGCGATAGCGGCAAGCCAACCGGCACCGATGAACAGGCAGGACCAGATGGATGGCAGCAGCTTCGGGGGATATCTGTGGTTCGTGATCGACGTGATCTTCGTCGTCGCCCTCGCGGCCGCGCTCATATTCGGCATCATGCGCTGGCGTCACAGCCGGCTCACGCCCCGGGAGAAGCACGAGCAGCGCGAGGCGGTGGACAGGCTCTACCACCCCGAGGATCAGCACTCGCGCAAGACCGGCGGCTAACCCTTCTTTTTCGCGGTCTTCGCCTTCGCTTTGGGCTTTGACTTCGGCGTCTTTCCCCCAAGCACCCGTCCCGCCACAGCGTCCAGCTTTTTCAGCAGCTTGCGGTCGCGCGCTTCCGGCGCGGTGATGATGGCGTATTCCAGCGCCCTGTCCGATCCTATGGGACAAACCTCGTGCTCGCGGGGAAAATCCATCGCCAGCCGCGTCACCAGCTTCCTGGCGTTCTCCGTGTTCGCCCGCATGACGTTCAGGATCGACTGGATATCGACGGTGCCGTGATCCTCGTGCCAGGAGTCGTAGTCGGTGACCATGGCGACCGTCGCGTAGCAGATCTCCGCCTCGCGGGCGAGCTTGGCCTCGGGCATGTTGGTCATGCCGATCACGTCGCAGCCCCAGGCACGATAGAGCTTCGACTCGGCCAGCGTCGAGAACTGCGGCCCCTCCATCGCCAGATAGGTGCCGCCCCTGCTGTGGGCGATGCCTTCCGCCTTCGCCGCCGCCTCCACCCGGTCCGCCAGCTTCGGCGACACCGGGTCGGCCACCGACACATGCGCCACGCAGCCGGCGCCGAAGAAGCTCTTGGCGCGCGCGAAGGTGCGGTCGATGAACTGGTCGACGATGACGAAGGTGCCCGGCGCCAGCTCCTCGCGGAAGGAGCCGCAGGCCGATACCGAGACAAGATCGGTGACCCCTGCCCGCTTCAGGCAATCGATATTGGCGCGGAAGTTGATCTCGGAAGGGGGGACACGGTGGCCGCGCCCGTGGCGGGGCAGGAACACGACGGGCAGCCCGCCGATCTCGCCGATGCGCAGGTCGTCGGACGCCTGGCCCCAGGGACTCTTGATGCGCTTCCAGCGCGCCCTGTCCATCGCGATGTCGTAGACACCCGAACCGCCGATGATGCCCAATACAGCCTTTGCCATCGAATTCCTCCGGTATCGGCCACTGCGGCCCGGGCGCGAACTTATCCGCGGGGCAGCCGCTGTCCAAATGAAAAGGCCCGCCGGATGGCGGGCCTTTGCCGTGTCGGATGTCGCGCGGGCCTAGTGCGCGACCTGTGCCCAGACCCTGCGCTTGGCGAAGAACAGGAAGCCCGCCAGCACGAACAGGTAGATCATGAAACGCATGCCCACCCTGTGGCGCTCCTCCAGCTTGGGCTCGGCCGCCCACATCAGGAAGGCCGCGACGTCATGGGCGTAATTCTCCAGCGTCGCCGGCGTGCCGTCGGTGTATTCGACCTGGTCCGCCGTGATCGGCTGCGCCATGGCGATCTGGTGGCCCGGGAACGCCTTGTTGTAGTGCATGCCCTCCGCCACCGTCACGTCGGCCGGCGCATCGGCGTAGCCGGTCAGCAATGCGTAGATATAGTCGGGGCCGCCCGGGCGCGCCTTGGCCATGACCGACAGGTCCGGCGGATAGGCGCCGTTGTTCGCCGACCGCGCCTGCTGCTCGTTGGTGAACGGCGACGGAAAGGCGTCGGAGGGCCGGCCCGGCCGCTGGAACATCTCGCCGGAATCGTCGGGTCCGTCGGTCACTTCCACGCTGGCGGCCAGCGCCTTCACGGCGCCTTCGGAGAATTCCGGCCCGCCCGGTTCGCCAAGATTGCGGAAATGCAGCAGCCGCATGCCGTGGCACGAGGCGCAGACCTCCTTGTAGACCTTGTAGCCGCGCTGAACCTGGCCGCGGTCGAACATGCCGAAAGGCGGCGCGAACGACCAGGACTGGCTCTCGATCTCGGGCGCCTCGGCCGCCGCCGCGGGAAGGGACAGCCCGGCCAGCAGGCCGAACGTGGCGAGGGTAAGGGATACGGCTCTTTTCATTGACCTTGTCTCCCCTTGCCTAGCGGTTCTCTGGCGCGGCCGGCGCGGCGCGCGGGGCCTTGCCCCCGCCCTTGCCCAGCACGGCGTCGGTGATGCTCCCGGGAACCGGAAGCGTCTTCTCGAAGCGTCCCAGCAGCGGCAGCACGACGAGCAGATGCGCGAAATACATCACGGTGAAGATGCGCGCGAAGATCACGTACAGCCCCTCCGCCGGCTTCGAGCCCAGGTAACCGAGCGCGACGCAGGTGAACACGAAGATCCAGAAGAAGATCTTGAACAGCGGCCGGTAGGAGCCCGAACGCACCTTCGAGGTGTCGAGCCAGGGCAGCAGGACCAGCAGGCCGATCGACGAGAACATGGCGATGACCCCCGACAGCTTGTCGGGAATGGCGCGCAGGATCGCGTAGAAGGGCAGGAAATACCATTCGGGCACGATATGTGCCGGCGTCGCCAGCGGATTGGCCTCGATATAGTTGTCCGTGTGCCCGAGATAGTTGGGCGCGTAGAACACGAAGCCCGCGAACAGGATCACGAACAGCGCCAGCGCGAAGCCGTCCTTGATGGTGTAGTAGGGATGGAACGGCAGCGCGTCTCGCGGGCTCTTGATGTTCACGCCCGTGGGGTTGTTGTTGCCCGGCACATGCAGCGCCCAGATGTGCAGGATGACGAGGCCCGCGATCACGAAGGGCAGCAGGTAGTGCAGGCTGAACAGGCGGTTGAGCGTCGGATTGCCGACCGCGAAGCCGCCCCAGATCCACTGCACGATGCCGGTTCCGAGCCCCGGGACGATCGAGTCGAGCGACGAGAACAGGTTGGTGATCACCGTCACCGCCCAGAAGCTCATCTGGCCCCACGGCAGCGAGTAGCCCATGAAGGCCGTCGCCATCATGACCAGGAAGATCAGCACGCCGATGATCCACAGCACCTCGCGCGGCGCCTTGTAGGAGCCGTAGTACATGCCGCGGAACATGTGGATGTAGACGGCGAGGAAGAACATCGAGGCGCCGACCGCGTGGCCGTAGCGCAGCAGCCAGCCCCAGTTCACGTCGCGCATGATGTGCTCGACGCTGTCGAAAGCCAGCTTCTCGTTGGGAACGTAGTGCATCGCCAGGATAACGCCGGTGGCGATCTGGATGGCGAGGCAGAAGGTCAGGATGCCGCCGAAGGTCCACAGGTAGTTGAGGTTGCGGGGCGTCGGGAAATCGACGAACTGCCCGTGCATCATCCGCGCGACCGGCAGGCGGTCGTCGAACCAGCGTCCGATGGCGGAGGTCGGGGTATAGGTCGAGTTGTGTGCCATGTCCGTGCCCCCTAACCGATCCGCACGCGGGTGTCGGAGAGGAAGGCGAAGGGCGGCACTTCCAGATTGCGCGGCGCGGGACCCTTGCGGATGCGGCCGGCGGTGTCGTAGTGCGAGCCGTGGCACGGGCAGAACCATCCGCCGTAATCGCCGCGGGCGTCACCGATGCCCTGGCCCTTCGGGATGCAGCCCAGATGGGTGCAGATGCCCACCAGCACCAGCCACTTCTCCTTGCCGTCCACGACGCGGTTCAGATCGGTCGCCGGAGCACTGGTATCGATGTTGTCGTTGCGCGCCACCGGATCGGGCAGATCGCCCGGCTGCACCGCGCGGGCCTTCTCGATCTCGGCGGCGGTGCGGTGACGGATGAACACCGGCTTGCCGCGCCACATGACCGTGATCGCCTGTCCTTCCTGGATTGGCTCCAGGTCCACCTCGATGGAGGCCAGCGAAAGAGCCGAGGCGTCCGGGTTCATCTGGTCGATCATGGGCCAGAGCATGGCCGCGCCGCCAATGGCGGCGAAGGACCCGGCGGCAATGGTGACGAAATCCCGACGGGTCGGTTCCAGTGTCTTGGTGGCCACTGCGCTGTTCCTCCTCACGGACCAAGGCTCGGGGGAGCCTCGCAAGCCGATACCGGTCTGCATGCGCGGCGCTCGAAAGGCACCGCAGCCGCACCGGATCGAAAGGATCGCTTCCCCCAAAAACTCAGAGAATCCGCCGCGACAAGAGACGGATTCGACGCGATCCGTTTTTTGCACCCAAAAGCGCGCTTGTCCAGCGTCCGCAAGTGTCAAATTGGCGCATCCCACACTCCTTCTTGAGCAGTATGCATGAATGCGTCCATGGTCGCCCCGAAGGATCGCCCGGCCATGCAGATAGCGCTCTATCAGCCTGATATTCCCCAGAATACCGGAACCATCCTGCGGCTCGCGGCCTGCCTCGGCGTGCCTGTGCACCTCATCGGACCGGCGGGTTTCGACGCCACCGACCGGGGGCTGAAACGCGCCGGCCTCGACTATCTCGCACAGGCCGATATTCGCAGGCACTCCTCCTTCGAGGCGTTCCAGGGCTGGCGGTCCGGGGCGTCCGCCCGGCTGGTTTTGCTGACCACCCGCGCCCGGATGCCCTATTTCCGGTTCAGCTTCCGGGAAACGGACATCCTGATGCTCGGCCGCGAGAGCGCCGGGGTGCCCGAGGACGTCAGCCAGGCTGCGAACGCCCGCCTGCTCATTCCGCTGCGCCCGGGCATGAGATCGCTGAACGTGGCGGCGGCGGCGGCGATGGTGGTGGGAGAAGCCTTGCGCCAGACGGGCGGGTTCGGCCGCTGACAATACGCGGAGGGCGGCCTATTTCCAGGCCACGTCGTCCGCGACCATGGTTTCGCTGACCGCGTAGCTGTAGCGGTGGAGCTGCTCGAACTTCAGGCGTTTCATGCGCTTCAGCGCCGTCTCCACTTTCAGCAGCAGCACGTCGTAATCCACCGGCTTCATCAGATAGTCGTCCGCGCCGAGCCGCAGGCCATCGAGCATCACCTTGCGCTCCTGCATGGCCGACAGGAAGATGAAGGGCATCAGGTCGAAGGACTTGTGATTGGTGCGCAACTCCACGAGCAGCGACAGCCCGTCCATGACCGGCATGGAAATGTCGCACAGCACCAGGTCGGGATGGTCGCGCAGCAGGATTTCCAGTCCCTTGCGCCCGTTCGCAGCCTGCAGGACCTTGTAACCGGCCTCTGTCAGCTCTTCCGCGATGTCCTCGCGCAGGCTCCGCTCGTCCTCGATGCAAAGGATTGTCGCCATGTCCCCGCCCTGCTTCTCAGGCCGCCCTGTGCTCGCCGTCGCGGGCCGACCCGGGCCCGTCCACGGGCAGGCGCACCGTAAAGCAACTGCCCTCGCCCTTCTTGCTCTCGACAGTGATGGTGCCGCCATGCATCTCCACCAGCATCTTGACGATGCTGAGCCCGATGCCCGTGCCGGGAATGCCCGTGGATGTCCTGGCGCGGAAGAAGCGCGTGAACATCTGCGGCATGTCCTCTTCGTCGATGCCAAGCCCCTTGTCGGTGACGCTGATACAGGCCATGCCGTCCTCGGACCAGCCGCGCACGGAGATTTCCTTGGCGTCGGGCGAATATTTGATGGCGTTGGACAGCAGGTTGGTGAACACCTGCCCGAGCGCCGTCTCGTCGCCCCTGATCCTTTCCGGCAGGCCGTTCACATCCATAAGGACAGCATGCCCCGTACCGATGTCGATCTGCCGGCGGCATACCGCCTTCACCAGTTCGCGCAGGTCGCAGTCGCGCACCGAAAGCTGCATGCGGCCTGAATCCATACTCGCCGCGGACAGCGTGCTCTCCATCAGCGCCGACATGATCTGCACGGCGCTGCGTATGCGCAGCACGCGGCTCTCGAGCATCTCGGGCGACAGCT
>JBFWSL010000205.1:0-6696 GCA_050248375.1 Hyphomicrobiales bacterium | reverse complement strand
CATCGGTGGCTACGGCAACTGCACCGGCGTGCCCACCGTGGGCGGCGAGGTGAACTTCGACCCCGCCTACAACGGCAACATTCTCGTCAACGCCATGTGCGTCGGCCTGGCCCGGACCGACAGGATATTCTATTCCGCGGCCAAAGGCGTCGGCATGCCCGTGGTCTATGTGGGATCGAAGACCGGCCGCGACGGCATCCACGGCGCCACCATGGCGTCGGCCGAATTCGACGACAATTCCGCCGAGAAGCGCCCGACCGTGCAGGTGGGCGACCCCTTCACGGAAAAGCTGCTCATCGAGGCCTGCCTCGAGCTGATGGCCGAGGACGCCATCATCGCCATCCAGGACATGGGAGCGGCCGGCCTCACCTCGTCATCGGTCGAGATGGCGGACAAGGGCGGCGTCGGCTTCGACCTCGACCTCGATCATGTGCCCTGCCGCGAGGAGGCCATGACCGCCTACGAGATGATGCTGTCGGAAAGCCAGGAGCGCATGCTCATGGTGCTCAAGCCCGGCGAGGAGAAGAAGGCGGAGGCCATCTTCCGCAAATGGGGCCTCGACTTCGCGGTGGTCGGCAGGACCACCGACACCGGCCGCTTGCGCGTGCTGCACCGGGGCCGCGTCGAGGCCGACCTGCCGGTCACCTCGCTGGCCAATTCCGCGCCGGAATACAAGCGCCCCTGGAAGCCGACCGAACCGCCGGCCGTCATCGCGCCGGACGCGGTGCCCGCCCCCAACAGCCTGAACGGCGCGCTGGAGGCCATGATCGCCTCGCCGAACCTGTGCTCGCGCCGCTGGGTCTGGGAGCAATACGACCACATGGTCATGGGCGACACCGTGCAGCGCCCCGGCGGCGACGCCGCCGTGGTGCGCATTCACGGCACCCGCAAGGGTCTCGCCGCCACCTGCGACGTGACCCCGCGCTACTGCCTCGCCGACCCGGTCCAGGGCGGCAGGCAGGCCGTCGCCGAGACCTGGCGCAACCTCACCGCAGTGGGGGCGACCCCGCTGGCCATCACCGACTGCATGAATTTCGGCAATCCGGAACGGCCCGAGATCATGGGCCAGTTCGTCGGCTGCATCGAGGGCATGGCGGAAGCCTGCAAGGCGCTCGACTTCCCCGTCGTCTCCGGCAACGTGTCGCTCTACAACGAGACCAACGGCAAGGCCATTCCGCCCACGCCCGGCATCGGCGGCGTCGGCCTGCTGCGCGACTACGGGAAATCCGCGACCATCGCCATCAAGTCCGAGGGGGAAACGCTCGTTCTGCTCGGTGCGGAGCGCGGCCATCTCGGCCAGTCCGTCTACCAGGACGTGATGCTGGGCAGGCGCGAAGGCGCGCCACCCCCCGTCGATCTCTCCGCCGAGCGCAGGACCGGAGACCTCGTCCGCGCGCTGATCGAGGAGAGCGCGGTCACCGCCGTGCACGACCTCTCCGACGGCGGCCTCGCGGTCGCCGCCTGCGAGATGGCCATGGCCGGCGGCATCGGAGTTGAGGTGACGCCCGGCGACGCCGCCCTGCCCGCCCACGCCGTTCTCTTCGGCGAGGACCAGGGCCGCTATCTCGTCACCGTGAAGGGCGACGGCAAGGCGCTGCTGGACAGGGCGAAAGCCGCCGGCATTCCCGCCCGCCCGGCGGGCCGCACCGGCGGCGACAGCATCAGACTTCCTGGCGAGGCGCCGCTGCCGCTCGCCGCTCTTGCCAACGCCCACGGCGCCTGGCTGCCCGGCTATATGGGCGGCAACTGAGGCCCCGGTTCACACCGGGCCGGACATTGCATAGACTTCATCCCAAGGAGGCTGGTCCAATGCCCATGGATGCCAATGAAATCGAGCGGCTGATCAGGAAAAAGCTGCCCGACGCGCAGATCACCATCCGTGATCTCGCCGGAGACGGCGATCACTATTCCGCGATGGTGGTTTCCGAGGCTTTCCGCGGCAAATCGCGGGTCCAGCAGCACCAGATGATCTATGAAGCCCTTGAGGGCAACATGGGCGGCGTGCTACACGCCCTCGCCCTGCAGACTTCCGCCCCCACGGACTGAACCCAAGGACGTTTTCCCCATGAGCCAGAACGAGATTCACGACTGGATACGCAAGCAGGTATCCGACAACGACGTGGTGCTTTTCATGAAGGGCACCAAGCAGTTCCCGCAGTGCGGCTTCTCGCACCAGGTCACCCAGATCCTCAACCACATGGGTGTCGAGTACAAGGACATCAACGTCCTCGACGACATGGGCGTGCGCGAGGGGATCAAGAGCTACACCAACTGGCCGACCATTCCCCAGCTCTACGTGAAGGGCGAGTTCGTCGGCGGCTGCGACATCATCCGCGAGATGTTCCAGGACGGCGAACTGAAGCAGCTTCTCGATGACAAGGGCGTCGCAAACAACCAGCAGACGCTCACCGCCTGACGCGGACGCCTCACGGCACGGATGCGACAAGGCCCGCGGGCGCGCCCGCGGGCCTTTTCTGCTGTCCGCGAAACCCGGGTCCTACTCGGCGAAGGGGTCGTTGACGCCCGGATCGCTGGTCACCACCGCCGGAGCCGCCCGCTCGTTGACATGCAGCCGGAACACGTCCGGCCGGGCGTAGTGGCCGACCACATCGAAATCGTACTTGCCCCGCACGATCTCCTCCCGGTCGATCTCCGCGGTCAGGATGCACGGGCCGTCGAAATCCGGCCCCGCCAGCACCTGGCCGGACGGGGAGACGATGCAGCTTCCCCCGCGCATCAGCACCGTGGCGGGATCGTCGCCCTGCAGCGCGGCGTAGTCCGCCGGGCAATCGCCGCGGGTGAGATACTGGCAGGCCGACAGCACGAAGCAGCGGCCCTCCAGGGCCACATGGGTCATGCTCGGCAGCCAGGTATCACGGTCGTCCGCCGTGGGAGCACAGTAGATCTGGATATTCTTGGAATACATCGCCGTGCGCAGCAGGGGCATGTAGTTCTCCCAGCAGATCACCGCGCCGAGCCGGCCAACTTCCGTATCGAACACCGGCAGGGTCGAGCCGTCGCCGAAGCCCCAGATCAGCCGCTCGGAAGCGGTCGGCATCAGCTTGCGGTGCTTGCCGAGCAGCGAGCCGTCCGGCGCGAAGAACAGCACCGTGCAGTAGAGCGTGCCGCCATCGCGCTCGATAACGCCGATGACCAGGTATACGCCGGCCGCCCTGGCCGCGCGGCCGATCATCTGCGTGCCGGGCCCCGGCACGTCGATGGCGCTCTCGTAATAGCGGCGGAACATCTCCCGCCCTTCCGGCGAGCGCGAGCCGACCCGCGCGCCGAAGTCGAGACCCTTGGGATAGGCGGAGACGAAGGCTTCGGGAAACAGCACCAGCGAAGCGCCTTTCTCCGCCGCCCGGCGCGTCAGCCGGTCGATCTTCTCCAGCGTCGCTTCCCGGTCGAGAACGGCCGGACAATCCTGGACGACGGCGGCGATGAACTTCGAGGTCATCTGCATTCCTCCCGATGCCGGAAACTTACGCCGCCACGGCGGCGCTCCACAATGGCCCACGGGCCCCGCGCGAAAGCAAAGGGCCGCCCGGAGGCGGCCCTGAAATCCGGTCCCGTCGAAGGATCAGCGGGAGTAGTACTCGATGACCAGGTTCGGTTCCATCATCACCGGATAGGGCACGTCGGCCAGCGCCGGCACCCTGTTGAACTGGGCGGTCATCTTGGAATGGTCGGCCTGGATGTAGTCCGGCACGTCCCGGTCGGTGGACTGCGAGGCCTCCAGCGCCAGCGCGAAGTTGCGCGCCTTCTCGCGCACCTCCACCACGTCGCCCGGCTTGCAGCGGTAGCTCGGAATGGTCACGCGCCTGCCGTTGACGTTGACATGGCCATGGTTGACGAACTGGCGCGCGGAAAACACCGTCGGCACGAATTTCGAGCGGTAGACGATGGCGTCGAGACGGCACTCCAGCAGGCCGATGAGATTCTCGCTGGTGTCACCCTTCATGCGGGTGGCTTCCTGGTAGATGGCCTTGAACTGCTTCTCGTTGATGTTGCCGTAGTAACCCTTCAGCTTCTGCTTGGCGCGAAGCTGCAGGCCGAAGTCGGACAGCTTGCCGCGGCGGCGGCGCTGGCCATGCTCGCCCGGGCCGTATTCGCGCTTGTTGAAGGGGCTCTTGGCCCGGCCCCAGAGATTTTCCCCGAGGCGGCGGTCGATCTTGAACTTGGCGCTGATGCGCTTGGTCATATGTGAACTCCGTTAATCGGAATGGTCTGTCGAATATCCATCGCGCCCTCCTCTGCCCCGTCTCCAGGGCCGACAGATCGCGCCATTACAGCGCGTCTCGGGCACGTAAAAAGCGGGCCTAAACGGCCCGCCGGGTGGTGTTATACGCGATCGCGTCCGGGTGTCAATTCCGCGGAGGAAGCCCTCAGCCCGAGGACTTCTTCTTCTGCGGCAGGGACATCTCCACGTCCAGAACGTAGGCCTCGATCTGCTTCTTCAGATAGTCCTTCTGGGCATCGGTGCACGCGACCACGGCCTTCTTGTCCTTGTCCGCCTGCGCCGCAAGCTCCGGCACGCTGGGGGCCTGGCTGGTGCCGCCGGCGCCGGTTGGCGTGGAGGAGTCCGCCGACTGCTCGCCCGGACGCTCCAGCAGATACATGACCGTGGCCAGATGCAGCCGGTTGAGGAAGAAAAGCTGCTCCCTCGACCATTTTTCCTGTGCCCGTTCGCCCTTCATCATCGCCGAAAGGTTGATGAACGCCATCTCGTCGAGCCCGCATTTCTGGGCCGCGGCGGTGCGGTAGGCGACAGAAAATACGCGCCGCGCGTCGTCCAGCGGCACGATGAACTTGTTCGGGTCCGATTTGTCCACCCGCACCTTGGTACCGTCGGAGCGGGCATATTCCTCCGGCAGATAAGCCCACGCCAGGCTGATCAGCACCCTGAGGGCGCGATCGCTGATGGTGATGGACTGGTCTCCCTTTTCCGTGTTTTTCGCGGATTCCTGCGCCACTGCCGGCCCCGCCAGCGCGACGGCCAGAATGGCCATCGCGGCCGCAGCCGCAAACGGACGCGCAAACCTCTTATACATTCAACAGCCCCTGTTTTCGTTGGGTCGGCAAGCTACCATCAATTCGCGTCATCGCAATACCATAATAGGGGCGGAACTATGACGATTGTCCGCCCCTGCGGCGGGGCTTGGCGAGCGAGGCGACAATGCCCCGCAGGCTTCGGATATCCTGCTCCGTCGCCCCCATGCGATGGAACATATTGCGAATATTCCGGACCATTGTTGGGCGCTTGTCGGGCGGATAGAGAAATCCCGACTCATCCAGGGCTTTTTCGAGCTGTCCGAAGAACCCGGAAAGCTCCGCCCGGGTCGCCGGCCGGGTCCGGGGCATGTTCAGCCCCTCCGAAGCCGGTCCGTCGAAGCGGGTGGCCCGTCCCAGGCTGTCGGGCGAGTGCTGGCGCACCCATTCATAGCCGATGAGCAGTACCGCCTGGGCCAGATTCAGCGAGGCGAAGCGCGGATTGACCGGGGCCGTGACAATGGCGTCGGCGAGCGAGATATGGTCGTTACTGAGCCCGTCCCGCTCCCGCCCGAACAGCAATCCGCAGCATTGCCCCTCCCGCGCGCGCCGGCTGAATTCCGCCACCGCCGTGTCGGGCTTCAGCACCGGCTTGAGCATCTCGCGCGGCCGCGCCGTGGTGGCGCAGACGAAATGCAGGTCCGCAACCGCCTCCTCCAGGGTGCCGTAGACCTTCGCCCCTTCCGCCACCCAGGCCCCGCCGGCCGCCGCCGCGATGGCGGTCTCGTTGGGCCAGCCGTCGCGCGGCGCCACCAGCCTGAGGTCCTCCAGGCCGAAATTGGCCATGGCCCGCGCCGCCGCCCCGATGTTCTCGCCCAACTGCGGCTCGACCAGGATGACCGCCGGGGAAGCCGGCGCGCCTTCGGGATAGGGCGCCGGGGCGGAGCCGCGCCGGGCCGTCCTTCGCCGCCGGGTCCTCCCGGTTGCCGTTGCGGTCGGTTTGTCTGGCATCGAAAGCGTCCACCCCTCGCGGCCCGTCCCGCCATGCGCGACTGATGGCGGACTTTGCGCGCGGCTGAACCTAGTGCTATAGGGCCTGCGACGCCAGAGGTGCGGGCGCATCGGGCACGCGGCCCCGGCACCTTCCTGTCACCGCGAACACCGGCCGCCCGGCCGCTCCATCCCCAAGCATGAGGGCCCCCCGAACATGAGCAAGATCAAGGTGAAGAACCCGGTCGTCGAACTCGACGGCGACGAGATGACGCGCATTATCTGGCAACTCATCAAGGACAAGCTGATCCATCCCTATCTCGACATCACGCTCGAGTATTACGACCTCGGCGTCGAGTACCGCGACAAGACCAACGACCAGGTCACCGTGGACGCGGCCAACGCCATCAAGAAGCACGGCGTCGGCGTCAAGTGCGCCACCATCACGCCCGACGAGGCCCGGGTCGAGGAATTCGGCCTGAAGGAGATGTGGCGCTCGCCCAACGGCACCATCCGCAACATCCTCGGCGGCGTCATCTTCCGCGAGCCGATCATCTGCAAGAACGTGCCGCGCCTCGTGCCCGGCTGGACCCAGCCCGTCATCATCGGCCGTCACGCTTTCGGCGACCAGTACCGCGCCACCGACTTCCTCTTCCCCGGCAAGGGCAAGCTGACGGTCCGGTTCGTGGGCGAGGACGGCAAGGTCATCGAGAAGGA
>JBFWSL010000204.1:0-6821 GCA_050248375.1 Hyphomicrobiales bacterium | reverse complement strand
CCGGTTTCTTTTCTATAGCCCCATTATACGCAGGAAGGAAGGGATTCCCGGCGCATGGGGCCTTAAATCGCGCATTCCTGAAGTGCGTTCAGCAAATGGCTCATGTCGGCGGGCAATCCGGCGGAAAATTCGCGGAATTCGCCGGTCGCCGGGTGACGGAACCCCAGCGTGGCGGCATGCAGGGCCTGGCGGCGCAGCCCGCCGAGCGCTTCCCTTGCCGCTTCGGGCAGGCGGGCAGCGCGGGTGCGGAAGCCGGCGCCGTAGAGATCGTCTCCCAGCACCGGGTTGCCGAGATGGGCCATGTGCACCCGGATCTGGTGGGTGCGGCCCGTTTCCAGCCGGCATTCGACGAGCGAGGCGATGGGGTCGCCGGGCGCGCCGAAGCTGCGCAGGGTCTCGTAATGGGTGATCGCGTGCTTGCCGCCCTGTGCGAGCACGGCCATGCGCTTGCGGTTGCGCGGGTCGCGCCCCAGGCGGGTCTCCACGGTGCCGGCGCGGGGGCGCGGCAGGCCCCAGACCAGCGCCAGGTAGCAGCGCTCCAGGTCGCCCTCCCGGCCGTGGTCGGCGAACTGTTCGGCGAGGCCCTTGTGGGCGGCGTCGGTCTTGGCCACGACCAGCAGGCCGGTGGTGCCCTTGTCGAGGCGGTGGACGATGCCGGGCCGCCGCACGCCGCCGATGCCGGAGAGGCTCTCGCCGCAATGGGCGATGAGGGCGTTGACCAGCGTGCCGGACCAGTTGCCCGCGCCGGGATGCACCACGAGGTCGGCGGGCTTGTCGATGACGACGAGGTGCTCGTCCTCGTGCACCACGGCGAGGGGGATGTCCTCGGCGCCCGGCTCGGCGGGCAGCGGCGGCGGCACGTTTACCTCGAAGCGCTGGCCGGGTTTGACCCGCATATTGGGGTCCACTACTGTGCGCGCGCCCTGGCGCACCTGTCCCTCGCCAATCAACGCCTTGAGCCGCGAGCGGCTCAGTTCCGGCAGGTGGCGCGCCAGCACGCGGTCGAGCCGGTCGCCGGAATCGTCCTGCGACGTCTCGAAGGCGCGGATGTCCCGGTTCGGGGTGGCGGTCATGGGAGCAGCACGGTTGGACGCACGGACGCAGCCTCAGGAACAGGCGCCGGACAAGCCGGTGCCCGGCACGGTATTCACGCCGCGCCAGGTGCGCGTGCTCAAGGTCGCCGTGATCTTCATGGGCATCCTGCTGGTCGGCGGTTTCGCCCTGGTCATGGGCGCCATTGTCTATCAGGCCTCGAACCTTGGCAAAAGCGCCGTGCCGGCCGCCATACCCGCGGGGGAGCCGGCGCGGGCCGAACTCGCCCTGCCGGAAGGCGCCCGGATCCTCAACATGGCCACGGGCGAGGGCAAGCTGGTGCTGCATGTCGAGGCGGGCGGCGCGGGCGAGCTCGTCATCCTCGACATGGCGACGGCCAAGGTGCTGTCCCGCGTCAGGCTGCGGACGCAATAGGCCCGTCCGCCAACGGGCCTTGTGGCCGGCATCGCCCCAAGCTATATGAGGGGTCGCTCTACGGCCCGCCCCGTTCGTCTAGTGGCCTAGGACGCTGGCCTCTCACGCCGGAAACAGGGGTTCGATCCCCCTACGGGGCGCCAATCACTATAGCAGCTTGCGCGCCCGCTCACGGCGGGTTTCAACTTTTCGGCCCGGCGAGTTTCAACTTTTCATCCTGCGGCCTTCGCCGAACCGCATGGACGCGGGCTGTTCGGCCGGCCGAACCCGCTTACACGTTGCCCTTCGCGACAGCCTTCTTGAGCGTATTGTCGATCCTGGATTGCCAGCCGGGTCCTGTGGCTTTGAAGTGATCGACGACTTCCGGGCTCAGCCGGATCGATACGGGAATCTTCTTCGGGGCCTTCTGGGGCCCGCGCGTTTTCGGGAAAGCCTTCCTGATCTCAGACGGCAGTTCACTGGCTGGCCGGGCACGCCGGAAGTCATCCCTGGTCCATTGCGGGTTGTCGGTGTCGAACACCACCTTCTTACGGGGCATATCGCTTCATCTCCTTTGCATGGGCGCGGCGAAGGCTTATGGGCCGGACCTTGCCGCCGCGAATAGTGAAGGCAAGACAGTGAGGCCTGCCGTCGATCAGGCCCCAAGCGCGGTAACGGGTCTCGCCGTGATCGTGGCGGTCATCCTCAAGGAAGACGAGAATTTCCAGGTCGACGGCCCGCGCCAGAGACACGCCATGCTTGGCGAGATTCTCCGAGTCCTTCTTGCTGTCGAACTCGATCCTCATTTATTTGTATATACAATATGTCAAGGGAGCGGTCAAACATATCGCATATTCAGGGATGCGGGCGGCGGCCGCTTTCCGCTGCCGCTTGGCTCACGCCGGAAACAGGGGTTCGATCCCCCTACGGGGCGCCAACAGCGTCGCCGCCATGCGCGGCCGCGACAGGTTCTCCGCCAGAGCGCAACGCCTCGTATTCGCCAGCAAGGAAATCGATGAAGCCGCGCACGGACGGCAGCAGGCCGCGCCGGGAGGGAAATACCGCGTGGACGATGCCGCCGCGCGGCGTCCAGCCTTGCAGCAGGTTCACCAGCCGGCCCGAGGCGATGTGGCTGTCCGCCACCATGCTCGGCAGCTTGACCGCGCCGACCCCTTCCAGGGCCGCGTAAAGAAGCTGGGCCATGTCGTCCGTCACCAGCCGGGGCTTGTGCGCGACGCTCACCGAGGCACCGTCGGCGCCGTCGAGTTCCCAGACATGCTTCGGGAGCATGGGCGCGAGATCGAGGCTCGGCATGGCGCCAAGGTCGGCGGGAACCAGCGGTAGAACCTTTCCCTTCACCAGTCCGGGGCTTGCCACCATGCGCTGCGGGCTCTCGCCGAGGGTGCGCATGACCAGGGCGGAGGACTCCAGCGGCGGGAAGCGCACCCGGATGGCCACGTCGATGCCCTCGCCGATGACATCGACCCGGCGAGACGTGGACTCCAGCTCCACCGTGACCAGCGGGTTCGCCGCCATGTAGCGGGCGATCATGGGGCCGACCTCGAAACAGACCAGCGCGGGCGGGGCGCTGACCCGGATCAGGCCCTGCGGGGCGGAGCGCGAACGCTCGATGACGTCGTGCGCGGCTTCCGCCTGCACCAGCATGGCGACGCAGTGGCGGTAATATTCCTGGCCGATCTCGGTGACGCTCAGCTTGCGGGTGGAACGCTGCATCAGGCGCACGCCGAGGCGCTCCTCGAGTTCCATGATGCGGCGGCTCAGCCGGGAGCGGGGCATGCCGAGCGCCCGGCCGGCGGCGGCATAGCCGCCATGGTCCACCACCTGGACGAAGTAGAAGAGGTCGTTGAGGTCCTGCATGGCCAGATTGTCCTATAAACAGGACAAAATGGTCAATATTTGGCCTCTGGAAAGGATTTTGTCTCGCCCATATCTTCACCACAACGAAGGCCGGACCTCCGAACCAGACCGGCCAGAAAGGACGGTGTGTCATGAGACAGATCCTTGGAGTCTACACTTCGCCCCAGCATCACTGGGTTGGCGACGGCTTTCCCGTCCGCACCCTGCTGTCGCACCACGACCAGGGCATGCATGTGAGCCCCTTTATCATGCTCGATCATGCGGGTCCGGTGAAATTCAAGCCGACCAGGCATCGCCGCGGCGTCGGGGCCCATCCGCACAAGGGCTTCGAGACGGTGACCATCGTCTATGACGGCGAGGTCGAGCACAGGGATTCCACCGGCGCGGGCGGGGTGATCGGCCCCGGCGACGTGCAGTGGATGACGGCGGGCTCGGGCATCGAGCACGAGGAGTTCCACTCCGAGGCCTTCGCGGCCCGGGGCGGCGACTTCGAGATGGTGCAGCTCTGGGTCAACCTGCCGAGCAAGGACAAGTCGGCGGAGCCCGGATACCAGTCGATCGCCGCCGCCAGCATTCCGGCGGTGGACCTGCCGCAAGGCGCGGGCAGCCTGCGCGTGATCGCCGGAAGCTATGGCGGCGCGCGCGGTCCGGCGCGCACCTTCACGGAACTCAACGTGTGGGACGTGCGGCTGACACGCGACCGGACGGTTGCGCTCGACGTGCCCGAGGGCCACACGCTGTCCGTCCTGGTGCTTTCCGGCACCGTGGAAGTCAACGGCGCGGAGATCGCCCGCGCCGGGCAGCTCGTGCTGCTCGGACGCGAAGGCGGCGGCGTCAGCATCGAGGCCAACAACGAGACCAGGCTGCTGGTGCTGACCGGCGAGCCGATCGACGAGCCGGTGGTCGCGCACGGTCCCTTCGTGATGAACACGATGGGCGAGATCAGGCAGGCGATGCTTGATTACCGCGCCGGCAAGTTCGGCTCCGTCCGTCAAAGCCAGACCGCATGACCAGGGCGGCCCGGGAGCGATCCCGGGCCGCCTTTCCTTTTCAACGCGGCTCCCGGAGCGGGACGCCGGAACCCAGGGAGAAAGCCAATGACCAGGACCTACAACCGGCTCGACAAGGACAACGCCGCGGTACTGCTGGTGGATCATCAGACGGGGCTGCTGTCGCTGGTCAGGGACATCGAGCCCGACCGGTTCAAGAACAACGTGCTCGCGCTCGCGGACCTCGCCGCCTACTTCAAGCTGCCGACCCTCCTCACCACCAGCTTCGAGGACGGCCCCAACGGTCCGCTGGTGCCCGAGCTGAAGCAGATGTTTCCCAAGGCGCCATATATCCCGCGTCCGGGCCAGATCAATGCCTGGGACAACGAGGACTTCGTGAAGGCGGTGAAGGCGACGGGCAGGAAGCAGCTCATCATCGCCGGCGTGGTGACCGAGGTGTGCGTGGCGTTTCCCGCGCTGTCGGCGATCGAGGAGGGTTACGAGGTGTTCGTTGTCACCGACGCGTCGGGCACCTTCAACGGCATTACCCGCCACTCGGCATGGGACCGTATGTCCGCGGCGGGGGCGCAACTGATGACGTGGTTCGGCGTCGCCTGCGAACTGCACCGCGACTGGCGCAACGACGTGGAAGGGCTGGGGACGCTGTTCTCGAACCACATCCCGGACTATCGCAACCTCATCACCAGCCATACGACGATGACGGCCGCGAAGCGGGCATGACTGTCCGGCAGGGCATGAAAAAGGAGGCCGCCGGCATACACCGGCGGCCTTCGGTCATGCCGGACGCCGGATAAACTCCTGCAGGCGCCGCCTGTCCCACAAGCGGCCCGCGAGCGCGGCCTGGATGCGCTGCTCGGGAGGGATCGCGTTCAGTTCCGCCTTGAAGCGGAGATATTCCTCGTAGTCGGGCCCGCGCTTGCGCGAATGGACCAGGCGGCTGTGCCACAGCAGCAGCCGCTTCCAGCCGCGGGCATCGCCGCCTTCCGGCATGTGGATGCCCGAAGCCAGCATCTGGCGGGCGATCACCTGCGCGGCGGTCTCGGCGGTGTAGCCGCCCTGGATGAGAAGTTCGATGACGGCGCCCGTGCGGGCCAGCAGGTCGCTGCCGGCGGTGCCCTGTCCGTTGCGCATGTCTTTCGCCGGCGGGCCGGCGGCGGGCGCTTCATGACCGGCCTCGGCATGGCGGGCGGCGGTGTCCATATGCGCGATGGCGCGGCGCAGGCGGCGCAGCGGCGCCAGATCCTCCGGGGTGACGCCACGGCGCAGCAGTGTGTCCACGGTGTCGTCGACCATGGCCAGCATTTCCCCGGGCGTCCCGGGAGCGGCGGGCTCCGTGGCATCCGCCGGCGGGAACACGTCGGCGGCATTCGAAGCGCCGGTCTCTGCATCAGCCGGCTGCAACCGGATGACAGGGTCGTTCGTAATCATGTCTGTGGCTGCCAGAACCTCGTCAATTTTCAGCAAAATCTTATAGATGCAGCCTTACGAGAGGCTTAAGCGGGTGGGTTAATTCCACGAGAAACAACGTGAAAAGACGTTAAACATGGTAGCGTGCGAGGCGGGGATTTTTCCGTTGATTTCCGGTGTGCAAGGGTGAACGAGCGATCCGTGACCAGGCGAGGGGAACTGCTGGCGGAGCTGCGCAGCGACGTGAGCGCGCGGGCAAGCCTGCGCAGCCTGCCGGAGCGCGTGATCATGGCCATCGTCCGGCAGGACGACGCCAGCGAAGTGCTCATCAAGATCATCCAGCTCGCCATCGTCATCCTGTTCGGGACGCTCTATGCCATCTCGCCCAAGACGGACGCGGGAACCGCGTTCTCGCCGGTTCCCTATGTGCTCGGCGGCTATTTCGTCTTCACCCTGATGGGCCTGCTGTGGGCCCTGAAGGGCCGGCTGCCGGACTGGGCGGTGTATCTGTCCATCGTGGTGGACGTGGTGCTGCTGATGTCGCTGATCGTCAGCTTCCATATCCAGTATCAGCAGCCGGCCTCCTTCGTGCTGAAGGCGCCCACGCTGCTCTATGTGTTCATCTTCATCGCGCTCAGGGCGCTGCGCTTCCAGCCGCGCTTCGTGCTGGCGGCGGGGGCCGCCTCGGCGCTCGGCTGGCTGGCGATGGTGTTCTACGTGGTCCGCTACGATCCGCAGGACACCATGATCACGCGCAACTACGTGGAGTATCTCACCAGCAACTCCATCCTGCTGGGCGCGGAGTTCGACAAGATCATCACCATCCTGACGGTGACCCTCGTGCTGGCGCTGGTGCAGCGGCGGGCACGGCGGCTGCTGGTGGAGGCGGTGGCGGAGAGCACGGCGGCGCGCGATCTCTCCCGCTTCTTCGACGAAAGCGTGGCGACGCAGATCCGCGGCGCGGCAGATCGCGGCGGGCGAGGGCGTCAAGCGCACCGCGGCGATCCTCAACACCGACATGCGCGGCTTCACGCTGCTGGCGGCGGGCATGGAGCCGGGCGAGGTGATGCAACTGCTCGC
>JBFWSL010000203.1:0-6857 GCA_050248375.1 Hyphomicrobiales bacterium | reverse complement strand
CTACCGCTCGCCGGTGGAGTTCGAGACCAGCCAGCCATGGGCTGCTGCGCAGCAGCCCATGGCGTCAGTGCAACCGAGCTGTCCCTGATTTACGTGTCTCAGCCTCGGGGTGCAGTCCAATGCGGCGTGACGGTTAATTGCGTAGGGTGTCCCCGAATTTCCCCGAATTTCTGGATGACACAAGCGCCGCCGGCTCGAACGGCTGCTGACTGAGCCGCCACGAACGCGCCTCCGCCAACTCGAACATAGCCAACCACTCTTAACTTAGCGCCTATGGTACCTGGTCCCGAACCCCGCTGGTATCGAACCCCGGCTGCCGAAAGGCGCTTGAGCAAAAAGGCCCCCGCACGGCGCATGGGCAGACCTAGCCGCAGACGTTGGGTGTCAGGTTGATGGTGATTTGCAGCGCCGGGCCGGTACCAAACGGTGAAATCGGGTTGAGCGGCGGGGTCGTCGAAGTTGAAGGTTGCAGAGCGCAATTGTCCGCGCGGGTAGATCGAATCGCGTAGCTGGCACCGCCGCCGCCAGCACCGCTGGTGGCATCGCAGGCATGCGAGCCGCCGCCACCGCCGCCCCAACCGCCGCCGCCACCACCGCCACCGGACGCGCAGGAGCAATCAGCGTCACCGCCATTGCCGCCTTCCCCCGCCGTGAACGTCAGGCCCGTCGTTCCGGTATTGGACCAGCCGGTGCGACCCAGCGACGATCTTCCATTCTCACCACCTGGGCCGCCGAAGCCATCGCCCGATCCTCCGCCGGAGCCGGACCCTTCGGTGCCCCCCTGGCCGCCGCCTGTCCCGGCTTGGCCGTTGCCCGAGCCGCTGGCGGCGGTCGTTGCGATCGCGATGCCGCCAGCCCCTCCGGGCTTGGACCCGCTGCCGATGCAGATGCTGCTGGCATTGTCGCCACCGCCACCGCCACCGCCACCAGCCACCAGATAGATCTGATCGACCTGCGGGTCCTGGGTGGGATTGACGGTAAGGTCCTCGAGCGTGACCATGGTCGAAGAGGCGCCCTGACCGCCGGAGTCCGAGGGGTGCCCGCCGGACTCACCCAAATAGTAGTAGAGCTGGGTCGACTTGTTGTGCGCCGACTTGAAGTCGGCCACGGTCGTGATGGTCTGCGCATAGCCCCCCACGCCGAACGCACTGCTATTTTCCGAGCCATTGCCTCCAGCACCCCAGGCCGCCCAAGCCTGGATCCAGAGAATGCTGGAATCGCCGATGACGAAGTTCGGGAACTGCGCCTGGGCCTGACCGATGACGTCGGCGAGGGCCAGACCGCAGGCCGTCGACTTCACGATGCAGGCGACGCTCGTCTGACTGCCCTCCGTCCGCGCGGTCAGGGATTCGCAGGGCTCGGAGATGTTGGTGCAGGTTCCCGTTGCAGCCACGGCCTGGGCCTTGATGATTTCCAGGGCCGCTTCGGGGTCGGGTGGAGAGCAGCGGACCCCGGCCGATCTCTCCGCCCGCTTGAAGCTGCGCTTGTAGTCGGCGTCACAAGCGGCGATGGCCTTGGCCTTCGCTCTAAGCAGTCGGTTCGCATTGTCTCGCGCCTCGACTTGCAGCAGGCATGAGTAATACTCCGCACTGGCGTGAATCTTGCCGTTGTTGCACTTCGTCTCCGGCGACAGCGGCTCGTTTGCCGCGGCAAAGCCGCCGCCAAGCAGCGCGAGCGTCGCGCCCGCGACGAAGGACCTGCATCGCATGGTCACACCTCCCAGTTCCGTGCTCTCCCAACCGCGCGGATATCGGACGGGACAACGCAATCAGGCGTGATCCCGCATTGGCCTGGCCGCCCTGGACGGCCGAGTACTACCATGCGCCATCGTGCCACAACTGGCAATCCTTCGGGGACTCGGACTGGGCGTGGACACCGCACACTAGCAAGATATCCAACTGCAACAGACTCCTCGCGCGATTCGATCTGCTGATAATTGTGACCGGGTGGGTCAAATACTATAAAATGCCATGCTTTATGTAGCTCAGATCACTCAAATATACTGCATTGGGGGAAATTCGTGGACATGGCGCATTCGCCCTAAGGTGGTTGCTCTCCAGCCTGTGATAGCGTGGGGAGAGCGACCATGGCGAGCCAAGCCGGCTTGGACGTGTCGCAGCAAGAGACCCAGATCTGCATCCTGGACGCGAGCGGTATGGTGCGCTGGGCGAGCACGGTCCGCAGCGAACCTCGGCCCTGGCCTCCATGCTGCGGCAACGCGCGGCCGACCTCGCGCGGGCTGTGCTGGAGAGCGGCGCGCGGCGACTTGAAGCAGCGGTGCAACAAGGCCTACCCCAGCGAGGCCCCGGCGCTGGCGCTACTCGCGCAGACCGGCCCGCGGCCGGCTGTGCCGGCCGTCCCTTCGGGAATGGATCGGCGGTCTCTTGCCGCCGAGGGTTCAAGGCGGTGCGCGTCAAGAGCCAAGCGAGCCTCGATCGGGATGCGCTCCTGACCGCGCGCGAGCGGCTGGTCCGCATCCGGCGCGACCTCCTGAACCAGATCCGCGGGCTGCCCAGGACGTGGGCGACCACCGCCGCCACGAGCCTGACCCCGAACCAGAGATGCAGCCGGCGTCGGCGGGGCGCGGCAGGCCCGGCAGCTAGCCGCCGGCGAGCAGCGGCTGGAGGAGGAGCAGCGCCATGGGGTTCACCGTACCAAGTGCCACCAACGAGAGGTTGACAGGCGCTCGTGCGGGTCGGCGCGATCCGGTCCTCAGAAGCCCACCGCCTGCCCGTCCTTGCGCGGGTCCGAGCCGGCGACGTAGCCGCCCGGGACGCGCAGGATCGCCTGGGCACCGCCGAAGATGGAGAAGGCCGGGTGGTCCTCGACCGTGATCTCGTGGCCGAGGGCGGCGAGGGCCGTGCGCGTCGCCGCGGGCAGGGCCGGCTCGACCGCGACCCGCCGGCCGGCGCCGACGCACCAGCGCGGGGCGTCGATCGCGGCCTGGGGGTTCTGGCCGTGGGCGAGGATGCGCAGGCCGAGCTGGACGTGGCCCTGGGCCTGCATCATGCCGCCCATGACGCCGAAGGCCATGAGCGGCTCGCCGGCGGGGGCGGTGGCGAAGCCCGGGATGATGGTGTGGAACGGGCGCTTGCGCGGGCCGACGCGGTTGGCGTGGCCGGGGCGCAGGACGAAGCCGGCGCCGCGGTTCTGGAGTGCTATGCCGGTGCCGGGCACCACCACGCCCGAGCCGAAGCCCATATAGTTGGACTGGATGAACGAGACCATCATCCCGTCCGCGTCGGCCGTGGCGAGGTAGACCGTGCCGCCGGGGCGGGGAGCGCCGTGGGCGGGGTCGAGGGCGCGGTGCCGGTCGATCAGGGCGGCGCGGCGGGCGAGGTAGGCGGGGTCGAGGAGCGCGGTTGGCGGATGAAGCATGTGCTCGGGGTCGGCCACGTGCTCCAGCAGGTCGGCCAGCGCCAGCTTGGTGGCCTCGATCGCGAGGTGCAGGGTGGCGGGATCGTCGACCGGGCGGTCGCGGGCCAGCTCCGCCAGCATGCCGAGCGCCATCAGGGCGGCGATGCCCTGGCCGCTCGGCGGCAGCTCGTGGACCACGGTACCGGCGAACGGCACCGCCAGCGGTGCCACCCATTCGGCCCGATGCGTGGCGAGGTCGTCCTCGCTCAGCGCACCGCCATGCGCCCCGGCGTGGGCGGCCAGCCGCTCGGCCAGGACGCCGCGGTAGAAGGCCTCGCCGGCGGTGGCGGCGATCAGCTCCAGGCTCTCGGCCTGCGCCTCGTTGCGGAACCGCTCGCCGGCCACGGGCGCGCGGCCGTCGGGCAGGAACGCCGCGGCGAAGCCCGGCTGGGCGCCATAGCGCTCGGGGGCGAGGTGCCAGAGGCCGGCGATCCGCGGCGAGACCAGGAAGCCGTGGCGGGCGTAGCGGATCGCCGGCTCGGCCAGGACCGGCAGCGGCAGGCGGCCGAAGCGGCGGGACAGCTCGACCCAGGCCGAGACGGCACCCGGCACGGTGACGCTGTCCCAGCCCAATTCGGGCATCGCCACCCGGCCGCGGAAGCGCTCGGGCGTCCAGCCGGCAGGCGAGCGGCCCGAGGCGTTGAGCCCGTGCAGGGCGGCACCGTCCCACAGGATCGCGAACGCGTCCGAGCCCAGCCCGCAGCCGGTGGGCTCGACCACGGTCAGCGCCATGGCGGCGGCGATCGCGGCGTCGACCGCGTTGCCGCCCCGGGCCAGCATGGCGAGCCCGGCCTGGGCCGCCAGCGGCTGCGAGGCCGCGACCATGTTGGACGCCAGCACGGGCGAGCGCCGCGAGGGGTAGGGCAGGGCCATGTCGAGGGGCGGGGTCATCGGTGCTCCACCTCGGCCGGGAGTGGCCGGCCCGGTCGGGTGAGAAGAATCACAGCGCGGGCGATGCCGCCATCCTAGGCTCGGCGCAGGGCGGAGCCAACCGACCTAGCCGCAGGGAGAACAGCATTAAGGGCGCGGCGTCGGTCCGCAGGGCTGCGATCGCCTTGAGCAGCCGCTTGCGGGGTCCGAGCGAGGCCACGCCGATCTTCTCGAGCTCCACTTCGGCCAGCTCGGGCACGACCTCGGCGTCGATGTCGTTGTCCCGGAACGCCGTCTCGTACGGTCCCAAGCCCAACCCGCGCGGCCAAGCCGCGATGTCCACCCCCGTCTCCCCGGTCGGGCACAATCGCCCCCTTGGCCGCAGTCTATCCCGAGCTGCTCGGGAGCACGTCATGGAACGGCACGAGCTCAGCGTCTTCCCGGCGTCCGTGGCGGACGAAGAGGTGCGTGCCGCCTTCGACGGCGGTCGACTGACCTCCGACGCCGGAGTCTTGGTGCTGGCCGCGGCCGAGCGCCGGATAGTTTGCTTCATGTAGATTGTAGTTTGAAATGTGCATTCGTCATCGTACCATCGGTGCTCCTCTATGAAGCTGCTTGTCGATATGCAGGCGTTAGGGCCTTTTCCGCCGAACGGAGGGAATGATGCGTCGCGAATACGCTAACCCATTGTTTGGTTTGGCTATGCTGCTTGGTGCTGGGTGTGTGGCAGCGGTGGCTGTCACACCGGCTTGGGCCGAGACGCCCCAAGGCCAGATTACCGTGCTCTACGATGCCTTCGGCAAGCCGTCCGCCATGACGAAGGATTGGGGCTTCTCGGCATTCATCGAATATGGCGGAAAGCGCATCTTGTTCGATACGGGCAACAGCGCCGAGATCCTTGAACACAACGTCAAGGCGAAGGGCATCGACCTCAGCAAGCTGGACTTTGTCGTCGTCTCGCATCGGCACGGCGATCATACCAGCGGCCTCAATCACCTGCTGAAGGTGAATCCGGACGTGCCGATCTACGCGCCCAAGGAGAACTTTGGCGTGTTCGGGGCGGCGCTGCCGGGGACCTTCCTGAAGCCAGATCAGTCTCTGCCGCCCGAGATGCGCTATTTCGACGGCAATCCGCCGGAAAAGCTGCGGTTTGGCAGTGCCTGGCCGCAGGGCAAGTTCACTTGGGTATCCGAGACCACTGAGGTGGCTCCTGGCTTCCGTCTCATCCTGCTGAAGGGGTCCTGGGGCGTCGACCTCGACGTCATGGAGATCTCGCTGGCGATCGACACTCCCGACGGGACCGTGCTGGTGGTCGGATGCAGTCACCCGACCATCGAGAAGATCGTGGAGACCGCGAAGTCCGTTACCGGCAAGCAGGTCCATCTCGTCATCGGCGGCACCCATCTCCTGGCGGCGAAGCCGGAGCAGATCACCGCCACCGCCACCGCATTGCATGACGACTTCAAGGTGGAGTGGCTGGCGCCTGTGCATTGCACGGGCGAGGCGGCCTTCGCGATCCTGAAGCAGAAATTCGGCGACCACTATATCTATGCGGGCCTGGGCTCCACGATCGAGCTCGGCTCCCACATTGTGACCAAGGCCGAGGCGCACCAGCCGCGCAGCTTCGCAATGGACGCCCAGGAACTTCGTGAATACCAACAACTAGCATTGCAGGAAGATGCGCCGCAGGAGATCTCGCGCTCGGCTGATGCCCGTCCATAGAGTCCAGGTCTCGAGCATTACCGCGGCCGATCGCGACGACGCAGCCCGTCGCTTGCCGTCTCGATATCGGCCCGTTTCCGGGAGGAGCAAAGCTGCTGTCGCTCTTGAGAGTGGGCTTCAGCCAAGGCTGATTTCCCGTCGCGTCATCTGTCCTCTTAAGCTTCCTTACTGACGAAGCGTTCGACGGCTTCCCAAGGCCTTCGGCCCTGGTTGCGGTAACCGAGGTGAGGCCGCTCGTGGTTGTAGTAGGGCAGCCAGGCAGCGAGATCGGCCTGCAGGGCCTCGACGCTGGCGAACAGCTTCTGATGCATGACCGGCCGGAAGAACTCCTCCAGCACGGTGCCGTTGAAGCGCTCGACGAAACCGTTGGTCCTGGGTGTCCGTACCCTGGTCTTCCTGTGCTCGATGTCGTTGAGGGCCAGATGCAGCTCGTAAGGGTGGCGCTCCGTGCCGCAGAACTCCCGGCCATTGTCGGTGAGCACGGCGCCCATGGCAGCCCCAGCCTGTGATGGAACGGCAGCACGTCGTTGTGCAGCACGGCGGCCGCGGCCGCGGGCGGCTTGGAGACGTGCAGGAGACCGAAGGGGCATAAGAGCCCTTCGCCATCTACATCGGCGGCACGAGGCCGTCCTTGCCGACGGTGATGCGCGAGGCGGTGAGCGCTCCGACGCTACCGTCGAGAGCGCCGCTCGCGACTGGAAGAACCGCCCGCTCCTTTATGGTATCCTTCCGGCGGGCACCGCCTGTCGCCGGCCGGTGGCGGGCTCGACACTGGCGAGATGGCAAACGGAGGGCGATAGGTGTCCGCCTACCGCGAAGCGGACACCAATGAAGCGGGTGCCAAGCGT
>JBFWSL010000202.1:0-6878 GCA_050248375.1 Hyphomicrobiales bacterium | reverse complement strand
GACGCGGTGGAGCAGCTTGCCGGAGTGCTTCCCAACATAGACGGCCAGAGCCTGCGCCGGCGCTTGCGCGGCGAGGGCAAGTTCGGGTGGGTGGCGCGCGAGCTGACGCCGCGCCAGCAGGAGATGGTGCATGAACTCGGCCTGCCCGGCTTCGACATCATGCAGGAGCCGCACCGGGTCTACCCGGCCGGTCACACGGCTTCCCAGGTGCTCGGCTTCGTGGACGTGGACAACCGCGGACTGGCCGGCATCGAGACCTGGATCGACAGGTCGCCGCTGTCGCTGAAGGTGGGCGACGGCAAGGGCGACCTGGCGGGGCAGGTGGTGCTCTCGCTGGACATTGGCGTGCAATACGCGCTGCGCAGCGAGCTGGAAGACGCCATGCGCCGCTACAGGGCGAAGGCCGCGGCCGGCGTGGTCATGGACGTGCATTCGGGCGAGGTGCTGGGTATCGCCTCGCTGCCGGACTACGACCCGAACCGGCGCGAGCAGGCCATCGACAAGAACCGGATGAACCGGATGACGTCCGGCGTCTACGAACTCGGCTCCGTGTTCAAGGTGCTTACCGTGGCCGGTGCCCTCGACAGCGGCGCCGCGACGCTGGACAAGACCTATGACGCGACGCAGCCGATCCAGGTGTCGTCCTTCACCATCAACGACTTTCACGCCAAGAAGCGTGTGCTGACGGTGCCGGAAGTGTTCATCTATTCCTCCAACATCGGCTCGGCGAAGATGGCCATGGACATGGGCGCGGAGCGCCACAAGGCGTTTCTGGCGCGCATGGGTCTGCTCAAGCCGATCCGAACCGAGATCGGCGAGACCGCTTCGCCCATCGTGCCGCAGAACTGGCGCAGCCTGAACTCCATGACCACGGCCTTCGGACATGGCGTCTCGGTGACTCCGCTGCAGTTCACGGCCGCCGCGGCCGCCCTGGTCAACGGCGGCTTCATGGTGGAGCCGACCTTCCTGAAGCGTTCGCGCGGGGAAGCCCGGCTGCGCGCGGAGCGGGTCGTCAGCCAGCGCACCAGCGACCAGGTCCGCTACCTGATGCGGCTGAACGTGACCAACGGTTCGGGCCGCAGGGCGGAGGCGGAAGGCTACCGGGTGGGCGGCAAGACCGGTACGGCGGAAAAGGTCGTCAACGGACGCTATTCGAAAAGCGCCCGGCTCAATTCCTTCCTCGCCACCTTCCCGGTGGACGCGCCGGAATACGTGGTGTTCGTCATGCTGGACGAGCCGCAGGCGGTCGAGGAGACGGGGGGCGAGGCGACGGCGGGCCTGAACGCCGCGCCGACCGTGCGGCGGATCATCGAACGTTCCGCGCCGCTGCTCGGCGTTTTGCCGGAAAACCGCCGCAAGACCGTGTTTGACGAACCTGTCACCGCTTCCTATTAAACGGGCCACCGCCCGCATTCCGCCGGCGCGGACGCCCCGGTTCGCCGATGAAATTGTCAGACCTTGCCGGACCTGGTTACGCGATCCCCGCGGGCGCGGGAAATATCGACATTTCGGGCCTGACCGCCGACAGCCGCGAGGTGCGCCCGGGCTATCTGTTCGCCGCGCTGCCGGGCACGAAGCTGGACGGCGCCGCCTTCGCCAGGGGCGCGGCGGCGGCGGGCGCGGCCGTCATTCTGGCGCCGACGGGGCGCGCCGGCGACCTGCCGGAAGGCGTTCCGGTCGTCGAGGCGGATGATCCCCGCCGGGCACTGGCGCTGATGGCCGCGCGCTACTACGCGCCGCAGCCGGGCACCGCGATCGCCGTCACGGGCACCAACGGCAAGACCTCGGTCGCCTCCTTCGTGCGGCAGATATGGAGCGGGCTCGGGCTGGCCGCGGCGAGCCTCGGCACGACCGGTCTGTGGTCGCCCAAGGGCGAACATCCCCTCAGGCACACCACGCCCGATCCCGTGACCCTGCACAGCGAACTGCGGACGCTGGCGCGCGAGGGCGTCACCCATTTCGCCATGGAAGCCTCGAGCCACGGGCTGCAGCAGCGCCGGCTCGACGGCATCGCGCTCACCGCGGCGGGCTTCACCAACATCTCCCGCGACCATCTCGACTATCATCCCACCTTCGAGGACTACTTGGCGCAGAAGCTGCGGCTGTTCCGCGAGCTGCTGCCGGAAGGCGGCGCGGCCGTGGTGGACCCGGACGCGCCCGGCGGCCGCGACGTGGCGGCGGTGGCGCGCGAGCGCAAACTGAAACTTCTGACCGTTGGCCCCAAGGGCGAGGCGCTCACGCTCGACAAGGTGGCGCGCGACGGCTTCGCCCAGAGACTCGCTGTTTCCTGGAGCGGTGGGCGGGAGAGCCTGCTGCTGCCGCTGGTGGGCGGCTTCCAGGCGTCCAACGCGCTGCTTGCGGCAGGGCTCGCCATGGCGTCCGGCTGCGACACGGCGGCGGTGCTGGCGCAACTCCCGGGGCTCAAGGGCGCGACGGGACGGCTGGAGATGGTCGGCGACCGGTCGGGCGCGCCGGTGTTCGTTGACTACGCGCATACGCCCGACGCGCTCGACAACGCGCTCGGCGCGCTCAGGCCCTATGCGGGCGGGCGGCTGGTGGTGGTGTTCGGCTGCGGCGGCGACCGCGACAGGGGCAAGCGCCCGCAGATGGGCAAGGTGGCGAGGGACAAGGCGGACGCCGTCTATGTCACCGACGACAATCCGCGCGGCGAGGACCCGGCCACCATCCGTTCGGAGATACTCGCGGCCTGTCCGGAGGCGACGGAGATCGGCGACCGGCGCGAGGCCATCGCCCATGCGGTGAAGGGGCTCAAGTCCGGTGACGTGCTGCTGGTGGCGGGCAAGGGCCACGAGACCGGCCAGACCATCGGCGGGCGGACCATCCCCTTCAGCGACCATGAGGCGGTGCGCGAGGCGCTGGGCAAGGGGCGGGCGGCATGAGGGGGCTGCTGTGGACATTCGCCGAGGTGCTCGCGGCTACTGGGGGCGAGCCCGAAGGCGAGGGCGCGCCGGACATGGGCAGCGTTTCCATCGACAGCCGCACGGTGGAGAGCGGAGCGCTGTTCGTCGCCATCCGCGGCGACAACCAGGACGGCCATCGCTATGTAGCCAAGGCCTTCGGCGGCGGCGCGGCCGCCGCGCTGGTCGCCACGGACGCCGAGGTCGGGGCGGAGGGGCCGCTGGTCCGGGTGCCGGAAACGCTCGAGGCGTTGAACAGGCTCGGCGCGGCGGCGCGGGCCCGAACCGAAGCGAAGGTGATCGCGGTCACCGGCAGCGTCGGCAAGACCGGCACGAAGGAGGCGCTGCGGCTGGCGCTGGCTCCCGGGGGAAGCGTGCATGCCTCCATCAAATCCTACAACAATCACTGGGGCGTGCCGTTGACACTGGCCAACATGCCGCGCGAGACCCGGTTCGGCGTCGTCGAGATCGGCATGAACCATGCCGGCGAGATCACGCCGCTGACCAGGCTGGCGCGGCCGCATGTGGCCATCGTCACCACGGTGGAGCCGGTACACCTGGAGTTCTTCGCCTCGGTGGAGGAGATCGCCGACGCCAAGGCGGAAATCTTCCTCGGGCTCGAGCCGGGCGGCGCGGCGGTCCTGAACATAGACAACCCGCATTTCGCGCGTCTGAAGCAGAAGGCGGAGGCCACTGCTGCCCGCGTCGTGTCCTTCGGATCGTCGGATGGCGCGGACGCGAGGCTGCTGTCGCTGACGGCACTGGCGGAAGGCTCCGACATCGAGGCGGACATCCTGGGCAGGAGGCTGCGCTACCGGCTGGGCGCGTCCGGCCGCCACTTGGCCATGAACTCGCTGGCGGTCCTGGCGGCGGTGTCGCTGGCCGGCGCGGATACGGACGCCGCGGCGAAGGCGCTGGCGGACTGCCACGCGCCTCAAGGGCGGGGCGCGCGCAGCCAGTTCGACGTCAACGGCGGCCGGGTCGTGGTCATCGACGAGAGCTACAACGCCAACCCGGCCTCCATGCGGGCCGCCCTGGCCTCGCTTGGCGCCATCGCCATGCGGCCTGGAATGAGGCGGATCGCCGTGCTCGGGGACATGTTGGAACTGGGACACAGCAGCGAGGAATTGCACCGGGGCCTCGCCGACGCGGTTGACGCGAGCGGAGCAGATGTTGTCTTTGCCTGCGGGCCCAGGATGCACGCCCTTTTCGAAGCCATTCCGGCCGGGCGCAGGGGGGGCTGGGAACAGACCGCGGAACTGCTGCAGCCACGGGTGCTGGCCGAAGTCAGGCCGGGAGACGTGGTGATGATAAAAGGTTCGCTCGGCAGCCGCATGGGGCCGATTGTCGAGGCCCTCAGGGACCGGCTTTCAGGCGCCGGCTGACCGTTTCCGGGGAGGACAGGGATGCTCATCTGGCTCGCGGAATATTCCGAGCAATTCCAGTTGTTTAACGTGTTTCGCTACATCACGTTCCGCAGCGGCGCGGCGACGGTGACGGCGCTTCTGCTCGTATTTCTGTTCGGGCCGGCCCTGATCAAGTCGCTGAAGATCAAGCAGGGGCGGGGCCAGCCGATCCGGGACGACGGTCCGGTTTCCCACATCGTGGGCAAGCAGGGCACCCCCACCATGGGCGGACTGATGATCCTCATGGGCGTCACCGTCTCGGTGCTGATCTGGGGCAACCTGTCCAACGCCTATGTCTGGGTGGTGCTGCTGCTGATGCTGACCTATGGCGCCATCGGCTTCTACGACGACTATCTCAAGGTGAAGCGGCGGTCCTCGGCGGGCTTTCCCGGACGTATCCGCTTCTCCCTGGAGATCGTCGCGGCGGCCATCGCGGTCTATGTGATCATGAAGCTCGGCACGCAGCCCTTCTCCACCTCGCTCACCTTCCCCTTCTTCAAGACCCTGGTGTTCGACCTGGGACCGTTCTTCATCCTGCTCGGGGTGCTCGTTATCGTCGGAGCGGGCAACGCGGTGAACCTGACCGACGGTCTCGACGGCCTCGCCATCGTGCCGGTGATGTTCGTGGCGGGAACCTTCGGCATCATCGCCTATCTGAGCGGAAACAAGATCTTCGCCGACTATCTTCAGATCCATTTCGTGGCCGGTTCGGGCGAGCTCGCCATCATCTGCGGGGCGCTGATCGGGGCGGGCCTCGGCTTCCTGTGGTTCAACGCGCCGCCGGCCATGATCTTCATGGGCGACACGGGCTCGCTGGCGCTGGGCGGGGCGCTCGGCACCATCGCCGTGGCCTCCAAGCATGAGCTGGTGCTGCCTATCGCGGGCGGCCTGTTCGTGCTGGAGACGGCTTCCGTGATCATGCAGGTCGCCTCCTTCAAGCTCACCGGGAAGCGCATTTTCCGCATGGCGCCGCTGCATCATCATTTCGAACAGAAGGGCTGGAAGGAGCAGACCATCGTCATCCGCTTCTGGATCATCTCGGTGGTGCTGGCGCTGGCCTCCCTGTCCACCCTGAAACTGCGCTAGTCTGCATGCCCAATGCCCGGTTTTCCGGGCGAATTTGAGTTAGTATCCGGGCCATGATTCCCGTCACAGTCTTCGCCGGGCGCACGGTCGCCCTGTTCGGGCTCGGCATGAGCGGCATCGCCTCCGCCCTGGCGCTGGAGGCCGGTGGCGCCATGGTGGCCGCCTGGGACGACTCGGAGGCCTCGCGCGGCAAGGCCGCCGCCGCGGGCCTGACCCTGACCGACCTGCGGAAGGCGAACTGGAAGGATTTCGCCGCGCTGGTGCTCGCGCCGGGCGTGCCGCTCACCCATCCCGAGCCGCACTGGACCGTGGAGAAGGCGAAGGCGGCGGGGGTGGAGATCATCGGCGACACGGAGCTGTTCTTCCGCGAGAGAGCGAAGACCGGATCGAAGGCGCGGGTGGTGGCGATCACCGGCACCAACGGCAAGTCCACCACAACGGCGCTGGTCTCGCACCTGTGCGCGGCGGCGGGCCTGCCGGTGTCGCTCGGCGGCAATATCGGCCGCGCCATCCTCGACCTGGAGCCGTTCGAGGACGGGCGGGTCTATGTGATCGAGTTCTCCTCCTACCAGATCGACCTGACGCCCGGCCTGAAGGCGGACGCGGCGGCGCTGCTCAACATCACGCCCGATCATCTCGACCGCCATGGCACGCTGGAAAACTACGCCGCGGTGAAGGCGCGCATTTTCTCCGCGCTGGAGGCAGGCGATCGCGCCGTCGTCAGCATCGACGACGTGCGTTGCCGGGCTATCGCCGACGCGCTCAAGGGCCCGTTCGTCATCGACCGCATTTCCACGCGGCAAGGCATGGAGGAGGGCGTGCGGGCCTCGGGGGGCGAGCTGATCGAGATGCGCGAGGGCAGGGAGGCGGCACGGATTTCGCTGGAAGGCATCGGGTCGCTGCGCGGCGAACACAACGCGCAGAACGCCGCCGCCGCCTATGCCCTGACCCGCGCGCTGGGGCTCGCGCCAGAGACAATCGCGAAAGGGCTGCGCAGCTTCCCGGGGCTGGAGCACCGCATGGAGCAGGTCGGCCGCATGGGCCATGTGCTCTTCGTCAACGATTCCAAGGGCACCAACGCCGATGCCGCAGCGCATGCGCTGTCCAGCTTCGACGATATCTACTGGATTGCCGGCGGGCTGGCGAAGTCCGGCGGCATCGAGGCGCTGGCGGAGTATTTCCCGAAGATCCGGCGGGCCTATCTCATCGGCAAGGCGGCGGACGATTTCGCCCGCACGCTGGAGGGCAGGGCGGACCACGTGATTTGCGGAACGCTCGAACGCGCGGTGAAGCAGGCCGCGGAGGACGCGTCGCGCAGCAGGGCGAAGGAAGCGGTCGTGCTGCTGTCGCCGGCCTGCGCTTCCTTCGACCAGTTCCCGAACTTCATGGCGCGCGGCGACGCCTTCCGCGACATGGTGTCGAAGCTGACCGACGTGCGCCTGCTGGAGCGCGTGTCGCCATGAGGCTG
>JBFWSL010000201.1:0-6937 GCA_050248375.1 Hyphomicrobiales bacterium | reverse complement strand
GGCTTCCTTCGCCTCCTCGACGGTCTTGCCGATCTTGCTCAGGGTCTCGAAGGGCCCCTGGAGCGAATACAACCGGTCCCGCAGCGCGAACTGCACCTCTGGCAGGCGCGACGACCAGTACTGGGCCGGAATGGCAAGGGCGGCGAAGAGGCCGGCGGCCAGCGCGAAGATGGCAAGCAGCAGGACGAGCGCGGAGAAGGCGGGAGGCATGTGACGCTCCAGCCGGAAGGCGACCGGGCTGAGGGTCAGGCCCGTGACCGTCGCCACCGCGAACGGAATTATGACGAGTTGCGCCCATGAGAAGAAATAGATGGCGCCGAGGCCCGCGATGCCGACCACGGCGATGCTGGCGGCCGTGCGGGTAAGGCCACGGCGGCCGGGCGCATGCGGGCGGCGCGGCCGTGCGGCGGGTCTGGTTCGGCTGGGCACGATCGGAACCTCCTCCTGCCCGGCAAACGCATGCCGGGCGGGTCCGTTCCCTCCCGGGAACCGTGGCGTGCCAAGCGCGAAACGCGCCGGAAACCGCAGAAATTCCGGAGTTTTCGGCCACATCGCCCCTCAATGTGCAAAATCGTGTCCCGGGCGACGGCAACCGGCGACAAGCAGGCCCGGCTTGCGCTATAGGAGCGGCAATGAAAGTCGTGACCGAAAGTACCGAGTTGGCCGCACTGTGCGGCCGTCTGGCTACCTGCGATTTCGTGGCGGTGGACACGGAATTCATGCGGGAAACCACGTTCTGGCCCAAGCTGTGCCTGATCCAGATGGCGGGCGGCGGCGACGAGGCCCTGGTGGACGCCATGGCCCCGGGGCTGGACCTGAAACCCTTCTTCGACCTGATGGCCAACGAGCGCGTGCTGAAGGTGTTCCACGCGGCCCGGCAGGACGTGGAAATCGTCCACCACATGGCCGGCGTGATCCCGCATCCCCTGTTCGACAGCCAGATCGCGGCCATGGTGTGCGGATTCGGGGAATCGGTCAGCTACGGCATGCTGGTGAAGAAGCTGCTGAAGCGCGACCTGGACAAGACCTCCCGATTCACCGACTGGAGCCGCCGCCCCCTGTCCGACAAGCAACTCCACTACGCGCTCGGCGACGTGACCTATCTGCGCGACCTGTTCCCGCTGCTGCAGCGGCAACTGGCGCAGTCGGGCCGCGCCCGGTGGCTGGACGAGGAAATGGCCGTGCTGACCGACACCGCCACCTACGAGCAGCATCCCGAGCTGGCATGGCAGCGGCTGAAGATACGGGGCAAGTCGCGAAAGGCCTTCGCCATCATGATGGAGCTGGCCGACTGGCGCGAGCGCGAGGCGCAGGAGCAGGACGTGCCGCGCCGCCGCGTCCTCAAGGACGAGGCCATCCAGGACATCGCCCAGCAGGCGCCGGAAAGCGAAGCGGAGCTGGATTCGCTGCGCTCGCTGCACAGGGGCTTCTCGCGCTCCTCGCGCGGACGGGCGGTGCTGGAGGCGGTGGCGCGAGGCCTGAAGCGCGACATGTCCACCGTCCCGCGCTTCGAGCGGCTGGAGCCGCTGAACAGTTCGGAGACGGCGATCCTCGACCTGCTACGGGTGCTGCTGAAATCGGCCGCGGCGAGGCACGGGGTCGCGCCCAAGCTGCTGGCCACCGGCGACGACCTGGAGCGGATCGTGCGCGAGAAGGAGGCGGACGTCCCGGCCCTCAAGGGCTGGCGGCGCAAGCTGTTCGGCGATGACGCGCTGAGGCTGAAGCGGGGCGAACTGGCGCTGGCCATCCGCGACGGACAGGTGACCACGGTGCCCGATCCCAAGGGCGCGTCCGAAAGCGCGCGGACGGCCGGAATGACCGTCGAGGCCGGCGCCTATCAGGCGGTGGCGCGGTCGCGTCCGGAAGACGCGTAGGCGCCGCCACCGCTGTTCTCTCCCGCGCGGCGGATCTCGTAACCCATGCCAAGCTCGCGGGCGAGCGAGGCGAAGCGGCGGTCGAGCCTTTCGCCATAGAGGTCCGCGTATTTTCCCATCAGCGGCAGCACCAGCCTGCCACCCTCGTAAAAGGGCTGGACCTTGTCGATGACCCCCGGCATGCCGGCGGCGAGCATATGGGCGGCACGCACGGCGGTGCCCACGATGCGGGCGCGCTTGAACAGGGTTTCGTCCGCCAGTTCGCTGATGCGCGGCGACAGTTCCTCCTTCACCAGGCCCTCATGGCGGAAGAAGATGGCGAGCGCCAGGAAGGCGCGGCCGGGATGGTCGATGCCGGCGAAGTCGGCATGGGCGATGATGTTGAGGCTCTGCTCGCCGCGATAGTCCGGATGGGCGCGCCAGCCGATGTCGGAAACCAGGCAGGCGGCATGGCGCAGGCGGCGCTGGGCCGGGGTCTCGTGCGGCCCCGGACCCTGGAACAGGGCGTCGGTCCAGCGGCACAGTTCGCGCGCGTGGTCGAGGGAGCGCGAACGCATGCGGGCCAGTTCCTCGCAGGCCGACAGCAGCGGGTCCTTCGCCCGCTCGGCCTGCGACAGCATGGAATAGATCAGGCCCTCGCGCAGGCCATAGACGGAGACGACCACCTCCGACGACTTCGTGCGCCTGAGGAGGCGCTCCAGCACCAGCGCGCCGTAGGGCACCGTCTCGCGGCGGGCCTTGGCGATGGCGCGGACACCGGCCATGGAGGAAGGCGACAGGTGGTCGAGCAGATGGGCGAAGCTGATCGCCTCGGCGGCGGACAGGCGGTAGCCGTGCATGACGTTGAGCGGATAGTCGCGGCGGCTCATGTGCAGCCGGGCGACCGCGCGCCAGGTGCCGCCGATGGCGTAGAAGGTACGTCCGGCGCCACCTTTGAGCAGGTCCACGCCGTCCAGGGCCTCATCCACCATTCTGGCCGCCTTCTTGAGGCTGCCGCCGGAGGAATCGATCAGCCGCAGGCCGCCAAGCGGCAGCGTCACGCCTCCCTGGCGCTCGCCGTCCCTGATGTCGATGACCTCGAGGCTGCCGCCGCCGAGATCGCCCGCCAGCCCGTCGGGCCGGTGGAAGCCGGCCATGATGCCCGCCGCGGCCAGTTCGGCCTCGCTCTCGCCGGACAGCACGGAGATGGGCACACGGCATACCGCCTCGGCGCGGGCGATGAATTCAGCCCCGTTGGAGGCTTCGCGGGCGGCGGCGGTGGCGACGACATGGAGCCGCCCGGCCCCGATCTGGTCGGAGAGCGCGCGGAAACGGGTCAGCGCCTCCAGCGCCCGCGCGACCGCGTCTTCGTCCAGCCGGCCCCTGGTGGCGAGGGAGCGGCCGAGACCGCACAGCACCTTCTCGTTGAACAGGGGCACGAGGCTGCGCCGCATGCCCTCGTAGACGACGAGGCGGACGGAGTTGGAGCCGATATCGACGACCGCGACAGGCGCCTCGGTCTGTCCGTCGATAAGCCTCCTGATCGATGGCTTCAGCAGTTGCCGATCTCCCGCCTACCGCGAGAAGCGCCGCGGCACGCTTTCCTTCAGGGCTTCTCCGCGTCCGGAAAGACTCGGATTGGTCATGAAATACTCCTGGGCGCTGAAGGGTTCCTCCCCCTCCGCGGGACGCACGTGCCGGGACGTGCCGTCACTGAGAATTCGCCAGCTCTGCAGGTTGTCCTTCAGATTCGCAACCATGATCTGGTCCAGGATCTGCTCGTGCACGGTCGGGTTCATGATCGGGGTCATGGCCTCGACGCGCCGGTCCAGGTTGCGCGGCATCATGTCCGCGGAACTGATATAGACCGAAGCCTTGGGATGTGGAAGCCCATGGCCCGAGCCAAAACAGTAGATGCGCGCGTGCTCGAGGAAGCGGCCGATGATGCTCTTGACGCGGATGTTCTCCGACAGGCCGGGCAGGCCGGGGCGCAGGCAGCAGATGCCGCGCACGACCAGGTCGATCTGCACGCCGGCGCCGCTCGCCTCGTAGAGCGCGTCGATGATCTCGGGATCGACCAGCGAGTTCATCTTCATCCAGATAGCGGCCGGGCGGCCGGACCGGGCGTGGTACATTTCCTCGTGGATATGGTCGAGGACGCGGGCGCGCAGGCCGAAGGGCGACGCGGCCATGACCTCCAGGTCGGCCGGTTCGGCGTAGCCGGTCACGAAGTTGAACACCCGGGTGACGTCGCGGGCTATGGTCGGGTCGGCGGTGAAGAAGGACAGGTCCGTGTAGAGCCGCGCGGTGACCGGGTGGTAGTTGCCGGTGCCGATATGGCAGTAGCTCTTCAACTCCCCTCCTTCCCTGCGCACGATCTGGCTCAGTTTGGCGTGGGTCTTCAATTCCAGGAATCCGAACACGACATGGACGCCCGCGCTTTCCAGGTCGCGGGCCCATTTGATGTTGGCTTCCTCGTCGAAGCGCGCCTTGAGTTCCACGACGGCGGTGACGGACTTGCCGGCCTCGGCCGCTTCCTTCAGCGCCTGGATGATGGGCGAACCCTTGGACGTGCGGTACAGCGTCCACTTGATGGCGACCACGTCCGGGTCGGCGGCGGCCTGCTTCAGGAACTGGAGAACCACGTCGAAGGATTCGTAGGGGTGGTGCACCACCAGGTCCTTCTGCCGGATGGCGGCGAAGCAATCGCCACCGCTGTCGCGGATGCGCTCCGGAAAGCGGCTGTTGAAGGGCTCGAAGCGCAGGTCCGGCCGGTCGGCCACGATGAGCTGGGCGGTGTCGGCCAGGCCGATGAGACCCTTGCGGATCGACACCTCGCGATCGCCGACCTCCAGTTCCTCGGACACGAATTTCTGCAGGCCCTCGGGCATCGACGCCTCGATTTCGAGCCGGATGACGGAGCCGCGGCGGCGGCGCTTGAGCGCGGATTCGAACAGCCGGGTAAGGTCCTCCGCTTCCTCCTGGATTTCCACCTCGCTGTCGCGCACGACGCGGAACAGGCCCTGGCTGCGGGTCTCGAAGCCGTTGAACAGCATGTAGACGAAATGGCCGACCACCGTCTCAAGCTTGATGAAGCGCACACGGCCCGGCCCGCCGCCGGACGAGAGGTCCGCGGGCAGCCGCATGAAGCGGTCGAGCTGCGAGGGGATCGGCAGCAGCGCGAACATGGAGCGGTCGTCGCGCTGCCGGTAGAGGTCGAGGCCGAGCGTCAGGCCGCCGGTCGGGATGAACGGAAACGGATGCGCCGGATCGACGGCGATGGGCGTGAGGACCGGGAAGATGTGCTTGAGAAAGATATCCTCCAGCCAGTCCAGCTCGCCCTGTGACAGTTCCGACGTGCCGACCACGTGGATGCCGGCGGCGGTGAGCTCGCGGTCGAGCGCCACCCAGCGCTCCTGCTGCTCGTCGGCGAGTTCGGCGACGAAGGCGCCGATGCGCTCGAGCTGCTCGGCCGGGGTCAGTCCGTCCTGGCTCGGCGTCTCGATGCCGGCGCGCACCTGGCCGCGCAGGCCCGCCACGCGGACCATGTAGAACTCGTCGAGATTGCTGGCGGAAATGGACAGGAAGCGCAGGCGCTCCAGCAGCGGATGGCGCGGATTGCCCGACTCCTCCAGCACCCGCTGGTTGAATTGCAGCCAGGACAGCTCGCGGTTGAAGAAGCGCAGCGGCGAACCCGCCGGGATGGCCGGCGGTGTCTCGGGGGCGTCGGCCTCCGGGCGCGCATAGGCTGCGTCTGCGTTCATCGTTCCTGCCTCGGGGGTCCACCAGCGCCAGAAGAGACGCCATGCCGCGTCGCCCGGCAGCGGTCCGCCCGTTCCCTGTACATCCATACAGGCATTCTGCGTCCAGCCTGTGAGACTGGTATGACGAAGGTGGCCTACATAATCAATGGCGCGAGGGTTTTGCCGTAAACAGAGGCTGAAGGATCGGCAGCCATAAACTGGCGGAATTCGGCCAGTTATTCCTCGTCCTGCTGCTGCGGCCCGCCATTTCCGAGCACGTCGGCGGCCAGGCGGCGGGTAATGCGTCCCCCGCGCCCCAGGGCTTCCCGGTCGAGCCTGGAAACCAGAGTGGCGACGGCACTCATGGACCGTTCCATGCGGGCGGTCAGGTAGCCGACGACCTGGGGATCCACATCCACCTGGCGGTCGGCGAAATGCTTCACCAGCACCGCCCGCAGAAGCGCGTCGTCCGGCGTGCCGATGGCCGCCACGGGGAAGGAGCGCAGGCGCGACGCCAGGTCAGGCAGGCCGATCCGCATGCGCGCCGGCGGGGTGCGGGCGGTCAGAAGCACGCTGAAGCCTTCCTCGCGCGACAGGTTGAGGAAGTGGAACAGGGCTTTCTCGTCGAAACCTGCGCGGTCCGCATCCTCCAGTACGGCCGCCCTGAAGGGCAGCGGCCGGTTCTGGAGCAGCGCCTCCAGTTCCGGCGCCGTCACGGCCGCGCCGCCCGACTTCAGGCGCCACACATTGGCGAGATGCGACTTGCCGGAGCCGGCCGGGCCCGAGATCACGTGCACCGGAGAGGACCAGTGCGGCCAGTGGTCCACCAGCCTGACGGCGGCGGCATTGCAGTCGCTGACGAGGAAATCCTCCGCGCCCAGGGCGGGACGGAACGGGAGGTCGAAGGCCAACTGCTCACTCATAGGCAAGCAACTCCGGTACTCAACGCGGCCGGCGACGGACCGGTTCAGGGCTTCGCCGGCGGGCGGTCGTCGTACAGCCTGCTGCCGTGATACGTCTTCAGGGCGAAGCGCACAAGCACGCCGATCACGGCGGCGACGGGGACGGCGATGAGCATACCCACGAAGCCGAACAGATAACCGAACACGAACAGGGCGAACATCAGCCACACCGGATGCAGCCGGACCCTGTCGCCGACGATCTTGGGCGAGAGGACATTGCCCTCCAGGAACTGGCCGAGGAAGAAGACGCCGATGACGGCGGCTATGGGTATCCAGTCGGGCCAGAACTGCACGAGCGCGACGGCGCCGCCCAGGACGAAGCCCACGATGGGTCCGATATAGGGGATGAAGCTGATGAGGCCCGCCGCCAGGCCGATGA
>JBFWSL010000200.1:0-6997 GCA_050248375.1 Hyphomicrobiales bacterium | reverse complement strand
CCCGATCCACTTCGCCGTCATCTTCCTGATCGGCGACGCCATCGGCTTCATCACGCCACCCTACGGCCTCAACCTCTACGTGGCCAGCGGCATCACCGGCATCCCGTATTTCCGGCTGCTGAAATACGTCATGCCCTACCTGATCGCACTGCTTCTCGTCTGGCTCGTCGTCGCCCTCGTCCCCGAACTGTCCACTATCCTCCTCGTCAACCAGGGCGCAGGCGTCTACCAGCTCAGATAACATACGGGACTGTCACCATCCGTGGAGGATGGAGCATGAGCACGCATTCACGGTCGATCAGGGCGATGAGCATCCTGGAGGCGGTCGCGCGGGCGAACCGCCCCCTGCGCATCGCTGACCTCGTGGACATCTGCGAGTTGCCCAAGGCGACCGTGCATCGGATATGCGCCCTATTGTGCGAGCAGGGCTATCTGCGGCCGGAGCTGAGCGGCAAGGGCTTGGAGCCCGGCCACAGGCTCAAGGAACTTTCGCAGGCGGTGCTTTCCAGTTCGGCGGCGCGCAATGCGCGGCACGCGGTCCTGGAATCCGTGGCGCGCCAGGTGGGGGAAACCTGCAATCTCGCCGTGCCCGACGGCCTTTATATGGCCTACTGGGATCGTGTGGAGACGGAGTGGCCGCTGAAGGTGCAGCTTCCCATCAGCACGCGGGTGCCGCTGCATTGCACCGCCGGCGGCAAGCTCTACCTCTCCTCGCTGCCCCAGGTGCAGCGTTCGAGCCTGCTCGACCGGCTCGAACTGGAACGGCGGACGCCAAACACGATCACCGAGCGCAGCAAGCTGGAGGCCGCGCTCGACACCATCGCCGCGACAGGCATCGGCACAGACAACGAGGAATTCATCGAGGGCATGGTCGCGGTATCCGTGGGAGTGACGGATGGATCGGGACGCCTTTTCGCCACGCTGGCGGTGCATGGCCCCACCCTCAGGCTTTCGATCGAACAGGCGAAATCCCATGTGCCGCTGCTGAAAGCGGCCGCCGCGGAAATCGGCGCGGATGCGGCGAGGGACGCTGAACTCCCGGTTCCCGAGGCGCGGACCGGAGCGCGCGGCTAGACCCGGAAGGTCCGCTTTTCCCTGTATTTTGCAGCCCGTCCCGCAGCGAGCTTGCATTGCATCGCGCTCAAAGATACTATTTTCAGTAACATAAGAACTAAGGCAGGAAACGCATGGCCAGCGACGGCCCCGGCGTGGCCACCGCCGAGCGGCGGCCCGGATACTCCGAACGCAACGGCACCCTCTATGCCCAGGTGGCGAGCGTGATGCGCCAGCGTATCCGCTCGGGCCAATGGCAGGCGGGGGCCCAGATACCCATTTTGGGCGAGCTGGAGAAGGATTTCGGCGTCGCGCGGGTGACGCTGCGCCAGGCGCTCGGCCTGCTGGAGCGGGAGGGACTGATCTGGAGGCGGCAAGGGCGCGGCACCTTTGTCTCGGAGAGCGCCGGTCCGGACTGGTGCAGCCTGCAGACGAGCCGCGACCAGCTTGTTCACAGCCTCGAAGGCACCTGGGTGCGCCTCATCGAAGTGGATGCGCTGGACAGCGCGCCGCATCTGGACGAGGGGGACGGCAAACCGGCGGCGGCCTACCGGCACATGCGCCGGCTGCACGGCAAGGGCGCGCTGCCCTATGCGGTGGTGGACATGCATCTCGACAAGAGCCTGTACAGCCGGGCCCCGGAGAAATTCGACCGGCAGACGATCATTCCGGTGCTGGAGAAGCTGCCCGGGTTTCGCATCGAATCGATCCGGCAGACGCTGACCATCGGCACCGCGGACCGCGAGGTGGCGGAGCGGCTCGGCGTGGCCATCGGCTCGCCGATCGGGATCATGCGGCGGGTGGTGAAGGGCATGGACGGCCGCGCCGTCTATGTTGGCGTGGTCAACTACAGGGGCGACGTTGTGAAGCTGGAGATTACGATGAGCGACCGGGAGCGCGCGGCGTCATGAGCGGTACGGAGACGAACACCCTGGAAGTGAATATCTGGCGCGGCGGCGCCGAGGGCGCTTTCGAGACTTTCCAGGTGCCCTCGCAGGCCAACCAGACCGTGCTGGACGTGGTGACGTGGATCCAGCGCAATGCCGATCCGGCGCTGGCCTACCGCTTCGCCTGCCGCGTGGGCGTATGCGGCTCCTGCGCCATGACGGTGAACGGGCGGCCGCGCTGGACCTGTCGCACCCATGTGTCGCGGGTGGCCAGGGGCGGCAAGCTGACCATCGAGCCGCTGAAGAACCTGCCGGTGATCCGCGACCTCGTCACCGACATGACGCCCTTCTTCGAGAAGTGGCAGGCCGCGCGCGGACGTTTCGTGCCGGGCGAGGGGCCGCGCGACAAGCTGGCCATGGTGCAGCCGGACATGAAGGAACGCGCCGAGGCCAGCGCCGCCATCGAGTGCATCAACTGCGGGGTCTGCTATTCCGCCTGCGACGTGGTCGGCTGGCGGCCGGACTATCTGGGCCCGGCCGCGCTCAACCGGGCGTGGGCGGCGTGGAACGACGTGCGCGACGGCGACCGGGCGGGCGTGCTTGCCGCGGTTTCCGTCTCGTCCGGCTGCCACAACTGCCATACGCATCAGTCCTGCGCGGAGCATTGCCCGGTGTCGCTCGATCCGACCTATTCCATCGCCGGGCTGAAGCGCGCCTCCCTGTCCTCCTTCCTTCGGGGGGCCAAGACATGACGCCGCTCGCCTATCTGTTGCAGCGGGGCACCGCGGCCGTGATGCTGCCGCTGGTGATCGGCCACTTTGCGGTGATCATCATCGCCGTGCAGGGCGGTCTGTCGGCGGAGGAAATTCTCGCGCGCACGCGCGGCAACCTCGGCTGGGGGCTGTTCTATGGCCTCTTCGTGCTGGCGGCGGCCATCCATGCGGGGATAGGCATGCAGGCGATCCTGCGGGAATGGCTGTCGATGCCGGCGAAGGGCGCCGCCATCGCGGGCCACGGCTTCATGCTTGTGCTGATGCTGCTCGGCGCCGCCGCGATCTACGGGGTGGTGTGGTCATGAGCAGCACGGGCCTCCTCAGGGGCAGCCGCCGGCACGCGGGCTTCACCGCCGCGCTTGTGCACCGTGTCTCGGGCCTCGCGCTCGCGGTGTTCCTGCCGCTGCATTTCCTCACCCTCAGCCTTTCGCTCAACGAGGAGCTGTTCGCGGGCGCCATCGCCTGGACGGACAACGGCCCGATGAAGGCCGTGGAGGCTCTGCTGGTGACGGCGCTTGCGGTGCATTTCGCGGGCGGCGTCCGTCTGCTGGCCATCGAGTTCTTCGGCCTCACGCGCGGCCAGGCTTTCTGGATCGCGTCCGCCTTCGCCGTGGGCCTGGGCGGCGGCCTCGCTTTCGTTCTCGCGGCATTCGGGTGATGTCATGCACACACTACGCACGGATATACTGATCATCGGCGCCGGCGGCGCGGGACTGTTCGCCGCCATACACGCGCTCAAGGCGAACCCCGACCTCGACGTCACCATCGCGGTGAAGGGGCTGGTCGGGAAGTGCGGCTGCACCCGGATGGTGCAGGGCGGCTACAACGTGGCGCTGGCGCAGGGCGACTCCATCGAGCGGCATTTCATGGACACGATCGTCGGCGGCAAGTGGCTGCCGGACCAAGATCTCGCCTGGGCGCTGGTGAACGGCGCGGTGCGGCGCATCCACGAGCTCGAGAACGAGTATGGCTGCTATTTCGACCGCAACCCGGACGGCACGCTGCATCAGAAGGCCTTCGCGGGCCAGAGTTTCGACCGCACGGTGCACAAGGGCGACCTGACCGGGATCGAGATCATCAACCGGCTGGCGGAACAGGTGTGGGCGCGCAACGTGCGCCGCCTGGAGGAGCACCGCGCGATCGCGCTCGTTCCCGCCAATGACGGTTCGGGCCTGGCGGGCGTGCTGATGATCGACATGCGCACGGGCGATTTCCGTTACGTGCAGGCGAAGGCCGTGCTGCTGGCGGCCGGGGGCGGCCCGACCATGTACCGCTACCACACGCCTTCGGGCGACAAGACCTGCGACGGCATGGCCATGGCGCTGAGGGCGGGTCTGGCGCTGCGGGACATGGAGATGGTGCAGTTCCACCCGACCGGCATCCTGGCGGGCAAGGACACGCGCATGACCGGCACCATTCTGGAAGAGGGCCTGCGCGGCGCCGGCGGCTATCTGCTCAACGGGGCGGGCGAGCGCTTCATGTTCAACTATCACGAACATGGCGAGCGGGCGACGCGGGATATCGTGTCGCGCTCCATGTACGAGGAAGTGCGCAGCGGCCGCGGCACGCCCAGCGGCGGCATCTGGATCCGCATGGCGCATCTCGGTCCGGAGAAGGTCGCGAAGCAGTTCAAGGGCATGGTCAAGCGCTGCGCCGACTGCGGCTTCGACCTGGCTGGCGGAAACGTCGAAGTGCTGCCGACGGCCCACTACATGATGGGCGGCATCGCCTTCAACGCCGACTGCACCAGCACCATGGACGGCCTTTATGTGGCGGGCGAGGATTCCGGCGGCGTGCACGGCGCGAACCGCCTTGGCGGCAACGGCGTCGCCAACTCCACCGTGTTCGGCGGCGTGGCGGGCGACAGCATGGCCGCCGCCATCTCGAAGGGAGCCGGTTTCCGCGACGCCGACACCAATGCGCTGGAAGCCGGGATGGCGGCCGCCATGAAGCCCTTCGCCAATACGGGCGGAGACCTGAACGCCACCCGGGAGCGGCTGCTGGACCTGATGTGGGACAAGGCCGGCATCGTGCGTGACAAGACGCTGCTGGAACAGGCCATCGCCGAGCTGGACGACATGGCGGCGGAGCACGCCGGGACGGGCCTGCCGGATACCACACGGGCGTTCAATCTCACATGGCACGACTGGATGAACCTGGAGAGCCAGATTCTCGTCTCCCGCACCATTGCCCGCTCGGCGCTGGAGCGGGAGGATTCGCGCGGCGCGCATTACCGCTCGGATTTCCCCGAGACCGGCGATCTGGAGACGACGCGCTACACCACCATCCGCCTGGATGGCGAAAAGCTGGAAACCGGATCGGAGCCGGTGAAGTTCACCATCGTGAAGCCGGGCCAATCCCTGATCGAGGGTGAAGCCGGAGCGCCGCCCAGCGTGGCGCCGCCGCCCCAGGCCGCCGAGTAGCCTTGAAGGAGGAAGACATGATCAAGGCCGATACCATCGAAACCGCGGGGCGCGAGATCATGAGCCGCGCGGCGATCGACATTCCCGAAGACTACAAGAGCGGCATCAAGGGGATGATCGACAAGGAAAAAGGTGATCTCTCCGCCTTCGTTCTGGAAGCGATGCTGGAGAACTGGGAGGCGGCGACCGCTGACCGGCGGCCCATGTGCGCCGATTCCGGCGTGCCGCGCTACTATGTGAAGGCCGGCAACGAAGCACGTATCGAAGGCGGCTTCGTGGAGCTGGAGCACCGGCTGCGCCGGGCGACCGCGCGGGCCACCCATGACGTGCCGCTCAGGCCCAACCGGGTGCATCCGCTGACGCGGCAGGACAACAACAACAATGTCGGCATGAACGCTCCGGAGATCGAATATTCCTTCGAGCCGGACGCGGATTGGATCGATATCACCACCGTTCACAAGGGCGGCCTGTTCGGCACCGACTACCGCATGCTGTTTCCCGGCGACGGCATCGACGGCATCAAGCGCTTCTTTCTCGACGTGCTGCTCGCCTTCGGCAAGCGCGGGCTCGCCTGCCAGCCGGCCATCGTCGGCGTGGGGCTCGGCGGCTCCAAGGACATCTGCATGGTGCTGGGCAAGCAGGCGGCCTGCCTGCGCACGGTCGGCTCCGTGCACCCCGACCCGGAAGTGGCGAAGCTGGAGGCGGAGCTGAAGGAACTGGGCAACAAGACCGGGCTCGGCGCCATGGGCTTCAACGGCACCTCGACCGTGGTCGATTGCCATGTCGAGGTCGGCTATACGCACACCGGCGGCATGCCCATGTCAGTGCACTGCTTCTGCCTGTCGTCGCGCCGGGCGACGGCGCGGCTGTTCCCGGACGGACGGGTGGAGTACCGCACCGATCCGAAATGGTTCACACCCTACATGCGGCGCAACAGCGTCGGCTGGGACGGCGCGGCCACCCTGGCCGGCGCGGCGGAATAGGAGGCGGTCATGGGCGAACGCGCGAAAAAGCTGAAGCATGTGCACCTGAACACGCCGGTCTCGCAGGCGGACCTGGAGAAACTGGAGATCGGATCGGTCGCATTCCTGACGGGCCTCATCTACACGGCCCGCGAAGGGGTCTACGAGAAGGTGCTGACCAAGGGCGAGACGCCGCCGGTCGATTTCACCAAGCTGACCAATGTGAACTTCCATTGCGCTCCCGCGGCTTCGCAGAACGACGACGGCAGCTACAACGTGGGCGCGGTGACGGCGACGGCGAGCTTCCGCTTCGCCAAGTATCTCGAGCGCTGGTTCGCGCAGACGGGTACGCGCGTCATCATCGGCAAGGGCGGCATGAACCAGACGCATTACAACGAGCTGTTCGTGCCGGCGGGCGCGGTCTACCTGACCACCGTGGGCTACGGCACCGGCGCGCTGCTCGGGCGCGGCATCAAGGGCGTGCACGCGGTCAACTGGCTCGACGAACTCGGCATCGCCCAGGCGATGTGGATCCTGCAGGTGGAGAATTTCGGCCCGCTACTGGTCGAGAGCGACCTGAAGGGCAATTCCCTGTTCGAGCGCAACAACGCGGAGGTCAACCAGCGGGTGGCCGGCCTGTATGAAGGGCTCAAGCCGCCGGCGCTCAGCCGCTACGGCGAGACGGACCGCAAGACCGACGAACTGATCTAGAGCATGATCTTACCGGCAAAGCGATTCTACTTGGCCGGATTTCTACTTGGCCGGATGATGCGCTAGGGTCAGCGCAGGCGCGAGATGTAGGTGAGCCTGTCGGTGCGGCAGCGGCTCAGCCGCCATTCCACGCGTGTGCCGTCCACGCCGAGCGCCACACGGTCGATGACCAGCAGCGGCGTGCCGGG
>JBFWSL010000199.1:0-7001 GCA_050248375.1 Hyphomicrobiales bacterium | reverse complement strand
GAGCGGCGCCAGAAGGAATTCGCCGAGCGCACCCAGTTGTTCATGGAAACCCTCAACGTGGACGAGGTCATCGCCCAGTTGCTGACCTCGGAAGGCTTCTCCTCGGTGGAGGAAGTGGCTTTCGTGAAGCTGGACGAAATCTCCACCATCGAGGGCTTCGACGAGAACACGGCCACCGAGATCCAGACCCGCGCGCGGGAATATCTGGAGCGCCGCGAAGCCGAGCTGGACGCCCGCCGCAAGGAACTGGGCGTGCAGGACGAGTTGACCGGCATTCCGGGCATGACCACCGCCATGCTGGTGGCTCTGGGCGAGAACGGCGTGAAGACGGTCGAGGACTTCGCCGACTGCGCCACCGACGACCTGGTCGGCTGGCACGAGCGTGTCGAGGGCGAGTCCGTGCGCCACGCCGGCTTCCTCGACGGCCACGAGGTCTCCCGCGCCGATGCGGAAGCCATGATCATGGCTGCCCGCGTCAAGGCCGGCTGGATCAGCGAGGACGATCTGAAGGGTCCGGAGGAGGAAGCCGAAGCGGCTTCCGGCGAGACCGAGACCGCCGGCGAATCCGCCGGCGCGCCGGCGGCTTGACCCCCGGACCGGGACAGGAGCCGTGAACCCATGCCGCACCAGGGCGCTGCCACCGCTGAGGAGACGACGGGCGATACCCATCGCCTGTGCGCCCTCACGCGCGAGCGCCGCCCGGTCGGCGATCTGCTGAGATTCGTCGCGGGTCCGGACGGCTCCGTCGTTCCGGACCTGAAGGGCCGCCTGCCCGGCCGCGGCGTCTGGGTCACCTGCGCCCGCGATACCGTGGCGGAGGCCGCGCGAAAGAACGTCTTCGCCCGCTCGCTGAAGCAGCCTGTCCGGGCCGGACCGGACCTTGCCGGGCTCGTCGAAAGGCTGCTGGCCGAGGACGCGGTGGCCCGCCTGGCGCTCGCCAACAAGGCCGGGGACATCGCCTTCGGCTTCACCGGCGTGGAAACGGCGGTCTCGCGCGGCAGGGCGGTGGCGCTCCTCCACGCGGCTGAAGCCGCCGAGGATGGCAGGCGCAAGCTCGACGGCAGATTCAGGGCCTGTGGAGGCGCGGAAATCCTCTCCAGCCTTAACTCTGCCCAATTGGGTTTGGCATTGGGGCGAACAAATGTGCTACATGCAGCGGTAACCGGAGGCGGCGCCGGCACCCGGTTGCTCGGGGCGCTGCGAAAACTCGAAAGATTCAGGGCCGGAAGCGCCGCATTCGCGGCGGTCTGACGATCCGGCGGCAGGAGCAGAATGAGCGAAACGAAGGAAGACGGCGGCAAGACGATCCGTGGTTCGCGCACCATGACGCTGAACCTCAAGCGGACCGTGGAGTCGGGCCATGTGCGGCAGAGCTTCAGCCACGGCCGCTCCAAGCCCGTTCTCGTCGAGAAGAAAAAGAAGCGGGTCATTACGCCCGGCGGCGCCAGGGCCGAGGAAGCGGCGAAGGCTGAAGCCGAGGTCAAGGCCGAGGCGAAGCCGTCCGGGAAGTCCGAAGTGCAGACGCCCGAGGCCCTGCGCAACCTGTCGCGCGAGGAAGTGGAGGCGCGCGAGCGCGCCATCCGCGAGGAGCGGCAGCGCGAGGCGAAGCGCAAGGAACAGGAAGAGCTCGAGGCCCGCCGCCTCGAGGAAGAAGCCAGGAAGCGCGCCGAGGAAGGCCCCGCCGAAGAGACGCCTGTCGTCGAGGATGAGGACGAGGCCCGCAAGAAGGCCGATTTCGAGGCCAAGCGCAAGGCCGAGGAAGCCCGCAAGAAGACGGAGACTTCCGACGAGGACGAGAGCGAGACCCGCAAGAAGGTGGCCGATGTCCGCCAGAAGCGGGATCGCGTCGAGGCGCGTCCGCCCAAGCGGCGCGGAGACGGCGCCGACCGCGTTCGCGGCAAGCTGACCATCACCAACGCGCTCGACGACGAGCAGCGCCAGCGCAGCCTGGCGTCCCTGCGCCGCCGCCAGGAGCGCCAGAAGAAGCAGCTTGCCGCCCATCTGGACGCCGGCAAGAAGATCGCCCGCGAGGTGATTGTCCCTGAAGTCATCACCATTCAGGAACTGGCCAACCGCATGGCCGAGCGCGCCGTGGACGTCATCAAGTTCATGATGGCCCAGGGCCAGATGCTCAAGATCAACGATCCCGTGGACGCCGACACCGCGCAGATCATCGCCGAGGAATTCGGCCATACCGTCAAGCGTGTGTCCGAGGCGGACGTCGAGGAAGGCTTCATCGGCGAGGACGACGCCGAGGAGGATCTCCGGCCGCGCGCGCCCATCGTCACGGTCATGGGCCATGTCGACCACGGCAAGACCTCGCTGCTCGACGCCATCCGCAAGGCCAACGTCGTCTCCGGCGAGGCCGGCGGCATCACCCAGCACATCGGCGCCTACCAGGTGGACATCGGCGGCCAGAAGATCACCTTCATCGATACGCCCGGCCACGAGGCGTTCACCGCCATGCGCGCCCGCGGCGCCAGGGTCACCGACCTCGTGGTGCTCGTGGTCGCGGCCGACGACGGCGTCATGCCGCAGACGGTGGAAGCCATCAATCACGCCCGCGCCGCCGGCGTGCCGATCATCGTTGCCATCAATAAGATCGACAAGCCGGGCGTGGACCCGAAGCGCGTCCGCACCGACCTGCTCCAGCACGAGATCGTGGTGGAAAGCATGGGCGGCGACGTGCTCGAGGTGGAGGTTTCTGCCCTCAAGCAGACCAACCTCGACAAGCTGCTTGAGGCCATCGTGCTCCAGGCCGAAGTGCTTGAGTTGAAAGCGAATCCCGACCGCATGGCCGAAGGCGTGGTCATCGAGGCCAAGCTCGAGCGCGGCCGCGGCCCTGTCGGCACCATGCTGGTGCAGCGCGGCACTCTCGACGTGGGCGACATCGTCGTCGCCGGCGCGTCTTGGGGCAAGGTTCGCGCCCTCATCGACGACCGCGGCGAGCAGGTCACCCAGGCCGGTCCCTCCGTGCCGGTCGAGGTGCTCGGCTTCGACAGCGCGCCGGAGGCCGGAGATACCTTCGCCGAGGTGGACAGCGAGGCCCGTGCCCGCGAGATCACCTCCTACCGTGCCCGCAAGCGCCGCGAGACCCTGGCCACCGGCGCCGGCGCCCGCAGCACGCTGGAACAGATGATGTCCCAGCTCAAGGAAGGCGTCCGCAAGGAGTTTCCGCTGCTGATCAAGGGTGACGTGCAGGGGTCCGTCGAGGCCATCGTCGCGGCGCTGGAGAAGCTCGGCACCGACGAGGTGCGCGCCCGCGTCATGCATTCCGGCGTTGGCGGCATCACCGAATCCGACGTGTCGCTGGCCTCCGCCACCGGCGCGCCGGTCTTCGGCTTCAACGTCCGCGCCAACGCCCAGGCCCGCCAGGCCGCCGAGCGCGACCACATCGACATCCGCTACTACTCGGTCATCTACGACCTCGTGGACGACGTGAAGCAGGCCATGTCCGGCCTGCTCGACCCGACCTTGCGCGAGCATTTCCTCGGCAATGCCCAGGTGCTGGAGGTGTTCAACATCTCCAAGATCGGCCGCGTGGCCGGCTGCCGCGTCAGCGAGGGCAAGGTCGCCCGCGGCGCCAGCGTCCGCCTCATCCGCGACAACGTGGTGATTCACGAGGGCAAGCTGTCCACCCTCAAGCGGTTCAAGGACGAGGTCGCCGAGGTGCCCGCCGGACAGGAATGCGGCATGGCCTTCGAGAACTATCAGGACCTCAAGGCCGGCGACATCATCGAGTGCTTCCGGGTGGAGAAGGTCGAGCGCAAGCTCTGACCTTCCCCGTTTCGCCCCGCACCGGCCCGGCCCCGGCGGGGCACAGCAGGTCCGACTCATGCCAAGACACACATCCGGTCATGGGCCTTCCCAGCGCCAGTTGCGCGTGGGCGAGATGCTGCGCAAGGCGCTGGCGGAAGTGTTCGTACGCGTCGACATCGCCGACCCCGCCCTGACGGGCGCCAGCGTCACCGTCACCGAGGTGCGCGCCACTCCCGACCTGAAGCAGGCGACGGTCTTCGTCATGCCGCTCGGGGGAGCCGGCCAGGATGAGGTCGTCGAGGCCCTGCAGCGTCACCGCCGCTTCATCCGCGGCGAAGTGGCCCGCCGGGTGGAACTGAAGTTCATCCCGGACCTGCGCTTCCGCCTCGACGGCTCCTTCGAGGAGGCCGGGCACGTGGATGCGATCCTGCGGTCCGACCGCGTCGCCCGCGACCTGAACTGAGCCGCGACGGAGAGACGAGATGGCGAGGCGCAAGAAGGGCCGCCCGGTCAGCGGCTGGCTGGTCCTGGACAAGCCGCCTGGCCTGACCTCCACTGCCGCGGTCTCCCGGGTGCGCCGCCTGTTCGACGCCCGTAAGGCGGGTCACGCCGGCACCCTCGACCCGATGGCCACCGGCATCCTGCCCATTGCCCTCGGCGAGGCCACCAAGACGGTTCCCTTCGTCATGGACGGCCGCAAGACCTACCGCTTCACCGTGCGCTGGGGGGCCTGCACCGACACCGACGACGCCGAGGGCGCGGTGCTGGAGCAGCGTCCGGACCGGCCGGAGCGCGCTGACATCGAGGCCATTCTTCCGGAATTTTTGGGGGAAATCCGCCAGATTCCGCCGCGCTACTCGGCCATCCGCGTGGCCGGGGAGCGCGCCTACGACCTCGCCCGGGCGGAGGAGCCGTTCGAGCTGGAGGAGCGTACGGTCCGGGTGGATAGGCTCGAAATCATTGAAATTCCAGACGAAAGCCATTGCGCTTTCGAGGTGGACTGCGGCAAGGGCACCTATGTCCGGGCGCTCGCCCGGGACATGGGCGAGCGGCTCGGCTGTCTCGGCCACCTCTCGGCGTTGCGCCGCACCCGGGTCGGCCCGTTCACCGAAGAGTCCACGATTTCTCTGGATAAACTGGGGGACATGAGCCATAGTGCCGCCGGCTGCGAGGGGCTCGATACCGCCCTTCGCCCCGTCGAGACCGCGCTGGACGACATCCCGGCGCTGGCCGTAAGCGGAGCGGATGCAGCCAGGCTCATGCAGGGACAGGCGGTCCTGTTGCGTGGCCGAGACGCCCCGATCCTGAAAGGACCGGTTTATGCCATGTCGGGAGAGACGCTGGTCGCTCTCGGCGAGGTGAGGCGCGGCGAGCTGTGGCCGACGCGCGTCTTCCGTGCAGGCGACTGACGGATCAGGGCACATACCCTGGACATGAAGGAGTTTTGACCGATGTCGATTACCGCGGAGCGCAAGCAGTCGCTCATCACCGAATATTCCACCAAGAAGGGCGATACAGGTTCGCCCGAGGTTCAGGTCGCCATTCTGACCGAGCGTATCACCAACCTGACCGAACACTTCAAGACGCACAAGAAAGACAATCACTCGCGGCGCGGTCTGCTGAAGCTTGTCAGCCAGCGCCGCCGGCTCCTCGATTACGTGAAATCCAAGGACGAGGAGCGCTATACGAAACTGATCAACAGCCTGGGCATTCGCCGCTAGGCCGCGTGGCTCCCGAGGCGGGAGAGCGCGAAAGCAAGCGCCCCGCCGGATGGGCCGGCGGTGCGGGCGGACCGCTATTACTTCTATCCGTATGTCCGCCCAGGCAGGAAAGCTGAGACCGAAACATGTTCAAGACCGAAACCGTTGAAATCGACTGGGGCGGACGCCCCCTCGTGCTGGAGACAGGGCGCATCGCGCGCCAGGCCGACGGCGCCGTTCTGGCCCGCTACGGCGACACCACCGTTCTCGCCTGCGTCGTCGCCGAGCGCTCCCCGCGCCCGGGGATCGACTTCTTCCCCCTCATGGTGGACTACCGCGAGAAGACCTACGCCGCCGGCAAGATCCCGGGCGGCTTCTTCAAGCGCGAAGCCCGTCCGAGCGAGAAGGAAACCCTCACCTCGCGCCTGATCGACCGTCCGATCCGTCCGCTGTTCGCGGATGGCTTCAAGAACGAGACCCAGGTTCTCATCACCGTTCTGAGCCACGACATGGAGAACGATCCCGACATCGTCGCCATGGTCGCCGCCTCCGCGGCGCTGACCATTTCCGGCGTTCCCTTCATGGGTCCGATCGGCGGCGCCCGCGTCGGCTATATCGACGGCGGCTATGTGCTCAACCCCGCCATCGACCAGATGGCCGACAGCGCCCTCGACCTCGTGGTCGCCGGCACCGGCGATGCCGTGCTGATGGTGGAATCCGAGGCCAAGGAACTGTCCGAGGAAGTCATGCTCGGCGCCGTGATGTTCGGCCACCGCGAGATGCAGCCGGTCATCAACGCCGTCATCGCGCTGGCCGAGAAGGCGGCGAAGGAGCCCTGGGCCGTCGAGCAGGAAGACGTGAGCGACCTGAAGGCGAAGCTGAAGTCTTCCGCCGGCAGCGATCTCGCCGAGGCCTACAAGATCGCCAAAAAGACCGAGCGCCAGGACCGCGTCGCCGAGATCAAGGAAAAGACCGTTTCCGAGAATCTGTCCGATCCCGAGGACGCCGATGAGAAGCAGAAGCTCTCCGGCGTGTTCAAGTCGCTGGAGAAGGACGTGGTGCGCGGTTCGATCCTGAAGACCGGACACCGCATCGACGGCCGCGACCTGAAGACGGTCCGTCCCATCGTGTGCGAGGTCGGCATTCTTCCGCGAACGCACGGGTCGGCCCTGTTCACCCGCGGCGAGACCCAGGCCTTGGTGGTCACCACGCTGGGCACCGGCGAGGACGAGCAGTATGTGGACGCCCTGGAAGGCACCTACAAGGAAACCTTCCTGCTGCACTACAACTTCCCGCCCTACTCCGTCGGTGAGACCGGCCGCGTCGGCTTCACCGGCCGCCGCGAGATCGGCCACGGCAAGCTGGCCTGGCGCGCCATCCATCCGGTCCTGCCGGAGCGCGATGCTTTCCCCTACACCCTGCGCGTGGTGTCGGAGATCACCGAGTCCAACGGCTCCTCCTCCATGGCCAGCGTCTGCGGCGGCTCGCTGGCCCTGATGGACGCGGGCGTGCCGCTCAAGCGCCCGGTCGCCGGTATCGCCA
>JBFWSL010000198.1:0-7084 GCA_050248375.1 Hyphomicrobiales bacterium | reverse complement strand
GCCCACACGACCTAGCCGGCGCTGCCGGTGGTGGCAGGAGCCTCGGTTTCGCTGGTCTGGCCCTGGTCGAGCGGCTTGTCGTACCGCGACCGGAACTCCTTCAGGAAACCGTTCAGGGTGTCGATGGCGGCGATTTCGCGCGCCAGGTCGCGGAATGTCACGTCCTTGACCTTCACCGGCTTCGTCACCAGCATGAAGGACGCCGCATCGGACGTCTTCACCATCTTCGCGTAGTACTTCTTCTGCAGCCGGTCGAGGGCGAACTGGTCTTCCGCCAGCGAATAGCCGATGGCGGCGCGCAGCACGTCGAACCTTTCGATGTCGGACAGCGGCTCCGCATCCTTCCAGCGCCCCGCCAGCATCTTCTCGAGCTGCTCGCCGACCGGCTTCCACTTCTGCGACGACCACAGCGCGTCCGCCTTCAGCCGCTCCGCGTCCGGGCCCTCCATGGTGTTGAGGATTTCGAGCGCCGCCTCCGCCCGGCCCAGCTCGCCGAGCGCACGCGCCTCCAGCAGGTTGCGGCTACGCTGGAAGTCGTTGGGCAGGCCGGCCTGACGCGTCTGCCGGATGACCCGCAACGCAAGCTCCGGCTTGCGGTTCATCAGGTGGACCATGGCCAGACGCGCCGCCACCTGCGAGCGCGCGCTGCCGTTCAGCCGCTTGTTGACCTGGTGGTCGAGCAGTTCGGTCGCCTGGTCGAGCAATTCCACCTGGATCAGCCGGTCGGCAAGCCTGCGGATCATCTCGTCGCCCAGCCGGCCCACTGGCGTGAGCTCGCGGAAGTCGTAGAACAGCGCCAGCGCTTCCACCGGCGACAGCGTATCGCCCTTGCCGTGGAGATAGATGTCCTCGAACACCCGCCGCATGTCGTCCTGCAGCATGCGCACGGGCCTGGCGTCCGGATCCGCCATCAGGCCGCTCTTCATGACGTTGAAGGCCGCGCGGAAGTTGCCCTGCTTCACGTTCAGCTTCGCAAGCAGGCGCATGGTGTTCAGTTCGTTGTCGTCGCCCCTCCAGACCAGTTGCAGCCGCTCGAGCTGATCGAGCGCATCCTTGTCCGAGATGCGCTCCAGCCGGAGCAGGAGGTCGATGGTGCGCCACTCCGCCTCCGAGACCTGGGGCTGCCGTTCCGTCTTCAGCACGCGGTCATAGGAATCCAGCGCCTCTTGCGTACGCCCGATGCGGTCGAGATACCGCGCACGGATCAGATCGGCCTCCGCCAGCAGGCCGGGCGTGAGTCCCCGGTCGGGCACGGCGTCGATCTCGTCCGCCGCGCGGGTAAGCTTGCCCGCCTCGATGGCGGCGCGAGCGGCGGCGAGCCGGAAGATCGCCTGCATGTCGGGCCGGTATGCGGTGATCGCGTCGGCGCCTTCGGAAAAGCTGCGTAGCGCCGTTTCCCAGTCCTTCTCCTGCACATCGAGAAAGCCCCGCCACAGGCTCGCGTCGGGATCATGCACCAGCGCATGGGTCTCGAACGTCGCCCTCGCCTCCTTGGTCCGGCCCATCAGCGCCAGTTCCGCCCCGAGCAGGGCATTGAATGCGGGGTCGGCAGTGATGTCGGGATCCTGCTGCATCATTCGGTCGAGCGTTCCCACCGCCTCGGGCGCGAACATCTGCGCCGCGAACAGCCGGGCGAGCCGGAAACGCTGCTCGTTGCGCTGCTCCGCCGGCAACTCGGCGATCTTGCGCTGCAACTCGCCGACCTGGCGCGAGAATTCCTTAGGCGTCGGCGCTCCCCAGGAGGCGAAGTCGAGGAAGCCGGCGCGGCCCGCCGGGTCGAGCGACTTGCGCCCGGCCGAGTACTGGCCGGCATTGCCCGCCGACAGCGTCAGTCCATTGCGGCGGGTGATGACGACTTCATCAATGAGAAGCCGCACGGCGATGTCGTCGGAATTGGCGCGCACGGCCACGCCATGCGCCGTCGGAAGCGCGGCGAACTCCACGAAATCCTGCGGCTTGGCCACGCTGCGCGCGGGCGCGAGGGCGGTCACCACGGCGAGATTGTCGCCGATCGCGGGATCGGCGATCCAGTGCACCCTGCCCGGCTTGGCCAGCTTGATGGCGATGAGCGACTGCTTGTCCTCGCGCAAACGCCGCTGCAGCGCCAGCGGCTCGGATTCACCGGTGACCATGTCGCCGATATCCACCACCCAGGAATTCTGCTTCTGCGCCGCATAGGCGAGCCAGGGCTTGGCGAGCCGCAGCCGGAAATACTGCATCGCCGGCCCGCGCATGTGATCCACCGACACGACCTTGTCCGGCGCGATGCCGTTCAGCGCATCCGCGTTCATCGGGAAGCTGGAATCGAACACGATCCAGATCGTTTCCCCGCGCAGGAACACCGCCGATGCCACCTGCTCCTTGAACGGGAAAGTAAGCCTGAGATTGGGGCCGCCTTCATCCGCCAGCACGACACCGGCGGGATCGTTTCCGGCAGGCTCCGCTACCGCCTGTTCGGCCTGGGGGGGCGCCTGGACGGCAACCGGCGCCGGGGCGGCCCTGGGCTCCGGCCTGGCCGCGGCATTGCTCTCGGGCACGGCCTGGGCCGGCGCAGGACCGGAAGCCTGCGCGGCGCCCTCCCCGGAAGCCGGCAGGTCGTTGGGATCGAATGGCTTCACCTCGGTCTTCACCGCGGGAGCGGCAGGCTTGTCCGGCGCCGTCGCGCCATCGCCGCCGTTTCCGGCGATCACCACCTTGTCCCGCGCGCTGTCGGGCACCGGCTTCTCCGCATCGCCTTGCGCCGCGCCGCCGGAAAGCTTCCTGTCCAGTTCGGCCACCGAGGCATCGCTCGCGCGGTCCGGACCCGTGAGATCGAGGATATAGGCCATACCTTCGCGGAAGCCCCTGACATCCACGTCATCGTCCACGCTCAGCGAGACCTGCAAACCCTGCGGTCCGTTCTCGGCGGCGATCTTGCGCAGGTAGCGCGGCGCGTCCGACTTCACCTGGGCGAGCGATACATCGGCCATCTGGTTGAAGCGCAGCGTCACATCGCCGCCCGACCGCGACAGGTCGGCGGTGGCGAAGGTATTCCAGTCGAACACCAGGCGAACGAATGTCGGTTGCTTCAGCAGCCGCACCTTCAGTTCGTTGGCGTTCTTCATCGCCTCGCGCTGACGCGCTTCTTCCTTCGCCTTCTCCTCCGCCGCCAGCGCCAGCGCGGAAAGCTCCTTGATCACATGGGAAGGCAGCGAAGGCGGCGCCCCGCGCCAACTCGGCGGAAGCAGGTCGATGTAGAGCTGCTTGCCCGCTTCCATCAGGTTCACCTGGAAGCTGCGGTTAAGGGCGATGCGGATGGCCCTCCCGTCCGGATCGCGCCGCGCCATGCCAATATAAGCAGGCAGGGCCTCGGTCAACTGGTTCACCGGCGCCTTGACGTCTTCCTCGAAGCTCAGGACGAGCACACCCGACGACAACTCGTTGCGGTAGGCCGGCAGGCGGTCGAAGGTCAGGATGATCCGGCCATAGCCGTTCTGTTCCCTGCCCTCGATCTGCGCCTCGACCTGCGCGAAGGCGGGAGACACCACGGCAAGCGCGAACAGCGCCGCCGCGGCCGCGAAAACAGCCAGCCATGCCAGGTATTCCAGAGCATAGCGCCAGCCCAGCGCGCGGAGGGTGCGTCCGCGCGTAGCCGCCAAATCCTGCCGCTGACAGCCGGCCTGAGAAACCGTCAAGTTGCTGTCCCCTGAACCCCATGCCTCTGGCAGGCGGTCCTCTAAAAAGGACTCGCCACCCGGAGAACCAAGGTATTGAAAGCGAGGTTAACGGCGGCTTAACCGCTGCCCGGAATCGGGCGCCGGCAGGAGTGTCAGCTCGCGCCTTGGCCGGTGATTTTCGGCAGCGCCGGTGCGTTCTGCTCCGCCGCCGCCTGGCCCTTGTTGGCGATCTCCATCGTCAGCCGCTGCGCGATGACGGGATCCATCGCCGCCAGGATCGGTCCCATGACCCTCGGCTTCATGCGCGAGACGATGCCCATGAGCACGTCGAGGTCGAGCCGGTTGAACACTTCGGCAGCCACCTTGGGCTTCATCGAGGAATACATGCGCACCAGGCGGGCGAATTGCTCGTCCCGCTCCTCGTCCTGCTGCTTCAGGGTCCCTTCGATACGCGCCTCGATGGACTTGAGTTCGTTGATCCGGGCCTCGACGCGCTGCTCCGCCGCCTTCAGCAGGTTCTCGCGCATCTCCAGTTCCCGCGCCTGGTTGTCCAGTACCCGGCGCCGGTCGGCGAGGCTCTGAAGCAGCTCGGCCTCGGTCTTGGGTATGCTCTCCGGCATATTGGCGACCACGGTGCCGTCGGGAGGCTCGTCCTCGCGGCCCGGCTTCTCCGGCTTACCCGGCTTCGCCGCCGCCTGCTTGTCCTTGCCGGAGTCCGGCGCCGCCTGCGCGGCAGGCGCCGCGGTGGATTGCGCGGAGGCTACCTGCGAGCCTGTCAGACCCCCGCCCCCGCCGAGCAGCAGCGCCATCGACTTCAGCGCGACGAGGCAGACAGCCGCGACGGCGAGCAGCGGTAGCAGGCGAAGATTCCACATCAGGCGGCATCCCTGTCGCGGGCGGCCCTGCGCTTGTCGGCGTTGAGCAGTCCCAGCCCGATCTGGCTGTGCTTGAACTCGCCCGCCAGTGACGGCACCGCCGGCGCCGCGGGACGCGGCACCTCCAGCACCCTCTGGGGAATGGCGGAAAGCTTCGTGTGCAACGCCTCCGCCTTGATGATCTCTTCCGAGAGCCGGGACTCGATGTCGAGCGCCCTCGCAACCCGGTCGGCGAGCGCAGAGTCCGTCAGGCCCGCGGTCTCCCGCATGGAGCGGATGGCCGCCTCGGCCTTGCCGGTAGCCGTGTCGAGATCGGTGATGATGCCGCGCAATTCCGACTGATCGGAGCGCAGCGCCTCCAGCTTCCTGTTAACAATCACACAATAAACGATTGTGATAACGAGCAAAAACACCACCAGGATTTCGATGGTCATCCCGATCATCAGACTGCCTCCGCCACTGCGTTCGCCGCTTTTCCGCCCGGCCGCTTCACCCGCGCCGGTTCCTTCAATCCCCGAGACACCTTGACCGCGACGTGATCGCCCGCCCGGCCGATGGTGCCAACGGTCAGCGGGATGGACCCGCATTTGAGCGTCACCGGATCGTCCGGCCCGCTCGTCAGCACGATGGTCTCCCCCACCTTGAGGTTCATCACCCGGCGAAGCGGCAGCGTCATCTCGTTCAGCACCGCCTCGAGCCGCACCTCGGTGTGATAGATCTCGTTGGCCAGATGGTTTTCCCAGATGGCGTCCCGCCCGAACTTCTCGCCCATGAAGCCCTGCAGCAGCAGATCCCGGATCGGCTCCAGCGTGGCATAGGGGATCAGCACCTCGACCCGCCCGCCCCGGTCTTCCATGTCGATCCTGAGCTTGATCAGGATCGCCGCGTTGGCCTGGCGCGAAATGGCGGCGAAGCGCGGGTTGGTCTCCAGCCGCTCCAGGTCGAACTTGACCGGCGACAGCGGCTCGAAGGCCTGCTCGGCATCCTCCAGCACCACCTCGATGAGGCGCTTCATCAGATTGGTCTCGATGGTCGTGTAAGGCCGCCCCTCGATGCGGATGGCGCGGGTTCCGCGCCCTCCCAGCAGCACGTCCACGATCGAGTAGATCAGGTTCGAGTCCACGGTCAGCAGCGCGTAGTTGTCCCACTGCACCGCCTTGAACACCGCGATCATGGCCGGCAGCGGAATCGAGTTCAGATAGTCCCCGAAGCGCATGGTGGAGATGTTGTCGAGGCTTACCTCGACGTTGTCGGATGTGAAATTCCGCAGGCTTGTCGTCAACAGCCTCACAAGGCGGTCGAAGACGATTTCCAGCATCGGCAGGCGCTCGTAGGAGACCATGCCGGAATTGATGATGGCGCGAATGCCGCTGGTGTCGTTGAGCGCGCGCTCGTCCAGATCGAAGCCCAGCAGACTGTCGATCTCGTCCTGGTTCAGGACACGCTCGCCGCCGCCCGCCGTGTCGCCGGTGGCGCCGTCGCCGTCATCGATCATCGCCGCCCATTGCGCGGCGACGTCCTCGTCGAACCCGGCACGGTCGACGCCGTCCGCCTCGTCATCGTCGAGCGAGGCGCCCCACTCCGCCGCCATGGCGTCCTGATCGATGTCCTTCCCGTCCGCCATTTCCCGATGTGCCCCTTACTGGACGATGATTTCCTTGAACAGGACGCGGTCGATCTGCTTGGGGTGGATTTCCAGGTTCACCCGCCGCAGCAGTTCCTCCTTCAGGCGGTAGATGCCCGCCGAACCCTCCAGGTCGGAACTGCGCATCTCGCGCAGGTAGAGCTGGAACATGTCGAGAATGCGCGGCATCACCGGCATCAGCGAGTCGATGGTTACCTGGTCGGAAGCTTCCAGCGCCACCTTCAGCTTGAGATAGTGGGCGCGCTTTTCGCTCGCGCTCAGGTTCACCACCATCTCCGGCATGTCGTAATAGACCTTGGCGGTTCTCGCCGGCGCCTGCTTCGAACCGAAGCTCGGCAGCAGGTCCATGCTCGTCAAAGCGTAGGCGGCTCCGCCCATCAGCAACAGCACGGGGATCACGTAAAGGATTAGCTTCTTGCTGTTGGCCGGCAGCTTGAGGGCGATGCGCTTGCGCGGCTTGCCCTCCGCCGCGGCTTCTCCGGCTTTCGTGTCTTCCGTCTTTGCTTCGTCGCTCATCTTGTGCTCCGGACAGGCCGGTCCGGGATTGGCGGCAGGATGCGATTCCCCCTCCGGTGGCCTTCCTTCATTTATCGGCGACAGGGTTAACGAAAGGTTGCCAGCGGCCTTTCGGGCGGCAATTTTTGCCGGGGCGAACTTGCCCCCCGGAAGCGCCCTGCCGCCGCCGCCCCGGACCAATGCACTGATTTTGCTTCACGATTTTTCTGGCACGCCTGATGCAACGTCATCGGGCGAAGGCCGCGAGGGGGAAAAATCGTCCACCGGTAGCGCGTTGCGGCCAGCACAACGGCAAACCGGTATCCGAGATGGAAAACGCACTGCTGATCGGGCTTTCCCACCAGATGGCGCTCCGCCGCCAGATGGACGTGGTGGCCAACAACCTCGCCAAC
>JBFWSL010000197.1:0-7167 GCA_050248375.1 Hyphomicrobiales bacterium | reverse complement strand
GAGACGGAGGCCGAACGCCGCGCCGGCAAGACCCTGGACGTTCTGAGCGGCCAGGTCGAGGGGTCCGTACCGAAAGCGGCCTCTCCTGCGAACTGTGTCATTGCCTATGAGCCTGTCTGGGCGATCGGCACCGGACTGACGCCTTCCGTGCAGGATGTGGCGGAAGCCCATGCGCATATCCGCGACCGCCTTTCTCGAATTGTCGGCAAGGAACCCGCACAGGGCACGCGGCTGCTCTACGGCGGCTCCGTCAAGCCCGCAAACGCCCGCGAGCTCATGGCAGTGCCGAATGTGAATGGCGCCCTTGTTGGCGGGGCAAGCCTGAAAGCCGTGGATTTCGACGGCATTATCGACGCTTACCGCTCTTGAACGGAATTTGTTCGGATTAGGGGAAGGGGCCTCTGGCGATTCAACCGGGGACTCGTTACGGTGCGCGGCGAGGAGCGGGGCAGCGGCTTCGCCAGACATCGAGGCGCGGCCTGCGAATACCTCCATGTGGAAGACGACAGTCCTTTGCGTATCCCTTCTGTTTGTGGCGGGCTTCTCGGCGCCAGCAAGCGTCCAGGCGAAGCCCCTCGGCGCCGACGAATGCAAGGCCCGTATCACCGAACATGACGAACTCGTGTCCAAGGGAGCCGCTTCGCTCCTCGACAAGGAGCCCGACTGGGTCAAGACCAACATGACCGAAGGGGACCTGAAGCGCATCCGCCGCTTGCTCGAGGTGGAGGACGATATCCGCTTCCGCTGCATCGGGATGGAAGTGGCGGGTGTCACGCCCGGCCAGTTGCTCGGCAAGAAGACCGACAACGGCGATGGTGACGACGAGGACAAGGAAGCCTCGGCAGACGCCTCCGACAAGACCGCCAAGGTCAAGCCGGTGAAAGCCAACAGCGGCCCCGACATTCCCTTGCCGTTGCGCAAGCCCGCCCCACCGAAGCGGGCGGAATCCCTGCGTTTCGGCAATTTCGGCCAGTTGGGCCAGAACTGACGGCCAAGCCACGCCTCAAGGCTGGCCAAACCCGGCGCAATCCGCTAAAAGCCGGGCCAAATTCGAAACCGGGCCAAAAATCATGTCCACTGTCCTGCTTGTCATACACCTGATGATCGCCGCCGCGCTCGTGGGCGTGGTGCTGCTGCAGCGCTCCGAGGGCGGCGCGCTTGGCATCGGCGGCGGCGGTGGAGGCGGCGGCTTCATGACCGGCCGCGGCACGGCCAACCTGCTGACGCGGGTGACCGCGGTTCTGGCCGTGGCCTTCTTCGCCACCAGCATCCTGCTGACCATAGTTGCCCGGCAGGGCACGGCTCCGCGCTCGCTGCTGGATTCCCTCGGCACCAGCCAGCCGCAGGGCCAGTCCCAGCCGGGTCCGCTTCTCCCCTCACCACAGGCCCCGGCCGAGCCTTCCGGCCCGCAGGCGCCCCAGTCGCGTTAAGAGTTTCAGTTACCGGTTAATCCGTTCCCCAGAAATTTCGCCGGTCGGAGCAGAAAGACGCTTCGAATCGGCCAGCGATCCGGATACTCTGCAGGCCCATGGCGCGGTACGTCTTCATTACCGGCGGCGTGGTCTCCTCACTCGGAAAAGGCCTCGCTTCAGCGGCTCTGGGAGCGTTGCTCCAGGCGCGCGGCTACCGCGTGCGCCTGCGCAAGCTCGATCCCTACCTGAACGTCGATCCGGGCACCATGAGCCCGTATCAGCATGGCGAGGTCTTCGTCACCGACGACGGCGCGGAGACCGATCTGGATCTGGGTCACTACGAGCGCTTCACTGGCGTACCCGCGAGCCAGGCCGACAACATCACCACCGGCCGGCTCTACCAGGGCATCATCGCCAAGGAACGCAGGGGCGACTATCTGGGCGCCACGGTGCAGGTGATCCCGCACGTCACCGACGCCATCAAGGAATTCATCCTCACCGGCAACGACGGAGTGGACTTCGTTCTCTGCGAGATCGGCGGCACCGTCGGCGACATCGAGGGCCTGCCCTTCTTCGAGGCCATCCGCCAGCTCGGCAACGAGCTGCCGCGCGGCGACGCCGTGTTCATCCACCTCACGCTCATCCCCTTCATCCCGAGCGCGGGAGAACTCAAGACCAAGCCCACCCAGCATTCGGTCAAGGAACTTCGCTCCATCGGCATACAGCCCGATGTGCTGCTGTGCCGCTGCGACCGGCCCATCCCGAAGGATGAACGACGGAAGATCGCGCTCTTCTGCAATGTGCGTGAATCGGCAGTGGTGCAGGCGCTCGACGTCTCAACCATCTACGACGTGCCGGTCGCCTATCACCGCGAAGGCTTGGATACGGAATTGCTGGCGGCCTTTGGCATCAAGGATGCGCCCGATCCCGACCTGTCGAGATGGGAGCGCATTTCGCGGCGTATCGCCAACCCCGATGGAGAGGTCCGGATCGCCATCGTCGGCAAGTACACCGGCCTGCGCGATGCCTACAAATCGCTGAACGAGGCACTGATCCACGGCGGCATCGCCAACAAGGTGAAGGTGCATCTCGACTGGATCGAATCCGAGATATTCGAGTCCGAGGACCCGGCGCCGCATCTGGAGGATGTCAACGGCATCCTCGTGCCTGGGGGCTTCGGGGAGCGCGGCGCGGAAGGAAAGATCGCGGCGGCGACCTTCGCCCGCACCCGCAATGTGCCGTATTTCGGCATCTGCTTCGGCATGCAGATGGCTGTCATCGAGGCGGCCCGCAATCTGGCCGGCATCGGCAAGGCCAATTCCACCGAGTTCGGGAAAGCGGACGAGCCGGTGATCGGCCTGATGACCGAATGGATGAAGGGCGAGGAACTGGAACGCCGCGAAGCCAACGGCGATCTCGGCGGCACAATGCGTCTGGGCGCGTACAAGGCGATACTGGCCGGCAACAGCCGCGTTGCCCAGATTTATGGAAAGTCCGAGATTTCCGAACGCCACCGCCATCGCTACGAAGTGAACATGCGTTACCGCGACCGGCTGGAGAAGGCGGGACTGGTGTTTTCGGGCGTTTCCCCCGACGGACTGCTGCCGGAGATCGTGGAGTTCCCGGATCATCCCTGGTTCATTGGCGTTCAGTACCATCCGGAGCTAAAATCGCGTCCGTTCGAGCCGCACCCGCTTTTCGCCTCCTTCATCGAAGCCGCGGTCGAGCGCAGCCGTCTGGTCTGATCCCGACCAGTACAAGACAACAGTTCCGACACCGGCCAGAGCGGAGCATGCTGATGGCGCCACGCGGAATCGATCATCTCGTCCTCGTCGTGCGCGATCTCGACGCGGCCCGCGCCCGCTACGAGACGCTCGGGTTCACCGTTACGCCGCGCGCCAGCCATCCCTTCGGTACCGCCAATGCCATCGTGCAGTTCGCGGACCGGAATTTCCTGGAGCTGCTCGAAGTGGAGACGCCCGGCAAGATTCCCGCCAGCGGGAAGGGGCAACGCAGCTTCGCCCAGTTCAACCGTGACTTCCTGAAAAGCCGGGAGGGCATGTCCATGCTGGTTCTCGAGAGCTCGGACTCCGAAGCCGACAAGCATGCGTTCGACGCCGCCGGTCTCGACGCCAGCGAACCCTTCACCTTCGAACGCGATGCGAAGCTGCCAGACGGCTCTACCGGCAAGGTCGGCTTCACGCTCGTCTTCGTCACCCACGACAACGCGCCGCGCGCCGGCTTCTTCACCTGCAGGCAGCACCGCCCCGAAGTGTTCTGGCGCGAGCCCTACCAGCGCCATGCCAATGGCGTGGCCGGCATCGCCGAGGTCATCCTCAGTGCCGATGACGCGGAGGCAATGGCCGCGTTCGTCGCGGACTTCGCCGGCAGCAAGTGCGCCCAGACGCCACTGCACGATTACTGCGTCGAAACGGGCCGGGGAATCGTCACTGTTGCGCCGCCCTGGTGGCTCAACGAACACCGCCCCGGGATCGCCGGCGCAATGCCCGAGCCGCCGGCTTTCCTCGCCTTCCGGCTTCGCCTGCCCGATCCGGAGGACATCGCCAGGCGCGCCGAAAGGGCCGGTTTGTCATTTCGCCGCACGCCGCGCGGCCTCGTGCTGCCTCCTGAAGTGATGTATGGGGTCTCGATGATCCTGTCGTCCCGATAATCACGAGACCCCATGACGCCACAGCCGAAATCCCGTGTCCGTGTCGGCGATGTCGAATTCGCCAACGATGCACCGCTCGCCGTGTTCGCAGGCCCCTGCGCCCTGGAAAGCCGCGAACACGCCCTGGAAATGGCCTCTGCCCTGAAGGAGATCGCCGGCAAGCTGGGCATGGGGCTCGTCTACAAGAGCTCCTTCGACAAGGCGAACCGCACCAGTTCCAGCAGCGCGCGCGGACTGGGTCTGGACAAGGCCCTGCCCATTTTCGCCGAGATCAGGGAAAGCCTCGGGCTTCGGGTGGTCACCGACGTCCACGACGCCAGCCAGTGCGCCGAGGTCGCGCAAGCGGCCGACGTGCTCCAGATTCCCGCATTCCTGTGCCGTCAGACCGACCTGCTGACCGCCGCCGCCCGGACCGGCAAGACCGTGAAGATCAAGAAGGGCCAGTTCCTTGCCCCCTGGGACATGAAGAATGTCGTCGCCAAGGTGGTTGAGGCGGGCAACGCCAATGTGCTGGTGACCGAGCGCGGCGCCAGCTTCGGCTACAATACGCTGGTTTCCGACATGCGTGCCTTGCCGGTCCTTGCAGAGACCGGCTGTCCCGTTGTCTTTGACGCCACGCATTCCGTACAGCAGCCGGGCGGGCAGGGGACGTCTTCCGGGGGGCAAAGGGAATTCGTGCCCGTGCTGGCGCGTGCCGCCGTCGCCGTGGGCGTCGCCGCGGTTTTCATCGAAACCCACCAGGACCCGGACAAGGCCCCCTCCGACGGACCGAACATGGTTCCGCTGAAGCAGCTTCCAGACCTGCTCGCACGGCTTCAGGAGATCGATACGCTGGTCAAGCGCCAGGCGGCACGATGACATGCATTGAGTTTCAAGAGATACTCGATTTCTTGACATACTACGGGAATTCCGTACTATGGCTCATGATGAAGAATTCGAATGGGATAAGGCCAAGGCCGCAGATAACCAGGCTCGCCACGGCGTAAGCTTCGAAGCGGCCCAAGGAATTTTTGGAGACCCATTCGCCATCGAATTCGAAGATGACAGAAAAAGTTATGGCGAACAGCGTTTCGTCATTATTGGAACGGTCGATGATCGTGTCCTGAGTGTCGTCTACACCATGCGCGAAGAAACAATCCGCATCATTTCCGCGCGTGGGGCTACAGCATATGAAAGACGCAAGTACCATGAAGAGAACGGCTAGACGGAAGAGCACGCCTGGCGCTGACTGGAGTCGGTTCGATACCATGACGGAAGCCGAGCGTCAGCATGCGGCCCTCGCGGATACAGAGGCACAGCCCCTTACAGAACAAGATTTTGCGCGAATGAATCGGACATCGAAGGTGAAGATACTTCGACGCGCGCTCGGCCTCAGCCAGGAGGATTTCGCCGCAAGATATCATATCCCAATCGGCACACTGCGTGATTGGGAACAAGGTCGCTCTACTGCGGAGCAAGCCGCCAGCGCATATCTCGACGTGATCGCGCGCGATCCTGAGTTGGTGCGGAGAATGTTGAAATTAAATCGTCCCGCCGCGGCGCTCCGACCCCTAGCAGAATACGTCAAACGCCATTCGGAAAGATTCGCTTCAGGGGAACGTAATATGCCAACAGCAGCCGAGGCATCGCGATACCGTCGCCGCATCGAGAAACTGGCGCTCGCTATCGAAGAATTGGCCGAAAGCAATAAGCCGACCTATGCACGCTTTGAGAGTATCCTCTCGAAACTACATAACATCGGCATGTATCCGACTAACGCACTCATCGCTGACGTGGCACTTGCCTTCAGCGAACACCAACCGGTGAAAAATGGAAAATAGGTTTGGTCAAGCGCCAGGCGGCACGATGATCCGCTGTCCCGCATCCCAGCGCCAGCAGTTGCTCACGGTCACACGCGTGCCCCCGATCCAGCGTTCACGGAGATGATCGCTCACCTCGGCGCCTTCCAGTACCCGAACCCCCTTGTCGGTCAATGACAGGGTGCTGGTGAAGTAGGCCTTCTGGCGGTCTTCCTCGGCGAACGGCTCGAAGGGCGCTCCCTCGAGGCCCTCCACCAGAGGATCGCTCCCCGTCGCCACGCCGTCCAATACCCGCCAGAAGCTCCAGTCCCCCATGAAGGCCGCTTCCTCCTGCCGCTGGGATTCCAGGAAGAGCTGCGGCGGCCGATTCATCCCCGTCATGATGAGTTTCAGGACCGTCAATTCAGTCCGCGAAAGCCCGGCATGCAGGTCGGGCAGTTCCTCCAGGGAGCGCAGCACCGCGGGCCCGAGATAGGGCAGTGCCGAGGTATCGCGGCCGAGCAATGCCGCCCAGGATTCGGGAGAGGCCTCGCGGTACGCAACCCAGGCCTCCTTCGCGAGATCGAGCTGCGCCTGCGTCACCTTCTTCTCCGTGGCGGCAAGCGCGGGGATCGTCTCCGCCGTCTGATGTCCGAGAAAATCGTCCGCCTGCACCAGGTACAATGCCTCGTCGCTGCGCGGATGCCGCGCGAACCAGTCGAGCACCTGGACCAGTTGAAGCTGGTCGTAGAGGTCGTGCTCGAACCACAGCACCACGCGGTCGAACTGCTCATGGCTGGCGAGCCCCCGTCCGCGCGCCTCGAATACCTCCTGCAGGGAAGGCTCGTCGCCCCAACCGATCCCCGCGAGATAGCGGGCACGGATTTCGTCCAGCTCGGATAGCGTCCCGGTCTGCGGCACCGGACCCTCATGCAGCACGTCGCGCCACGGCAGCACCTCGGCGGAAGCCACGGTCTTGCGCAGCAGCTCTCCGGCGGAGTCGCCATTGGTGATGATGAGGTCCATGCCCCGCGCCGAGCGCGCCATGTCAGCCCCGGCCCCGGTAAGGGGCGACGCCCTGCTCGGGCGCCCACAGCCCCTTGGGCATGCGGCCATGCTCCCAGAACACGTCGATGGGGATGCCGCCGCGCGGATACCAGTAGCCCGCGATGCGCAGCCAGCGCGGCTTCACCACATCCACGATCCGCTTGCCGATGGCGATGGTGCAGTCCTCATGGAAAGCGCCATGATTGCGGAAGCTCGCGAGATAAAGCTTCAGGGACTTGGACTCCAGTATCCAGCCTTT
>JBFWSL010000196.1:0-7211 GCA_050248375.1 Hyphomicrobiales bacterium | reverse complement strand
CTCCGCCGCCCGGCTGAAGCTGCCGAGCTGGGCCACGCTGATGAAATATTCGAGGGAGCGCAGGTTCATAGATATACCCTAATGGCATGGATAAATATTTATCATGCCTATACGGCATCTTCTGTATTCATAAATAGCATTTGTCGAATGATTATCCTTTCTGGATGCTCCCGGCAACAGAAAGCGCGGCACAAGCCGCGCAATCCCTGGGGAGGTCATCCATGTCCAATCAGAAGCAGAATTCCGTTTCCCGCCGCGACCTGATGCGGCTGTCCGCCCGCTACGGCGCCACGTCGGTCATGCTGGCGGCCGGCGCCATGGCCGGTCCGGTGACGCTCAGCCGGCTTGCCCAGGCCGCCGAAGCCACCCGGAAGAAGCGCCTGTCCAAACCCGCCAGGCACACCCTCAAGTTCGGCGCCGCGGGCTTCAGCGAAGCCAGCGAGCGCATCCTGGTGACCGGCGGCCTCACTTTCGCGAAGGATATCGAGGAGCGTTCGGACGGAGAAATCCGGGTCGAATATATCGGCGGCAACCAGATCTGCGGCGAACTCAACTGCGTCTCGAAAACCCAGCAGGGCATCATCCAGATGTTCACGGCCGCGACGCAGAACTCCGCCGGCGCCGCGCCCTATCTGAACATCCTCGACTATGCCTATCTGTTTCCGTCCCGCGCCGCGCAGTATCACTTCTTCTACCATCCCAAGAGCCAGACGCTGCTGCGCGATCCGCTGCGCAGCCGCCATGGCATCCACCTGCTGTTCACCCATTGCGAGCTGCGCGGACTGATGATGGGCCTGAAGTGGCGCGACCGTCCCGCGGTCAAGTCCATCTCGGACCTGGCCGGGACCAAGAACCGCGTGACGGGAACGCAGCTCGGACGCATCGCCATGTCGCTGCTCGACCTCAACCCGGCGCCCATCGCCTGGGAGGAGACACTCGACGGCCTCAAGCAGGGCCTGATCGACGGCGCGGAGACCTGGGCATCGGCCGCCGCCTACGCCAACATGGCGGCGGTGATGGGCCAGTGCGTGGACCTGCGGCTGTTCTGCGGCACCGAGGCAACCTCCATCAGCGCATCGGTCTTCGACGGGCTTTCGGGCGAACTGCAGGATGCGGTGATGGAATCGGCCTACTTCACCCAGGTCCGCAACCAGGCGGCGCAGGAAGCCTCGCTTGTGAACACCGTGGGCGCCAGCACGCCGCAGCACCCCGGCACCATATTCGCCAAAAACAACGTTCCTTTCGTGGAGCTGTCGCCCGAGGCGATGAAGGAAGCCGAGGAGCGTTGCGCGCCGAACCACAATCCCAAGCCCTGGGAAGCCTGGCGCGAGCGGCTCAACGGCTGGGCCGGCGGCGTGGACACCTATACCGAGATCCACGCCGTCGCGCGGGAAATCCCCGCCGACACGCGGGCCGAGAACGTTCCGGCGAAGCGCTGGTGGCTCACTTCCTGAGCCAGCGGCAGACGGCCTCACGATACGGCAAACACAAAGCAGAAGACTTGCATTCCCAATGACTGAAATCGCGTTTGAACACCATGAGGCCGTCGTCGACGGGCTGAAATGGCACTGGGTCGAGTGCGGCAAGGGACCCGCGGTGGTCCTGCTTCACGGCATTCCGGAAAGCTGGCGCTGCTGGCACAAGCAGATGCCCGTGCTGGCGAGCCAGTTCCGGGTGATCGCCATCGACATGAAGGGCTACGGCCAGTCCGACAAGTCGGAAGGCGACTACGCGGCGAGCACGGTGGCCCGGGAGACACTGAGGCTTCTCGACCACATCGGCATCGACAGCTTTCACCTCGCCGGACACGACTGGGGGGTCATGGTGGGGGACAACATCTGCGGACAGGCGCCGGACCGCGTCGAGCGCTATGTGCGCTGCTGCCTGTCGCTGCACGAGTACGATCCGCGCAATTCGCTCCACCACCAGTGGAACGGAACGCACCCGGACAAGGCGGCCGGTCTCATGAACAACGCGGAAGCCTATGTCCGCGTCTGGATCGACACCTCCTGCAAGCCCGAGACCCGGCCGGGCGAGGAGGAATTGCAGGAGATCATCAAGGAGTTCTCATATCCCGGGATCGGAGACGCGGTGCCGCGGTATTTCCGCGACATCCGCAAGAGCGATCCGGTGGACTATTCGCGCTTCACCATGCCGGTGCTCTACGTTCACGGCGAGCACGACCCGCGCCAGCCGATCGAATACGCGCGCGGGATGGAGAAGCACGTCCCCGGCCTTCAGGCGATCCTGGTGCTCGACTCCGGACATTTCGTCACCTGGGAGCGGCCCAGGGAACTGGCCGACGCCATGATGTGGTTCTTCCACTCCATGCTGGCTCCCGGCCTGCCGATCTTCGAGCGTTCGCGGGCGCACGGACTGCCGACGCGGCCGGCCAGGAAGCTGCCGGGCGGCTGGGGGGTCAATCCCGGCAAGGCCAGGAGGGTCAAGAAGGCCGGGAAAGCTCCGAAGAGGCGGCAGACCCGCAGCCGCTAAAGGTTCGAGAGGGCCTGCCCCAGTTCCCGCGAGGGGCGGATCGCGCCGACCACCCTGCCGTTCCAGTCCGGTATTCCGCGGCCGGGGACATCGGCAAGGCGGCTGGCGGTTTCCGGCAGCAGCGCGGCGCAAAGCTCCGACATGACGACCTCTGCCGCACGCTTGGCGCCATCGTCGATCTTGACGGCAGCGCCAAGCCCAAGGGTGGGGAACATGGCGGCGTAGATGCCTTCCGCGCCGGTCTTCACGAACGCCTTGTTCGTGGCTGTTTCCATGATGACGGTGCACACGCGGCCCGTGCCCGCCACCATCAGCGGCTCCGCGAAGCAGGCCTTGAGGATACGCCGGCAGGCGGCCGCGCGGGCTTCGCCCATGTCGGCCTGCACCGAAAAGCGCGCGAAGCCCTTCGCCAGCGCCCGTAGCGGCATGGCCCAGGCGGGCGCCGAACAGCCGTCCACGCCGCAGACATCCCGCGTCAGCTCAGCGCCGGTCATTTCGGCGATGGCGGCGCGGATCGTCCGTTGTACCGGATGATCTGGCTTCTCGTAGCCCTCCACCGGCGCTCCCAGATGGCGCGCCAGCGTCAGCATGCCCGCATGCTTGCCGGAGCAGTTGTTGTGAAGGCGGCTCGGCCGGCCGCCGGAGCGCAGCAGCTCGCGGGCGGCGCTCTCGCCGCTCGGCAGATGCGCGCCACAGGCAAGCGCGGTCTCGTCAAGCCCGAGGCGGTCGAGCAATGCGGCCACGGCGGCCACGTGCACGGCCTCGCCTGAATGGGAGGCGCATGCGAGCGCGACCTCCGCGTCGCTCAGGCCGAAAGCACCGGCGGCCCCGCTCTCCACCAGCGGCAGCGCCTGCAGCGCCTTGAAACCGGAGCGCGGGAAGATGGTCCGGCCGATATCGCCAAGGGCCATGCGGGCGTGGCCGGCCGCATCGACCACGGCGACGGCGCCGCGGTGGACGCTCTCCACCAGGGGACCTCGCGTCAGCTCGACCAGTACAGGATTGGCCATCCGGACCCTCACCGCGTCCTCAAGGACGCGCATGATGTCACGGGGCGAGGGTCTTGGAATAGATGATCTTGGCGTCGCCTTCGCGATAGAAGTCCGGCAGCTCGGCGATCCGCGCGAATCCGGTGGAGGCATAGAAGCGCCGGGTCGGCTCGTACCTGTCCGAGCCGGAGGTGTCCACGATCAGGCGTTTGGCCCCGGCGCGCTTCGCCGCCGTTTCCGCGCGCTGCAACAGGTCGTGGCCGAGCCCCCTGCCCTGGGCGTCCGGGCTGACGACGATCCAGTAGAGGTCGAACGTGCCGGAAGTGGCGGGCGTGGGGCCGTAGCAGGCATAGCCGACGAGCTTGTTGCCCTCTTCCGCCAGGATGAACTCGTAGCCCGATACGCGGCCTTTGTGGATGCGCTCCTCCACGAGTTCGGCCGCCACGGACACCTCGGCGGCGCTGAACATGCCGGTCGACGAGACCAGCCTGCGGATACGCTGGATGTCGGGGGTGGAGACCGCGTTGCGGTATTCCCGCGCGGGCGAAACGGGGGGACGGATAGCGGATTTGCGCCGCTGCTCCACAATGCCGCCCGCCATCGCCAGCCCCTCGGAGAGCCCGGCGAAGAAATTCCGGGCATTCACGCCAAGAGTGCGAATGCGGTAGCCGCCCTCCTGTATGGCGACAGTGGGGTAGCCGGCCTCGCCGATGATGCGCCCGATCTGGCGGAAGTCCTGAGCCTGGTTGGTCCAGGTGCCGGTGGGGTCGCCCTTGCCCGTGTCGAAGCCTACCGCGAGTACGAGATAGGCCGGATTGTGCCGCGCCACGCGCTTGAGGGCCTGGCGCAGGGCGTCGCGATATTGCTCAGGCGTGATGGTCTCGGGCAACGGGATGTTCAGGTTGTAACCCGCCCCCACGCCACGCCCGCGCTCGTCGCGGAAGCCGGTGAAATAGGGATAGGCGAAGCTCGGATGCCCGTGGATCGACACGGTGAGCACATCGGCCCGCTCGTAGAAGATGTCCTGCTGGCCATTGCCATGGTGATAGTCGATGTCGAGGATGGCGACCGGCCCGTGCCGGGAGAGATAGTGCGCGGCGACGGCGGCATTGCTGAAATAGCAGAAGCCGCCGAAGGCCCGGTATTCCGCATGGTGGCCCGGCGGGCGTACCAGCGCATAGGCCATGGGTGCGCCCGCCCTCACCTTTTCCGCGGCGGTCAGGGCGCAGTCCACGGCCCGCCGGGCCGCCGGCCAGGCGTTGCGGCTAAGCGGGGTGAAGGTGTCGATGCACCAGTAGCCGGCCAGCACGCTGCGGTCCTTGGGCCGGCGGTTCGGGTTCCGCACCGGGAACACATAGGGGTAGACGGACTTCCTGAGCGGGGCCTCGGCGCAGGCCTTCTCTATGAAGTCCACCAGCTCGCCCGCGTGCACCTCGCGGATATGCCGGTCGGGAAAGCGGCGTGGCTCGACCCGCTCGAACATCTCCGTCTTTTCCAGTTCGCGCAGGATGGCGGAGACACGCACGGGCGCCTCCACATAGCCACGCTCGCGGACGTGATGGATTTCGTGCTGATCCGAAACGATCAGAGGCACCTTCATGTCGAGGCGCTTCGGCGCCGGCGCCAGCGTCTCGGGCGAACGGGCCGAGTAGCGCGGCGGACGCAGCGAGAACGCACCGTCCTTTATGGAGCCGACCACCCGTTCGACATATTCGGGCGGGCAGACATCGCCATACTTGCGCTCAAGGATGGCGCGCACGATCTCGCGCAGGCGGCGGGCGTTCGGCAGGACATGCTTGCCGAGGCCATCGAACACCAGATATGGGGCATCGGTCTCGCCTGCCCTGATGGGTGTCTCATAGGCAGTGCCCACGACCGGACGCGCCCCGAAGCGCTCGTAGAACTTGAGCCTCGACGCGTTCGAACGCCGCGTCTTCGGATTGGGGCTCAGGCGCGGATCGTCGGGCAGGCATTCGAAATACAGCCCGTTCATGCGGGAAGCCCGAACCTCGTCGCGCACCGCCTCGTAAAGCGCGGTGCCGATGCCGGCACCGGTACGGCCGGGCGCGGAGGAAATGATCTCCAGATAGGCGAACTTCAGGTCCGTGGCGTAGAGGACGAGCGCGAAGGCCCGGACATTTCCCTGCCCCCGCTCCGCCACGAGCAGCGAGGCGACAAGCCGGTATTTCAGCGGATTGGCGAGCTGGTCGGGCAGCTTGTCGACATCGGCCGCGGAGAGTCCGGGAAACTGCGCCCGCATGATCGACTGGACCTCTTCGACCGCGCTCCGATTGGCGGGAGTGAGCGCGTCCTCGATCTTGCGTATGCGGAACATGTCAGGCGGCCTCGCGCGCCCTCTCCACCGCGGCGTCCACGATCCGGGCGATCATGCGGTCATAGCCCATGCCCGCCTCGGCGGCCGCCGCGGGAAAGCCGGCATCCGCGGCAAGGGCGGGATTGGGGTTGATCTCCAGGATATACGGCTCACCCTGGAGGCTGACCCTGAAGTCGACGCGGGCATAGCCCGACAGCCCGAACGCCTTCCAGCAGTCCAGCGCCAGGCCGGCCAGCCGGCCGGCCAATGCGGGCTCGCTGCGCTCAAGCCCGAAGCGGCGCGGAGTACCATGGTAGGCCTGGCTGCCGGTATCCCACTTGGCCTCGTAGTCAACGATGCGCGGACGGCCGGGTTCAATTCCCTCGAACAGGATTTCCGGCACAGGCAACACGCATGGCCGGGAGGCGGAGCCGATGAGGCCCACGTTGAACTCGCGGCCGTCGATATATTCCTCGGCGAAGAAGTCACCGCCGAAGCGCTGCTCTCGGACAGCGATCTCGGGCAACGCCTTCGCAGCAGGCACGACGGAGTCCGCGTCGATGCCGACGGAGCCGTGTTCCCATTCGGACTTGACGATAACGGTGGCGCCGTCGGGTATGTTTTCACCGGCCATCCACCAGCCCGGCGTCGGGAGGCCATGGGCCCGCAGCAGTTCCTTGGTGAGGCGCTTGGACAGCGTCATGCGCCAGGCGGCGGCACTCGCGCCCGTGTAGGGCACGCGAAGGTGGTCGAGCACCGCCAGCGGCAGATGCGCCAGCGCGGCATCGCCTTCCAGCGCCTCCACCATGTTGAATATGGCGCAGGGGCGGCGGGCCGCCAGCGTCTCGAGCCGGGTCAGGTCGAGGCCAAGATGGACAATCTCGGTGCCGTATCCCAGCCGGCCGAGGCTTTCGGCCACCTGGCCGGCGGCTGCGAGGGTGTCCGCCTCATCCGGCCGGTCGAGCGCCGCGCCATGGATGACCGGGATGAAATTGTCCGGCATCTCAGGCGGCGCTCGCCAGCGTCCCCTGCTTCACCCCGGCGATGCCATAGCGCGCCGCGGCGGCATTGACGATACCGGCCATCAGCCACTCGTAGGTCCTGCCGGACAGGGTCGCGCAGATCGGCAGGTCCGAATGCTCCGGATGCAGGCCGGCGAGCGGGTTGGCCTCCAGGAAGTGCGGCTGGCCGGACGCATCGCAGCGGAAATCGAGACGTGCCGCGTCCCGGCATTCGAGCGCGCGATAGGCGGCCAGTGCCGCAATGCCCACCGCCTTCGCCCCGGCGTCCGTGGCGAGCCTGTATTCCACGCGGGTCTCGCAGTTCTCCTTGTTGGAGAAGGAGTAGACGTCGTCCACGCCGTTGGGCTTCACCACGATCTCCACGACGCCGACCGCCTGCGCCCTGGCGCCGTT
>JBFWSL010000195.1:0-7278 GCA_050248375.1 Hyphomicrobiales bacterium | reverse complement strand
GCCTATGCCGCGCTGGAACTGTGCGACCGGTCCTACGTGCTTGAATCGGGCAGGGTCACGCTGGCCGGAACGGGCGCCGAGCTGTTGAAGAATCCCAAGGTCCGCAAGGCCTATCTCGGCGGCTAGGGCATGATCTTGTCGGAAAAGTGGGCACCAGTTTTCCGACAAGATCATGCTCAAGCTATTGATCCGGCGCATGATCTTACCGGCCAAGCGTTTCCACCTGGCCGGATGATGCGCTAGCCCCGTCCGAACAGCTTTCGCAGCCAGCCGGTCAGGCGTTCCCACATCATCGAGAAGATAAGCCCGCCGGCATCGAGACGGTCTGCGGAAGCGCCGGCCTCGCGGCCGGAAAGCCTCGCTTCCAGGTTCTGCGCGAAGGCCCCCGCCAGCCGGGAGACGAAGTCCCGGACCAGCGCCCCGCGCGAGAACTGCGCCAGCGGTCCGGCCAGCGCGTAGGAGACCGCCACCGCGATCTCGGTCTCGCCGGGAGATGCTTCGTTCAGCGTGTACTCGACGCGGCCCCTGGCGCGTGTGGAACTGCGGCTGTCGCGCCCCCGCCCGTCCACGATGCCGGTCCATTGCCCGGGACGCAGATCCACATCCGCCTCGCCTGCGAAGTCCGCCTCGATGGGTCCGAGCTTGAGCGCCAGCCGGCCATTCACATGACCGTCCTCCGGCGGGCCGTCCAGCGCCACGCCCGGCATGCAGCCGGCCACTTTCCCGATGTCGGCCATGTAGGCCCACACCTTGTCGCGCGGATGCGGCACGCGGATCGACTGGGTCAGGGTCGTGAATTCGCCGTCTTGGCGGATTTCGCCGACCGTCACGCGGGCGCTGCCCGCTGCGGGAAGCACGGCGCCGGCCGCACGCTTCACCTCGCCTCGGGAAACAGCCGCCCGGCCCGCCGCTTCCGGTGCCGTCAGGGAATCTGCCGCCAGGGGGCCCGGCGCGGGCCCGAGCGTGCGCGGCTCCGGCGAGGCGGGAATATCGCGGGGGCGGTCCTCCAGCACCGACTGGATCGCCCGCACGATGCCCACATAGCCCGTGCAGCGGCACAGATTGCCGCTCATCAGTTCGCGGATGCCGGCCTCGTCCAGCGTTTCGTGGCGGCGCACAACGTCGCGCGCGGCCACCAGCATGCCGGGGGTGCAATATCCGCATTGCAGTGCGTGCTCCGCTGAGAAGGCGTGTCGCAGCCTGGCCATGATCGCGTCGTCGTCGAAGCTCTCGATGGTGCGTATGTCCGCGCCGTCGCAGGCGGCCGCCCAGGTGATGCAGGAGCGCGCGATCTCCCCGTCGATGACCACCGTGCAGGCCCCGCAGATGCCGTGCTCGCAACCCACATGGGTGCCGGTGAGCAGCAGCGTGTCGCGCAGGAAGTCGGCGAGGTTCGTGCGCGGCTCGACCGCCTCGGTGACGGGCCTGCCGTTGACCGTGAGCGAGATGGTCTTCATTGGCGCACCGCGTCCCGCAGCGCCCGCTGCATGGCCACCGCGTGCAATTGCAGGTCGTAGGCGGTTCCGCCGTGGCCGGCCTCGGTGAGCGAGGCCATGGCCAGCTCGATCTCGAAGGCCTCCGCGTCGAACGGGTCGGCGCCGCGGATCAGCTTCGCCGCGTCGGTGAAGACGATGGGGCTCGTAGACCCGGCGCCGGCCACCATGCGCATGGCGCCGTCGGCGGCGATGCTGACCGCGCCGATGGCCTCGGCGAACTCTCCGGTCTTGCGGCAGAACTTGTAATAGCCGCAGCGCGCCGCGCGGTCCGCCGCCGGTACCCGGATGGAGGTCAGCACCTCGTCGGGCGCCAGGTCGGACAGCATGGCGGCTTTCACCAGGTCGGGGACGGCGAGGCGTCGCTCGCCATTCGGACCGGCGATATCCACCCGCGCGCCGATCGCGAGGAAAGCGGACAGCCAGTCGGCGGAAGGGTCCGCATGGGCGAGGCTGCCGCCGAGCGTGCCACGGTTGCGCACCGCCCGGTAGGCAATCCCGCGCGCCACCCGCCGCAGGAAGCCGCCCTCGGTGTCCGGTGTGCGGCCATCCTCCACCGCCGCATGGCTGACGCAGGCGCCCAGCACGAGGTCGCCGCCGTCTTCCCCGGCGCGCAGCAGGGCGGGCAGGCGGGTGATGTCGATGAGCAGCTCCGGCTGCACCAGCCTCAGATTCAGCATGGGGCCGAGCGTCTGCGCCCCGGCCATGATCTTCGCGCCCGGCCGCGTGGCGAGCAGTTCGACCGCTTCCTCGACGCCGCGCGGGCGCGTGTAGTCGAAGGCGACCGGCTTCATGCGGCCGTCTCCGCCTTCGCGCGCGCCGCACGTATGGCTTCCACCACGCGCCGGGGCGTCACCGGCGAGATGCCGAGTTCCGCGCCGAGCGGGCGCAGCGCGTCGTTGATGGCGTTGGTGATGGCGGCGGGCGGTGCGATGGCGCCGCCTTCGCCGATACCCTTCACGCCGAAGCGCGTATAGGGCGCGGGCGTCTCCATATGGAACAGCCGCATCGAGGGCACTTCCGTCGGCCCGGGCAGCAGATAGTCGGAAAGCGTGGAGGCGAGCGGCTGCCCGTCCGCGTCATAGGGCATTTCCTCGTAGAGAGCCGTGCCGATGCCCTGTGCCGCGCCGCCGTAGATCTGGCCGTCCACGATCATCGGGTTCACCAGCACGCCGCCGTCCTCCACGATCACGTAGTCCAGCAGTTCTATCTCGCCTGTCAGCGGATCGACGCAGACGGTGACAGCGTGGGCGGCATAGCTGAAAGTGCCGGAATCCCGCTGCGGCTTGTAGCCGGCGGTGACTTCCAGCCCTGAAGGGTTCACGTCCGGCGGCAGGTCCTGCGGGCGCCGGTACCAGACCCGCGCGATCTCCGAAAGTTCGATGGAAACGCCATCCGCCACGGCGCAGCCCTTCTCCAGCTTCACCTTCTCGGGACTGGACTGCAGCAGCTTGGCCGCGATGGACCGCGCCCGGGCCCCCAGTTCGTCGCAGGCCGCCGCTACCGCGCCTCCCGCCATGACCATGCAGCGCGAGCCCCATGTGCCGGTGGAGTAGGGCGTCAGCGCCGTGTCGCCGTGCACCACCATGATCTTCTCATGCGGGACGCCCAGGATCTCATGGGCCACCTGCGATAGCGTCGTCTCCAGGCCCTGGCCGTGCGAATGCACGCCGACCCGGATTTCGAGCCCGCCGTCCGGCGTCATGCGGGCGTTCGCCTGCTCGTGTCCGGGAACCATCGGGATGCCCCAGCCGGCATAGACCGAGGTGCCATGCGCCGCCTGCTCGCAATACATGGCGAAGCCGACGCCGAAATGCCGTCCGTCCGGCTCGCCGCGCTTCTGGCGCCTGCGTGCCGCCTTCAGGTCTATGGCCGCGATGGCACGGCGCAGCGCCTCCGGATAGTCGCCGGAGTCGAAATGCTTCCTGGTGATGTTGTCGAAGGGCATCTGCTCGGGCCGCACCAGGTTCGCCATGCGCACGTCCGTCGGCTCCAGCCCCAGTTCCCTGGCCACCGCGTCGATGATCAGCTCCATGGCGAAGCACACGCCCGTCCGCGCCACGCCCCGGTAGGGCAGGATCGGCGGCTTGTTGGTGGCGGCGGAAAAGGTATGGCAGCGGTAATGCGGGAAGTCGTAGACCCCGGGCAGGATGCTCGCCACCTGCGCCGCCTCCAGGCAGGCCGAGAAGGGATAGGAGGAATAGGCGCCGGAATCGACGGTCGCCTCGGCGTCGAGGCCCAGCAGCTTGCCGCCCTTGTCCGCGTAGGCCGTGACGATGTAGTGGTGCTCGCGGCAGTTGGTTCCGGCGGTCAGGTTCTCCCGCCGGTCCTCGAGCCAGCGCAATGGCCGCCCCAGCGTCATCGCCCCCCAGGAGAGGCACACTTCCTCCGGCAGCAGGATCCCCTTGTAGCCGAAGCCGCCGCCCACGTCCGGCGCCACCACCCGGATGGCGCCGTGGTCGATGCCGAGGCATTCCGACAGGCCCGAGCGCACGATATGCGGCATCTGGGTGGCGCTGGTCACCGTGAGCTGGCCGAGGCGGGTGTCCCACTGCGCGATGGCGCCGCGGCCCTCGATCGGGCTCATGCTCTGCCGCGAGGTGCGGAACTCCCGCGTTACCTTCACGGCGGCCTGTTTCGCCGCCTTCGACATGTCATCGTCGACCAGCGTCTCCAGGAACAGGTTGTCGCCCCATTCCTCGTGCACCAGCGCACTGCCCTTGTGGCGCGCCTGCAGCATGTCGTGGATTGCCGGCAGGTCCTCGTAGTCCACCTCGATGCGCGCCGCCATGTCCTCCGCCTCGGCGCGGGTCCGCGCCACGCACATGGCGATCATCTCGCCCACATGGCGCACCTTGCCGGAAGCAAGCACCGGCTGGTTGGAGGGTTTGAAGCCGGGAAGGCCCGAGACGGCACGGATCGGCTTCACGCCGGCCATGTCCGCGGCGGTGAACACACTGCCCCTGAGGTCGTCGGGAACGTGGATCGTCTTGATGCGGGCATGCGCCACGGGGCTGCGCAGGAAGGCTGCCTCCAGCATGCCGGCGAGACGGATATCGCCGACGAACTGGCCGCGTCCGCGCATCAGCCGGTCGTCCTCCTTCCGGATCAACCGCGCGCCGATGCCGGACGCTTCCATGCCGAACTCCCGTGACAGATGGCCGGGTTTTGCCCAGCCTGACATGTCCTATAATTAGAACAACAGTATCAAATTATTCTTTGCGCACCAGCCCTTACGTATGGGGGCCGCCACGCCTGGACTGCGGCGAAGCCTCAGTCCCGGTGCCTGTTGAGCAGCTCGATGTCGAGCTTGACCCGGTCGCCCCGGTAGATGATGTCGCCCACATAGATCGCCACGCCGTCCTTGTCGGTGACCACGCATCGGGCCTCGGCCGTGGGCGCGTTCAGCGGTATGCGCAGGTGCATCGCCGTCTCGATGTCGGCGGCGCTGATCTGCAGCGTCTGGTGCGCCCGCCAGATCTCCACGTCCGCCATGTCCGCGATCACCGCCAGCGCCACGCGCTTGCTGAAGGCCGCCTTGTTCGTGTCGAAGATGGGCTTGGCGATATGGATGCTGGCCAGGGCATAGCGTTCGTTGCCGCTCATCTGCACGCTGCGGCGATATTCATAGGCCGGAGCCGGTATTCCTTCGGAAGGGTCGAGGTTCAGCTCATGCGGGCCCTCGCTCGAAATGAAATGGGGAACGTTGCGGCTGATCGATTCCACCAGTTCGTCCAGGCCGACCGCCAGGTGCAGCCAGCGCTGGTTTTCCGGCGTCCGCGTGACATAGGTTCCCTTGCCCTGGAAGGATTTCAGCAGACCCTCGCGCTGCAGCAGTTCGATGGCCTGCCGCACGGTGACCCGGGCGACGCCGTATTCCTGCTCCAGCTTCTCCAGCGTGGCGATCTTGTCGCCGACCGACCACTGCCCCTCCTGGATGCGCCGCCGCAACGCCGACGCCACCTGCACATAGCGCGGCACGCGCGCATCCTCGTAGGAACTGGCGATCTGGCGCTGTCTCAGGGTCGTCATGGCGGTCCTTTCGGGCGCAAGAGGCCTTGCGCGATTCGTGATTCCAGCCCTCCGGGCCATGGATGTCAAAGGCTCGGGCGGACTATCAACCGTTACCTCCGGGCCGGGGTCGTCTCACGGCTCCGTCGCATCCACGACCCCGCTGACAAGGTTCTGATGCAAAAGACCTTCTTCGATGCTGGCGCTGAGCTGGAACCCGCCCGGCGGCACCTCGGCGATCTGGTCGGCCAGTGATTGCAGCGTATTCCTGTGGGCGGCGGCGGCGTGCCGGGCCTGCTCCAGGCTCACCTTCTCGAACCGCACCGCGTCACCGGGGCACAGCCGGCCGAAGGCGGGCAGGTCGGCGGAGATGACCGTGGCGATCTTGGTGTAGCCGCCCGTGGTGCCCCGGTCCGCCAGCAGCACGATGGGCTGGCCCGAGCCGGGCACCTGAATCGCTCCGGGCGCGATGCCGTCCGAGACGATGTCGAACCCCGACGTCTGCTCGATTTGCGGACCTTCCAGCCGGAAGCCCATGCGGTCCGCCGCCGCCGTCACCTTGTAGGTGCCCTTGAGCAGCGCGTCGATGCCCGCTGCCGTGAAGCGGTCCTCCTGCGGGCCCATGACCACGCGAAAGCGATTGGGCATGGGGAGCGTGCGGGCCGGAAGAAAGCGCTCGCCGCGCTTCTCCGCCGTATCCCGCGCCAGCGGAACGCGGTCGCCAGCCTTGAGCGCGCGTCCCTCGAAGCCGCCGAAGCCCCCGCGCATATAGGTGGACCTGCTGCCGAGCACCGGCTCGACCGCGAAGCCGCCTTCCACCGCCAGATAGGCGACGCTTCCCCCGCCGAGCGCACCGACCCGGAACTGCTGGCCGCGTTCCAGGCGCACGCTCTCGAAGCCGCCGATGACCTTCGTCGGCTGGCCGGCGATCTCCAGCCGCGCGCCGGATCCGCCTGTCGCCAGCCGCAGGCTTTCCGCCTCCACGGTGGCGGCCGGTCCCTGGAACAGGATTTCCAGGCAGGCCTCGCCGGGGGCGTTGCCGACGATCCGGTTGACCATCCCGAAGGCGTCCTGGTCGAGCGCGCCGGCCACGGGCACGCCGGCGTGCTGGTAGCCGGGCCTGCCCGTGTCCTGCACCGTGGTCATCAGCCCCGGGGCGTCGATGGCGAGGAACGCGCTCACGCTTTCGCTCCGTCCGGTTCGATGGTGAATTTTCCCGCCGCCACGTCCGCCGCCAGCCGCTGGTGGTCGGCGGACGAGATCGGCTCGAAGCGCACCCGGTCGCCCGCGCGCAACAGCGCGGGTTCCGGCTTGCGGTGATCGAAGAAGCGCACCGGCGTGCGGGCGATCAGGTGCCATCCGCCCGGGCTTTCCAGAGAATAGACACCGGTCATGCGCAGGGCGATGGCGACCGATCCGCGCGGAACCCTCACGCGGGGCGACTCCCGCCGCTTCAGTTCCAGCGCCTCCGGCAGGTCGCCGAGATAGGGAAAGCCGGGAAGGAAGCCGACCATGTAGACGAAATAGGCCTGCGAGGAATGGATCGACATCACCTCGGCGGGGGTCAGGCCGGTGCGCCGGGCCACGTCGGCGATGTCGGGCGCCGCCTCGCCCTCGTAGCAGGCCGGGACGGTCCAGTTCCGGCCCTGCGCTTCGGCGGGTTTCAGTGTCGCCGTGATCTGGCGGATGCGGCCCTCCAGTTGCGGGTAGGGGAGCCTCGCCGGGTCGTAATGCACCAGCAATGCCCTGTAGGTGGGCACCACTTCGACGATGC
>JBFWSL010000194.1:0-7364 GCA_050248375.1 Hyphomicrobiales bacterium | reverse complement strand
TCCTCCAGGATCATCTCGTCCCGGCGGGAGGCAACGCTGCGCAGCCGGTTGAGCATTCCGCCGGTACCGGCGGGAATCAGGCGGCCGACGATGACGTTTTCCTTGAGGCCTTCCAGGGTATCGACCTTGCCGTTCACCGAAGCCTCGGTCAGCACGCGGGTGGTCTCCTGGAAGGAGGCCGCGGAGATGAAGCTGCGGGTCTGCAGGCTGGCCTTGGTGATGCCGAGCAGCACCGGGGTATAGCTGGCCGGCTTGCCGCCCGCCTCCTTCACCTCGTCGTTGCGGGCATCCACCTCGACCTTGTCGAGCTGCTCGCCCTTCAGGAAGTCGGTGGTGCCGGCGTCGTCGATCTCGACCTTCTGCAGCATCTGCCGGACGATGACCTCGATGTGCTTGTCGTTGATGGTCACGCCCTGCAGCCGGTAGACCTCCTGGATCTCGTTGACCAGATAGGCCGCCAGCTCTTCTACGCCCTTGATGGCAAGGATGTCGTGCGGCGCCGGGTGGCCGTCGAGCAGGAATTCACCCTTCTCGATGCGGTCGCCCTCCTGGACGCTGAGATGGCGGCCCTTGGGGATCAGGTATTCCACCGGATCGGTGCCGTCCTCCGGCTCGATGCTGATGCGGCGTTTGTTCTTGTAGTCGCGGCCGAAACGCACCATGCCGGTCTTCTCGGCGATGATGGCGTGATCCTTGGGACGGCGAGCCTCGAACAGTTCCGCCACGCGCGGCAGACCGCCCGTGATGTCGCGGGTCTTGGCGCTCTCCAGCGGGATACGGGCCAGCACGTCACCGGCCTTGACCGCCGTGCCGGAGTCCACCGACAGGATGGCGTCGACCGACAGCAGGTAGCGGGCCTCGCCGCCGCGCGGCACCTTGGCCAGCTTGCCCTTGCTGTCCTTGATGACCACGGCCGGCTTCAGGTCCGCCCCGCGGGGGCTGGCGCGCCAGTCCACCACGACGCGGTTGGTGATGCCGGTCGCCTCGTCGTATTTCTCGTTGACGGAAACTGCCTCGACGAGATCCTCGAAGTCGGCCACGCCGTCCACCTCGGTGAGGATCGGACGGGTATAGGGGTCCCACTCCGCGATGCGCTGGCCGCGCTTGATCTTGTCGCCGTCGCTGACGCGAAGCTGGGCGCCGTAGGACAGCTTGTGAACCGCGCGCTCGTTGCCGTCCTCATCGAGGATAGCCACCGAGACGTTGCGGCCCATCACGACCATGCGTCCTTGCGAGTCCTTCGACACGTTCAGATTGCGGATCTTGACCGTGCCGTTGAAGCTGGACTCCATGAAGGACTGGTCAAGCACCTGCGCGGTACCGCCGATGTGGAAGGTGCGCATGGTAAGCTGCGTGCCCGGCTCGCCAATGGACTGCGCGGCGATGACGCCGACGGCCTCGCCGAGATTGACCGGCGTGCCGCGGGCCAGGTCGCGGCCGTAGCACTTGCCGCAGACGCCCGTGTTGGCCTCGCAGGTCAGCACCGAACGGATGCGGATTTCCTGCACCTGCGAGTTCTGGATCATGTCGACGTGCCGTTCCTCGATCAGCTCACCGGCCTTGACCAGCACCTTGTCCGTGCCCGGATCGGTGATGTTGTCGGCCGCGGTACGGCCCAGAACGCGGGCGCCGAGCGTCACAACCACTTCACCGGAATCGACCACCGCGGAGACCGTGATGCCGCGCTTGGTCCCGCAATCATCCTCGGTAACGATGGAATCCTGGGCCACGTCCACCAGCCGGCGGGTCAGGTAGCCGGAGTTGGCGGTCTTGAGCGCGGTGTCGGCCAGACCCTTGCGGGCGCCGTGAGTGGAGTTGAAGTACTCCAGCACCGACAGGCCTTCCTTGAAGTTCGAGATGATCGGCGTCTCGATGATCTCGCCCGACGGCTTGGCCATGAGGCCGCGCATGCCGGCGAGCTGCTTCATCTGGGCGGCCGAACCACGGGCGCCGGAATGCGCCATCATGTAGATCGAGTTGATCGGCCGCTCGCGGCCCGACTTCTCGTCGACCTTGACGGCGGAGATGCGGTCCATCATCTCCTCGGCCACGCGGTCGGTGCACTTGGCCCAGGCGTCGACAACCTTGTTGTACTTCTCGCCCTGGGTGATCAGGCCGTCGTTGTACTGCTGCTCGTATTCCTTCACGAGCTCGCGCGTCTCCTCGACCAGCTTGTCCTTGTTGTCCGGCACGACCATGTCGTCCTTGCCGAAGGAAATGCCGGCGCGGCAGGCATGGCGGAAGCCCAGGCCCATGATCCGGTCGCAGAAGATGACCGTCTCCTTCTGGCCGCAGTGGCGATAGACCACGTCGATCATGGAGGAGATGTCGCGCTTGGTCAGCAGACGGTTGACCAGATCGAACTCGATCTTGGGATCACGCGGCAGCAGCTCGCCCACGAGCATGCGCCCGGGGCTGGTGTCGAAGATGCGGCTGTAGGGCTTGCCGTCCGGTCCGATGCTGGAGAAGCGGCCCTTGATCCTGGAATGCAGGGTCACGACGCCGGAATCCAGCGCGTGGTGCAGCTCGGCCATGTTGCCGAAGGCCATGCCCTCGCCGGGCTCGTTGTCGCGGATCAGGCTGAGATAGTAGAGCCCCAGCACGATGTCCTGGGACGGCACGATAATCGGCGAGCCGTTGGCCGGGTGCAGGATGTTGTTCGTGGACATCATCAGCACGCGGGCCTCGAGCTGGGCTTCCAGCGACAGCGGCACGTGCACGGCCATCTGGTCGCCGTCGAAGTCGGCGTTGAAGGCGGCGCAGACCAGCGGGTGAAGCTGGATCGCCTTGCCCTCGATCAGCACCGGCTCGAAGGCCTGGATGCCGAGACGATGGAGCGTCGGCGCACGGTTGAGCAGCACCGGATGCTCGCGGATCACCTCGTCGAGAATGTCCCAGACTTCCGGCTTCTCGCGCTCGACCAGCTTCTTGGCCTGCTTGACCGTGGCGGCCATGCCCTTGGCGTCGAGACGCGAATAGATGAAGGGCTTGAACAGCTCGAGCGCCATCTTCTTCGGCAGACCGCACTGGTGCAGCTTCAGCTCGGGACCGACCACGATCACCGAACGGCCGGAATAGTCCACGCGCTTGCCGAGCAGGTTCTGGCGGAAGCGGCCCTGCTTGCCCTTGAGCATGTCGGCGAGCGACTTCAAGGGACGCTTGTTGGCGCCGGTGATGACGCGGCCGCGGCGGCCGTTGTCGAACAGGGCGTCGACGGCCTCCTGAAGCATGCGCTTCTCGTTGCGGATGATGATATCCGGCGCGCGCAGCTCCATCAGCCGCTTCAGACGGTTGTTGCGGTTGATGACGCGGCGGTAAAGGTCGTTCAGGTCCGACGTGGCGAAGCGGCCGCCGTCGAGCGGCACCAGCGGGCGCAACTCCGGCGGAATCACCGGCACGACCGTCAGGATCATCCATTCGGGCTTGTTGCCGGACTGGATGAAGGCCTCGATGACCTTGAGGCGCTTGGCGAGCTTCTTCGGCTTCAGTTCGGTGGTGGCCTCGGCGATCTCGACGCGGAGCTGGTCGCGGGTCTTCTCCAGGTCGAGATTCTTCAGCAGCTCGCGAATGGCTTCCGCGCCGATGCCGGCGGTGAAGCTGTCCTCGCCGAATTCCTCCTGGGCCTTGAGATACTGCTCCTCGGTGAGCAGTTCCTTCTCCTTGAGATTGGTGAGGCCCGGCTCAGTGACGATGTAGTTCTCGAAGTAGAGGACGCGCTCCAGGTCCTTCAGCATCATGTCGAGCAGAAGGCCGATCCGCGACGGCAGCGACTTGAGGAACCAGATGTGGGCGACGGGCGCGGCCAGCTCGATGTGGCCCATGCGCTCGCGGCGCACCTTCGCCAGGGTGACCTCGACGCCGCATTTCTCGCAGATAACGCCCTTGTACTTCATGCGCTTGTACTTGCCGCACAAGCACTCGTAGTCCTTCACGGGTCCGAAGATGCGGGCGCAGAACAGGCCGTCGCGCTCGGGCTTGAATGTCCGGTAGTTGATGGTCTCCGGCTTCTTGATCTCTCCATACGACCAGGACAGGATCTTTTCCGGGCTGGCGATCGCGATCTTGATCTGATCGAACGTCTGGCTCGGCGCCTGGGTATTGAAGAGATTCATGATCTGCTGGTTCATCCGCTGATCTCCCGCGGGACGGCGCACGGCGCACGCCCGCATTCGTGTTTATCCCGTCCAGCCGCGGGGCGCGCCGGCTCGGCGCGCCCCGCCCGGCGCATTACTCCGCAGCCTCGCGCGGCGGCAGCTTCGGACGGTTGTCCGCCTCGTTCGCCGGGCGCTGGTGCGTCAACTCCACGTTCAGGCCGAGAGCCCGCATTTCCTTCACAAGCACATTGAAGGATTCCGGAATGCCCGCCTCGAAGGTGTCGTCGCCGCGCACGATGGCCTCGTAGACCTTGGTGCGTCCGGCGACGTCGTCCGACTTGACCGTGAGCATTTCCTGCAAGGTGTAGGCGGCGCCATAGGCTTCGAGCGCCCACACCTCCATTTCGCCGAAGCGCTGGCCGCCGAACTGGGCCTTGCCGCCCAGCGGCTGCTGGGTGACGAGGCTGTAGGGGCCGATGGAGCGCGCGTGGATCTTGTCGTCCACCAGATGGTGCAGCTTCAGCATGTAGATGTAGCCGACGGTGACCTTGCGGTCGAACTCGTCGCCCGTGCGGCCGTCATACAAGGTCACCTGACCGGAGGCATCGAGCCCGGCGGTCGTCAGCAACTCGACGATGTCGGCCTCGTGGGCGCCGTCGAACACCGGAGTGGCCACCGGCACACCCGTGCGCAGCGACTGCCCCAGCTTGATGGCGGAGTCCTCGTCCAGATGGCCGACGGTCTTGTCATCGCCATAGATGGACTTCAGCAGGTCCTTGACCGGCTTCACCTTCTTGCTCTGGTGGTAAGCGTCGAGCGCCTCGCCGATCTTGGTGCCCAGGCCGCGGCAGGCCCAGCCCAGATGCGTCTCCAGGATCTGGCCGACGTTCATGCGGCTCGGCACGCCGAGCGGATTGAGCACGATGTCCACCGGGGTTCCGTCGGCAAGGTGCGGCATGTCCTCGATCGGCACGATCTGGGAAATGACGCCCTTGTTGCCGTGGCGGCCGGCCATCTTGTCGCCGGGCTGGATCTTGCGCTTCACGGCGACGAAGACCTTGACCATCTTCATGACGCCGGGCGGCAGCTCGTCGCCGCGCTGGAGCTTGTCGACCTTGTCGACGAAGCGGCTCTCCAGGCGCTTGCGCGCCTCCTCGTACTGGTTGCGGATCGCCTCGACCTCGGCCATGGCCTTGTCGTTCTTCAGCGCGATCTCCCACCACTGGCCGCGCGGCAACTCGTCCAGCATGGCATCGGTGATCTTGGCGTCCTTCTTGATGCCCTTGGGGCCCTTGGCCACCTGCTTGTGGTTCAGGGTGTCGCGCAGGCGCCCGTAGACGTTGCGGTCGAGGATCGCCAGCTCGTCGTCGCGGTCCTTGGCCAGGCGCTCGATCTCCTCGCGCTCGATGGCCATGGCGCGCTCGTCCTTCTCGATGCCGTGGCGGTTGAATACGCGCACCTCGACGACGGTGCCGGTAACGCCGGGGGGCAGCTTCAGGGACGTGTCGCGCACGTCGGAGGCCTTCTCGCCGAAGATGGCGCGCAGCAGCTTCTCCTCCGGCGTCATCGGGCTCTCGCCCTTCGGCGTGATCTTGCCGACGAGGATATCGCCGGGGTTCACTTCCGCGCCGATGTAGACGATGCCGGCCTCGTCGAGATTCTTCAGCGCCTCTTCCGAGACGTTGGGAATATCGCGGGTGATTTCCTCCGGACCCAGCTTGGTGTCGCGGGCCATGACCTCGAACTCCTCGATGTGGATCGAGGTGAAGATGTCATCGCGCACGACGCGCTCGGAGATGAGGATGGAGTCCTCGAAGTTGTAACCCATCCACGGCATGAAGGCGACGAGCACGTTGCGGCCGAGAGCCAGTTCTCCGAGATCGGTCGAGGGACCGTCGGCGATGATCTCGCCCGCCTGCACGCGATCCCCCACCCGCACCAGCGGACGCTGGTTGATGCAGGTGTTCTGGTTGGAACGCTGGAACTTGCGCAGGTTGTAGATGTCGACGCCCGGCTTGGTCGGATCGGTCTCCTCGGTGGCGCGCACGACGATACGCGTGGCGTCCACCTGGTCGATGACGCCGGCGCGGCGCGCGGCGATGGCGGCGCCGGAGTCGCGGGCCACCACATCCTCCATGCCGGTGCCCACGAAAGGCGCCTCGGCGGTGATGAGGGGCACGGCCTGACGCTGCATGTTCGAGCCCATCAGCGCGCGGTTGGCGTCGTCGTTCTCGAGGAACGGGATGAGCGCCGCGGCGACCGACACGAGCTGCTTCGGCGACACGTCGATGAAGTCCACGCGCTCGGCGGGCACGAGATGGGCGTCGCCGCCGAAGCGGACGTTGACCAGTTCGTCCTCGAAGGTGCCCTTGGGCGAGATTTTCGCGTTGGCCTGGGCGATGTGGTAGCGCGTCTCCTCCATGGCGGAGAGATAGACGACTTCCTTGGTCACCTTGCCGTTGGCGACCTTGCAATACGGGCTCTCGATGAAGCCGTATTTGTTCACCCGCGCATAGGTGGCGAGCGAGTTGATGAGGCCGATATTCGGACCTTCCGGCGTCTCGATCGGGCAGATGCGGCCATAGTGGGTCGGATGCACGTCGCGCACCTCGAAGCCGGCGCGCTCGCGCGTGAGACCGCCCGGGCCGAGGGCCGACAGGCGCCGCTTGTGGGTGATCTCAGACAGCGGGTTGGTCTGGTCCATGAACTGGGAGAGCTGCGAGGAACCGAAGAACTCGCGCACGGCGGCGGCCGCCGGCTTGGCGTTGATCAGGTCCTGCGGCATGACCGTGTCGATATCGACGGAGGACATGCGCTCCTTGATGGCGCGCTCCATGCGGAGCAGGCCGACACGGTACTGGTTCTCCATAAGCTCGCCGACGGAGCGGACGCGGCGGTTGCCGAGATGGTCGATATCGTCGATCTCGCCCTTGCCGTCGCGCAGGTCCACCAGGGTCTTGATGACCGCCAGGATGTCTTCCTTGCGCAGCACCCGCATGGTGTCCGGCGCGTCCAGCTCGAGACGCATGTTCATCTTCACGCGGCCGACGGCGGAGAGATCATAGCGCTCGGCGTCGAAGAACAGGCCCTGGAACAGGGCTTCGGCGGCCTCCGGGGTCGGCGGCTCGCCCGGGCGCATGACGCGGTAGACGTCGAGCAGCGCTTCCTCGCGGTTGGAGTTCTTGTCCACCGCCAGGGTGTTGCGGACGTAGGCGCCGATGTTGATGTGGTCGATGTCGAGGAGCGGAATTGCCTTGAGGCCCTGCTCGC
>JBFWSL010000193.1:0-7523 GCA_050248375.1 Hyphomicrobiales bacterium | reverse complement strand
ACTGGACACCGATAAAAATGGCACAATTTTCCATATCGTATCAACTGTAATATTTTTTAGTATCCAGATGTTCAGTCAGCCGTTTGAGATTCCAGCATTTTTCATGCCAGGATCGGGGTGAGGGGGCTGCCTATCCGGTGGCGATTGCGTTGCGATTGGGTTGCGGTGCAACAAATTCGGTTGGGAGCCGGACCTGTTTGTCTGGCGGATTTTTGCAGCGCGCGGATTTCACCTGTAGCCGCTTACGGTCCTGCAAAGCCGATTGTCAGCACGGAAGCGAAAGCGGAGGTCGCCGTCCGGTGACATGCGGAAGGCGTGGGGCGTCGACCAACAAAGGACGGCAGGGGGAGCGCCGACTGAAAACCTTCAGGCGGAAAAGAAGGCGCGAGCTTTTTTCCGTCAGGTATTCAGGCCGAGAAAGCTGCGGTGAACGTGTAGCGGAGAGCGCTGGTCTCTTTATACGCCGGGCCGGCGAAATTTGGCTCTCGAATTGTGAGGCGACCGGCCTGGAGCGCTCAACTCCCGATCAATATGGTCAGCATGCTCGCCTGCATATTCTGCCCCGCATGGACTGTCCTGCGTCCGAAACATTCTCATCCCGGCAGCTTTTCCAAGCATCCTGACGGGCTGGTGCGGGAGAGCGTCATCTTCAAGCAGATTGACGCTCACACCGTCAGACACCGGAGGAGAATGCAGTACTGGCAGGCGCCGCGTCCTGCGGCGCTTGTCAGTTCTTGTAACGGTTGATCAGGCGCCTGGGCTTCAGCAGCGCATCGCGCCGGTAGGGCTCGCTCAGATACTTGGACGTGACGATGTTGATCACGACCGGCTTGTCCAGGGTAAGCGCCTTGTCGATCGCCGGCTTGATGTCCTCGGCCTTCTCCACCCGCATGCCCACCGCGCCCATGTCGGTGGCGATCCGGGCGAAGTCGGGGTTCTCCAGGTCGGTCCAGAAGTAGCGTTCGTTGAAGAAGTCGTACTGGTTGCGCTTCTCCGCGCCATACTGCGAGTTGTCGAAAATGATGGCGATGACGTTGATCTTCTCGGTCACCGCGGTCATCACCTCCTGCAGCGTCATGCCCCAGGCGCCGTCGCCAAGGAAGGCGAAGACGGGACGGTCAGGCTGCGCGAGCTTGACGCCGAGCGCGGTCGGGTAGGCGACACCGATGCCGCCAAGACTGCCGGCGGCGAACCACTGCTTGTGGGAATCGAAAGTGAAATAGGCATTGGCCGAGCCCGAGATGTTGCCGACATCGGCGACCACCGAGGCGTTCTTCGGGATCGCATGCGACACTTCCCACAGGGCGCGCCTGGGGAAGATCGGGCATTCGTCGCTGGACGACATTTCCTTCAGTTCGTCCGCCCAGGCCTTCTTCTGGGCCGCGATCTCCTTGCGGCGGGCGTCATGCCCGACCTTGACCTTGCCTTTTTCCGTGGCGGCCAGGAGCTGGCGCACGACTTCGCCGCAATCGCCGACAAGGCCGCAGGTCACCGGCCGCGTCGCGCCGATCTCCAGCGGGTTGATGGTGTTGTGGATCAGCTTCACGTCATCGGGGAAATAGGGGATATCGTATTGCGGAACCGTCCCGAACTTGTTGAGCCGGCTGCCCAGAACCAGAATGACATCGGCCTCCTTGACCAGCCGCATGGCGGCCTTCGAGCCCTGGTAGCCGATGGGGCCGACATAGAGATCGTGCGAGCCATAGAAGGCGTCGTTATGAGCGAACACGCAGGCGACCGGCGCGGAGAAGCGCTCGGCCAGCTTCGCTATGTCGTCGCCCGCATTGGCGTCAACCGCGCCGAGGCCGGCGATGATTACCGGCTTCTTGGCGGACAGCAGGAGTTCCGCGGCGCGCTCTATTTCCTTCTGGGGGGCGCCGCCATAACGTCCGTCGGTGCGGTATTGCTCGGGCTTCAGTTCCTGATAGTCGAACTCTCCATAATAATAGTCACGGGGTATATCGACCTGTGCCGGACCGCGGCAGGCGACAGCCGCGCGGAACGCTCCCCTCACCGCCTCCGCCATGCGGTCGGGACGGTTCACCTGGGCCTGGTAGGTGACGATCGAGGAGAACATGTTCATCTGGTCGATTTCCTGGAAGGACTTCGTGCCGATGGACACGCTGGTGACGGCCGGCGTGATGACGACAACCGGCGTGTGATTCAGCGAGGCGCTGGCGATGCCGGTGACGAGGTTGGTGACGCCCGGACCGTTCTGGCCGATGCAGACGCCCGGCTTGTTGGCGGCACGGCCGTAGCCGTCGGCCATGAGGGCCGCGCTCTGTTCGTGGCGCACCTGGATGAAGCGGATATCCGCCTTAGGGAAGATGTCGAGCGGGTCCATGAAGGCGGATCCGACGATACCGAACATCACCTCGACGCCCTCGAGGCGCAAGGCTTCCACAAGCGCTTCGCTGCCGGTGATTTTTTGAGACATCCGCTTCCCTCCTGCTTCTTATAATGATAACTAAATTTCAATATGCAGGATTTTTTTTGCATATCAAGACAGAAGTGCTTTCATAATTGATAGAGGGATGGGAGTGCGCCGATGACTGCGAGCGAACTGGAGGAGGCCTTCGATTTTGTGGTCATCGGGGCCGGCTCGGCGGGCGCTGTCATAGCCAACCGTCTGAGTGAGAAAGGAAAATTCAGTGTGCTCCTGGTCGAGGCCGGGGGGCGGCCGGATTCCATATGGCTGCGGATTCCGCTCGGCATCGGCAAGATTCTCGACGATCCGCGTTATGTCTGGACCTGGCGGACCGAGCCGGAACTCGGCGGGCGGCGTCTGCTGTGGCATCACGGCCGCCTGCTGGGCGGGTCGAGCACGGTCAACGCCATGCTCGTGGTTAGGGGGCAGCCTGAACGGTATGACGAATGGCGCGACGCGGGCTGTCCGGGCTGGGGCTATGCCGATGTGCTGCCGTACTTCAAGCGCATGGAGGATGTCTCCTTCGGCGACCCGGAACTGAGGGGCCGCGGCGGGCCGGTCACGGTCACGAAAGCCAATATCGAGGACGATATCTCGGCCTCGTTTCTGGAAACCTGCGCTTCCCTGCAGATCGCGCCCAATGAGGACTATAACGGCGCCCGCACGGAGGGTGCGGCGCCAATCCAGCTCAATATCCGCAACGGCAAGCGCTGCGGCACCTACACCGCGTATCTCGAGCCGCTGAAATCGAGCGCCAGGCTGAAGGTTGAGGCCAATGCCCTTGTCACGCGCGTCCTCTTCGAGGGCCGGCGGGCGAGCGGCGTCGAATACAGAAAGGCCGGACGCATCAGGCGCGCGGCGGCGCGGCGTGAGGTGATCGTGAGCGCCGGCGCCATGCACAGCCCGCAGATCCTCGAACTTTCCGGCGTGGGACAGCCCAAGCTGCTGCGCTCGCATGGCATCGAAGTGGTGCATGAGCTGCGGGGCGTGGGCGAGAACCTGCGGGACCACATTCATCCCTGCGTGAGCTTCGAGACCACCAGGCACGTGACCGCCAACGATCTCTATACCCGGCCGTTCTTCGCGGCCCGCGAAGTTCTCCGCTATGCGCTCTTCAGCAAGGGTCTCTTCGCGACGCCGAGCTTTCGGGCCCATGCCTTCGTCAAGAGTCCCGGCGCGCGCTACTCCAACGTCCGTATCCAGTGCGCGCTGTCCAGCAGCGAGAGCCGCTATGTGGGCGCGGGGCTCGACAGTTTCTCGGGCTTCCACCTGGGCAACTATTTCCTGTTTCCGCATTCCAGGGGCAGCGTGCACATCACATCGCGCGATCCCGAGGGCATGCCGGCGATGAAGGCCAACTATCTCTCGGACGAACGCGACAGGAAGGTGGCCCTGTGGGCTTTCCGCAAGGCACGGGAGATCGGCCGGGCCTCGCCGCTTTCCGATTGCGTGGTGCGTGAAGTGCGTCCCGGTGCCGATTGTTCGTCCGACGACGAGCTGCTCGATTTCATCGGCAGGAACGGGGAGACATCGTGGCATCAGATAGGAAGCTGCCAGATGGGAGAAGGGGCCGATTGCGTGGTCGACAGCCGGCTGCGGGTGCGGGGCGTGTCGGGGCTGAGGGTCGCCGACGCATCGGTGATACCCTTCCACACCACCAGCAACACCAACGTGCCCTCAATCATGATCGGCGAGAAGGCGTCCGACCTGATCCTCGACGATTCCCGGTAGGCGGCCTCCCGGCCCCCGGTACCGCCCTCGACCGGAAACGCGGCGCAGTCCAATCCCTTATCGAGTACGGACCCTAGAGATCAAGAACGAGAACATCCGACAGGGACCGGGCGCAGCAGGGCAGCACATACTCGCCGCGCTCCTCGTCCTCGAGGATGTAGTCGTGATGCTCGGGCGTGCCTGACAGGTAGCGCGTCAGGCAGGTGCGGCATACGCCGGCTTCGCAGGACGTGGGAATGTCGATGCCGTTCTCCCGCAGGACCTCGACTATGGTGCGGCCAACCGGAACCAGGAACTCCTGTCCGGTGCCGGCGAGCTTTACGGTGAAGTCCCTGGGTTCCCCGCCGGGGGAGGAGCCGCCGCCCGCCGCCGGATCGGCTGCCGGGGCCTCGAAATACTCGAAGTGGACGTTTTCCGGCGGCCAGCCCTCGCACGCCGCGCGGATGGCCGCCATGAATCCGGGCGGCCCGCAGTAGTACAGCGCGGTATCGGCGCGGGGTTCGGCGAGCAGGGAGGCTATGTCGAGGCCTTCGGCCGGGTTGCCGTTGTCATGGTGGAAATGGACGCAGCCGGCCGGCCGGATCGCGGCCAGTTCGCGGCGGAAGGCCGTCTTCTCGGGGCTGCGGGTGCAGTAATGCAGCTCGAAGGGCTTTCCCTCGCGCCCAAGCGTGCGGATCATCGACATCATCGGCGTGATGCCGATGCCGCCGGCGAGAAAGAGATGGCTCGGCGACGTCTTCGACAGGGAGAAGTGGTTCCGGGGCTCTGATATCTGGAGGATGGCGCCGGGCCGCGCGCATTCGAAGAGCAGGCGCGAGCCTCCGCGGCCCGCCTCCTCGCGCTGCACGCCGATGACATAGCGGTTGTCGTCCGCGGCGTCGTTGCACAGCGAATACTGGCGTACGATGTTGCCTGGCAGGAAGACATCGATGTGGCTGCCCGGTTCGAACGGCGGCAGACGATCCTCGCCGGCCGGTTCGAACTCGTAGCTGTTGATGCCTTCGGCCTGGTAGGTCGCGGACCTTATGCGAACGGAAATCCGGCGAACGTCAAGCACCGTTCAAAACGCTCCCGGGCGCCTGCCTCACGCCATCACCTTTTCCTTTTCGAGGCCCTCCAGGCGCGCGCGGATGAACTCGTCGCGCTTGCGGCCTTCCATCTGGTCGGCTTCGGCCAGGATGGAGACGATGGTGCGGCCGAGATTGAGGATCATGCGTTCGTCCTCGATCCTGTCGCCTTTCCTGGGAATGCGCAGGATGGTGTTGTTGGTGTAGGTCGGATATTGACGCCCTTCCTGCGCGCGCCTGTGCATCCGGGCGGGGTCGGCCTGCGGGTTCTTCTGGCGGACGGCGTCGCGGATCAGCCGCCGCAGCAGGTAGACGCCGCGGTCGCTGCCCAGCGGGTTCTCCAGGGCGTGCACGGCAATCTTGCGCTGGCTCATCACGGCCTCCCAGTCGCCGGGCAGGCGTTGTCCCTCTTCATAGGTGCGGTTGCCGACCTGGCCGTCGAGGAAGTCCATGTCGTCCCAGCCGACCTTCTTCTCGTTGCCCTTGCGCAGCGGGTCGATCGCCTCGCCGAACATGCGCCAGCCGAAAATGATGCTGTTCTCGTCGTCAACCGGAACATACCAGCGGGACATGTGGACGCGGTGCCACAGGCGCCGCTCCGACCCGTCCTCGAACAGGTAGGCGTGCTGGCCGATATTGGGAACGATGAGGTCGTTCATGCGCACCCAGACGAGGTCTTCGGATACGCGCCGCCCGGCGATGAACACCATTCCGGTGCCGTCGCGCACCGGCAGGTAGTCCATGACAGGCAGTTTCACGAACGCCGCCGACAGGGTGAAGCTGCTCATGTTCAGGTCTTCGGGCAGGTGCGACCCGTAGAGCGCGGAAGGATTGTGCAACTGGTAGGTGTGCATCTGGTCGGCGATGTTGTCCATCACCTGCAGCCAGTTGCAGGGAAACACGTTGGAGAAGGGCAGGAGGCGGGTATCGCCGGTCTTCTCGAAAGCGTCGTATTCAGGGAAGGGCGGCTTGTGGCCGGGAGGGCCCATGTAGGCGAAGACAAGGCCGTCGCGCTCGAAGGCCGGATAGGCGCCCTGGGCCATCTTGGTCTTGATCCGGTCCGCGTTGGGTTCGCCCGGGATGTCGATGACGGTGCCGTCGATGTCATACTGGATGCCGTGGTAGCAGCAGCGGATGCCGCACTCCTGGATGATGCCGTACTCCAGCGACGCGCCGCGGTGACAGCAATGGCGCTGCATGACGGCGACCCGGCCGCGCCGGTCGCGGAAGGCGACAAGCTTCTCGCCCATGATCTTGATCTTGTGAGGCACGTCCCGGAGCTGGTCCGAGAAGCAGACCGGCTGCCAGAAGCGGCGCATATATTCTCCCAGCGGCGTCTCGGGTCCGGTGTGGGTGATCTCGGCGTCCTCCGAGGGAACCTTGCGCTGATGAAAGCCGGAATAGGCCAGTTCCTGCCTGGGCGCTTCCGGGGTCTCGGACTTGCTCGGCACCTTGCGCGTCGTCATGGCTTCCTCCGCGAAATAGACTTTTCCTTGGATTGATAGTAGCAACCCATCCCGAAATCGACAATACTTATGTCGAAATATGATATTAGTTTTCCATTTTATCGGGTCTGGTTTCGCCTGACGGGAGCGAAGCGCGGCATCCGGCGGGACGGGGGCGGTCGGATAAATGTTTGCGTATATTGGGATATCTAATTTACAAACCCGGTCGCCTCGTTCAGGAGAATGAAGGCTGACAAGGGCGGGAGATTCGGATGCCAAAAGCCAAGGGAAAGCATTCGGCCAGTGACCGGGACCTAGAAGAGCCCAAGGTTACGGGCGCGCTCGCTCGCGGCCTTCGAATTCTCAATGTGATCAGGAATATCGGCCGCCCGGTTTCCTCATCGGAAATCTCGCAGGAGCCGGTCTCGATGCGAGCACAACTCACCGGTTGCTGCAGGTTCTCGACGAACATGGATACGTTCTGCGGGACGACAACGCGAAGCGGTATTTCGCCAGCCCGAAGCTGCTGTTTCCGCTGTCCATCTACAGTCCGCTCAACGAGCTGCGGCGCGAGGCGGCGCGCGCGGCCGACCGGTTCAGGGACGAGAGCGGGCACACAACGGGCTTCGTGCTGTACTGCATGAAGGAACGCATCCTGATCGAGATCTCCTCCGGGGCGAATTCCCTCAGCCCGGCCTACGACACCTGGCTGGACAGCCCCCTGCACGCGTCGGCATCCGGCAAGATCCTGCTGCTCAGCCTTTCTCCCGGCGAACGGAAGGCGAGGATGGGCGAGGGGCCCTACGATTCCTATACGCCCTTCACGATCACCGACCCGAAGGCGCTCGAAGC
>JBFWSL010000192.1:0-7563 GCA_050248375.1 Hyphomicrobiales bacterium | reverse complement strand
CCGGAAAACCAGGGATTTCACGATCTGGCCGACGGAGCAGCCACAGGCCGCGGCGGCTTCGACTGCCGTGCGGGTGCTTTCCCCCATGACCTGTATGTTTATGTCCAGGCCGCCCTTTCGGGCGCCCTCGGCGACCCTCAGGTTGGCCGGGGCCATGCCGTTATTGCTGGAATCCGTCATAATATTGCGCCCTTCCGGTCTGCGGGCTATGAGTGCACGCGTTTTCACGCAGGTTCCAGAGGAAACAGGCGACATGAAGGTCGATGAGGCGACAGTGCGGCGCATCGCGCGTCTTGCCCGCATACGGGTGAGCGAGGCCGACGCGCAAAAGCTCGTCGGCGAACTGTCGGGCATCCTCACCTGGGTCGAACAGCTCCAGGAAGTGGATACCGGCGGCGTGGAGCCCATGACCCGTGTTGTCGACATGACCATGGCCATGCGCGACGACAAGGTCACCGACGGCGGCATTGCCGACCAGGTGCTGGCCAACGCGCCCGCAAGCGAAGAAGGCTTCTTCGTGGTTCCGAAGGTGGTGGAGTAGGCGCGTGGGCGAGCTGACCGATCTGACTATCGCCGCCGCGCGCGCGGGACTGGACAAGAAGGAGTTCACCGCCCGGGAACTCGCGGAGGCGCACGTCTCCGCCATCGAGGCGGGCAATGCGGGATTGAATGCCTACATCCTCCCGACCGCCGACCAGGCCATGGAAATGGCCAGGGCGTCCGACGCGCGCCTCTCCGCCGGCAAGCCCGGATTGCTCGAAGGCATCCCGCTGGGCATCAAGGACCTGTTCTGCACGCAAGGTGTCCGCACCACCGCCTGTTCCCACATCCTCGACGGCTTCACGCCCACATATGAATCCACCGTCACCGCCAACCTGTGGCGGGAAGGCGCGGTAATGCTCGGCAAGCTCAATTGCGACGAGTTCGCCATGGGTTCCTCCAACGAGACCAGCCACTACGGTCCTTGCGTCAATCCCTGGCGGCGCGAGGGCTCCAATGCCCCGCTCGTGCCGGGCGGATCGTCGGGCGGCTCCGCCGCCGCCGTCGCCGCGCGGCTTTGCATGGGGGCCACCGCCACCGATACCGGCGGTTCCATCCGCCAGCCGGCAGCGCTCACCGGCACCGTCGGCATCAAGCCCACCTATGGACGCTGCTCGCGCTGGGGCATCGTTGCCTTCGCTTCCTCGCTCGACCAGGCAGGCCCCATCGCCCGCGACCTGCGCGATGCGGCGCTGCTGTTGCGCGCGATGGCCGGTCACGACCCGAAGGACGCCACCAGCGTGGATGCGCCCGTCCCCGACTATGCCGCCGCCATCGGCAAGGGCGTGAAGGGCCTGAAGGTGGGTATTCCGCGCGAATACAGGCTTGATGGCATGCCCGAGGAGATCGAGACGCTGTGGCGGCAGGGCGTCGCCTGGCTGAAGGCTGCTGGCGCTGAAATGGTGGACGTCAGCCTGCCGCATACCAAGTATGCGTTGCCGGCCTATTACATCGTCGCGCCCGCCGAGGCGTCGTCCAACCTGGCCAGATATGACGGCGTCCGCTATGGCCTGCGCGTGGAAGGCGATGATCTTGTCTCCCAATACGAGAACACGCGGTCGGAAGGCTTTGGCGCCGAGGTGAGACGCCGCGTGCTCATCGGCACCTATGTGCTGTCGGCGGGCTACTACGATGCCTACTACCTGAAGGCCCAGCAGGTGCGCACTCTCATCAAGCGCGACTTCGACGAGGCCTTCGCGAAGGTGGACGTGCTGCTCACCCCCGCGACGCCCGGGCCGGCCTTCGCGCTTGGGGAAAAGAGCGCCGACCCGGTGGAGATGTATCTGAATGACATCTTCACCGTGACCGTGAACATGGCCGGCCTGCCGGGCATCTCCGTGCCCGCGGGGCTGTCGTCGGAAGGAACGCCGCTTGGCCTTCAGCTCATCGGCAAGGCATTCGACGAGGAAATGCTGTTCCGGGTGGGGCAGGTGATCGAGGATGCGGCGGGCCCCGGCCCCAAGCCGCGGGACTGGTGGAGCGCCGCATGACCAAGCTGCCGAAAGACTGCAAGAGCATGGACGACGTGCGCGCCGAGATCGACCGGCTCGACTCGCAGCTCGTCGACCTGATCGCCGAGCGCTTCGGCTATGTCGATCGCGCCTGGCAGTTGAAGAACTCGCCGGACGATGCGGTAGTGCCCTGGCGCATCCAGCAGGTCATCGACAAGGTGAAGGCGCGCGCCGAGAAGACCGGCCTGCCGCCGGAACTGGTGGAGGCGATCTGGCGGCAGATGATCGGCTGGTTCATCCAGTACGAGGAAGAGAAGCTGAGGAGCGGCAAGGACCGTGGCTGAGCTAACCGCGCCCCTGATGAAAGGCGCCACCGGCGACTGGGAAGTGATCATCGGGCTGGAGGTCCATGCCCAGGTGACTTCGCAGGCCAAGCTGTTTTCCGGGGCCTCCACGAAATTCGGCGGCGCGCCTAACACTCAGGTCAGCCTCGTGGACGCGGCCATGCCCGGTATGCTGCCGGTCATCAACGGGGAATGCGTGGCCCAGGCGGTACGCACGGGCCTCGGGCTCAACGCGAGGATCAACCTGAAGTCGGTCTTTGACCGCAAGAATTATTTCTATCCGGACCTGCCTCAGGGCTACCAGATTTCCCAGTTCAAGCAGCCCGTCGTGGGCGAGGGCGAGGTGGTTCTCGACATGGGCGAGGGCAGGGAGCGCCGCGTCGGCATCGAGAGGCTTCATCTGGAGCAGGACGCTGGCAAGAGCCTGCACGACCAGCATCCGGATTGCTCCTACGTGGACCTGAACCGTTCAGGCATCGCGCTGATGGAGATCGTGTCGAAGCCGGACATACGCTCTGCGGATGAGGCCAGGGCCTACGTCAACAAGCTGCGCACCATCATGCGTTACCTTGGCACCTGCGACGGCAACATGGAGGAAGGCTCGCTTCGGGCCGACATCAACGTTTCCGTGCGCCGGCCGGGAGACAAGCTCGGCACCCGCTGCGAAATCAAGAACGTCAATTCCATACGCTTCATCGGCGAGGCGATCGAGCATGAGGCCCGCCGCCAGATCGACATTATCGAAGAAGGCGGAACGATCCGGCAGGAGACGCGCCTGTTCGATCCCGACAAGGGCGAGACACGGTCCATGCGTTCCAAGGAGGAGGCGCACGACTACCGCTATTTTCCCGATCCCGACCTGCTGCCGCTGGAACTGACCCAGGCTTTCGTGGACGGGCTGAAGGCAAAGCTGCCCGAACTGCCCGATGCCAAGAAGGCCCGCCTGGTGCGCGAGCTGGGCCTGTCCGCCGAGGACGCCGGCGTGCTCGTGTCCGACAAGGCGGCCGCCGACTATTTCGAAGCGGTGGCCAATGGCGTGGACGGCAAGGCCGCGGCCAACTGGGTCATCAACGAGGTCTTCGGCCGTCTCAACAAGGAAGGGCTTTCCATCTCCGAAATCCCCGTCCCGGCGGAAGCGAACCGCGCCATTCTCGCCATGATCGCGGACGGCACCATATCCGGCAAGATCGCCAAGCAGCTCTTCGACATCGTCTGGAAGGAAGGCGGGGATCCCCGCAAGCTTGTGGAGGAGCGGGGTCTGAAGCAGGTCACGGACACCGGCGCCATCGAGAAGGCGATCGACCAGATCATCGCCGCGAACCCGGCGCAGGTGGAACAGGTCAGGTCCAAACCCCAGACGCTTGGCTGGTTCGTCGGCCAGGTGATGAAGGCGACCGGCGGCAAGGCCAATCCTCAGTCGGTGAACCGGATTCTGAGGCAGAAGCTCGGACTTGTTGACGGCTAGGGCGTTTTCCGGCTGGAGAAAGGCTTCAGCACCCGGCCGTCCACCAGCAGCAGCCCGACGGCGATCAATCCGAAGCCGGCGAACTGGCTGCTGTCCAGTTTCTCCCCCAGCAGCATTGTCCCGAGCAGGATCGCTATCGGCGGCTGCACCAGCGTCACCAGCATGGCATAGGTCGAGCCGGCATTGGCGAGGATGGTGAGGTAGATGACGTAAGCGAACCCCGTGGACAGGAAGCCGAGTGCCAGCAGCGCCGCGACGGGCGCGACAGGCGGGAGCGAAGCAAGGGGCTGCTCCAGTGCAAAGGCAACGATGGCGCAGATGGGGGTAGCAGCAAGCAGCATGGCAGTGGCGTTCGCCGCCGGGGCCTGGCGTGGCAGGCGCCGCCCATAGACCGCGGACAGGGCGTAGAACAGCGCCGCGCAGAGCAGCGCGACTTCCCCGAGGAACTGCTGTTCGTTGGAGCGCAGCACGTTCGTTCCCATGAGCAGGGCAACGCCAGCCAGGCCAATAGCCGTGCCGCAAATCCGGGCAGGGGTCGCAACTTCGGTACGGCCCCACAAATGGGCCACGATCACGGTGAGCAGCGGTGTCGCGGCAATGAAGATCGAGGACAGACCGCTGTCGACCTGTGTTTGTCCGATGGTTAGCAGGCTGAAAGGTATGACGTTGGCCAGCAGGCCCATGACCGCATAGGCCCGCAGCGCGGAGCGGGAAGTGTCGATGCGGATTCCGCGCACCGCGCAGTAGATCAGCAGCGCGAAAACGCCAAGCAGAATGCGGACGAAGACGATCGTGAAGGGTCCGAAGCCCCGCAGCGAGACCTCGATGAACATGAAGCTGGTGCCCCAAACGGAGGCAAGCAGCAGCAGGCGCATCCAGTCGATGAGTGCCATGAGAAGTCCCGTGGGCGAGGCCTACTGCATATGACCTTGCTGCCGCCGGCGCTACCCGTTTCTTGCGGTCCACCTGCGCTTTGTCGCAATGCTGTCATCACCCCTGTGCCATCGCAGTCCGGGACTTTCGCGAAGTGAGTCTCCGGCACGGTTCGCACAGGAGGGAACGTAGCATGACCATCAATCCCGAAGTGATTGCGCAGACCCGCAATGCCGAGCGCCTTATGGCGCCAGCGGGCCGGGCGCATCACCACAACGCCTTGCTCTCTCGTGCGGGCCTGCACGAGCGCATGTTCACATGGGCCTTCAAGGGACTGGTCTACCCCCAGATCTGGGAGGATCCCGAACTCGACATCGAGGCGCTGGAACTTGGCCCCCGCGACCGGATCGCTGCCATCGCCTCGGGCGGCTGCAACGTGATGAGCTATCTCGTTGCCCGTCCGGCCCGCATCGATGCGGTGGACCTGAACCGGGCGCATGTTTCGCTGGTCCGGCTCAAGCTCGCCGCCGCCCGTCACCTGCCCGATTATGAAAGCTTCTACCGTTTCTTCGGGGACGCATGCCACACGGACAATGTGCGCGCCTATGACCTGAGCCTGCGCGGCCGGCTTGACCCCTCGGCGCGGGACTACTGGGAGGGGCGCGATTTGCTGGGCAGACGTCGTATCACGCTGTTCGCCCGCAACTTCTACCGGTACGGACTGCTCGGAAAGTTCATCGGAATGGGCCATCTCGTTGCGCGCCTGTACCGGCGCGACCCCGGGCGACTTCTCGGCGCCGGATCGCTCACCGAGCAGCGCGCGCTCTACGAGGAACTGATCGCGCCGCTGTTCGAACGCAAGCTGGTGCGCTGGCTGGTCAATATGCCGGTCGCGCTCTACGGACTTGGCATTCCGCCCGCGCAATATGAGGCCCTCGCGGGTTCCGGGCGGCGGGATATGGCTTCGGTGCTCAACGAGCGCCTTGGCCGTCTGGCCTGTGACTTTTCCATGAAGGAGAATTATTTCGCCTGGCAGGCCTTCGGCCGCCGCTATCCGGAGCAGGACTCGGGCCCGCTGCCGCCCTATCTGGCCCGGCAGAACCATGCATCCGTCCGCGAGGGTTCGTCGCGCGTGAACGTGCATCGCACCTCCTTCACGAGGTTCCTCGATGCGCAGCCCGGCGGCAGCCTCGACTGCTATGTGCTGCTCGACGCGCAGGACTGGATGAGCGACGGCGATCTTGCGGAACTGTGGACGCAGATCACACGGACTGCCCGGCCGGGCGCCAGGGTCATTTTCCGTACCGCCGGTGTGCCGACCATCCTGCCGGGGCGGGTTCCCGACGCGATCCTGGGCCGCTGGGTCTATCTTGCGGAGCGCAGCGCCGAGTTGGGCCGCCGAGACCGTTCCTCGATCTACGGCGGGTTCCATCTCTACCGCCTGAACGGGTGACCGATCATGAACCCGGCCACCGCCGCCGCGCGCATGGATCGCATCTACCGGCGCCAGCGCCATGTCTACGACGCCACCCGCCGCTACTTCCTGCTCGGCCGCGAGCGACTGCTGGCGGAGCTTGACCCTCCCGTCGGCGGCACGGTGCTGGAAGTCGGCTGCGGTACCGGCCGCAATCTTGTGCAGGCCGCGCGCCGTCATCCTGATGCGATATTCTATGGCTTCGATGTTTCTGCCCTGATGCTGGAGACCGCGGCCTCCTCGGTGGCTTCGGCCGGACTGTGGCGGCGCGTCAGGCTGGCCCATGCCGATGCCGGCAGCTTCGATCCGCAACGCGCCTTCGGCAGGACAGCCTTTGACCGTGTGATGATTTCCTACACCTTGTCGATGATCCCCGGCTGGCGGGAGGTGCTCGAGCAGTCGATGCGGCTGGTGCAGCCCGGCGGCGAACTGCATGTGGTGGACTTCGGCCAGCAGGAGGGCCTGCCGCGCCTGTTCAGGACTTTCCTTTTCGCCTGGCTGCGCCTGTTCGAGGTGATGCCGTCCGCGGGGCTGCCGGACGCCCTGATCGGGCTCGCCGCCAGGCAGGGATGGCACCTCAGGCTTGGCAAGCCGATGTCCGGTTATACGATCCATGCGATCTTGCGCCGCCCTGTCTCAGCAGCCGGAAATGTCTGTTTTTCGGGCAGGGAAACGCCACCTCGCCAAGACGTGCGGATGACTCCGGGGCCCGCCAGGTGCTAGATATCGGTCGCCCGGCGTGCCTTGATCCCCATGCGCCGCAACGGCTTTCAAGCAAGACCTTCCGAGGAGACACCCATGACCCACGCTATTCGCGTCCATGAATATGGCGGCCCCGAAGTCATGAAATGGGAGACCGTCGACGTGCCGGCTCCCGGACCGGGGCAGGCCCTGATCCGGCACACCGCGGTGGGGCTGAACTATATCGACACCTATCAGCGCACCGGTGCCTATCCGCAGCCGAGCCTGCCCTTCACCCTGGGAATGGAAGGCGCGGGCGAGGTGCTTGCCGTCGGCAAGGGCGTCAAGAACGTCAAGCCAGGCGACCAGATCGCCTATGCCGGCGCCATCGGCTCCTATTCCGAGGAGCGGGTCATTCCCGCCGACCGGCTGGTCAAGCGGCCAAAGGGGGTGAGCGACAAGCAGGCGGCGGCCATGATGCTGCAGGGCATGACCGCTCGTTACCTGCTGCGCAAGACCTACAAGGTGAAGGACGGCACGGTGATGCTGTTTCATGCCGCGGCCGGTGGAGTCGGCCTGATCGCCTGCCAGTGGGCCAAGCATCTGGGTGCCACCGTTATCGGCACCGCGGGCTCCAGGGAGAAGTGCGACCTGGCGAAAAAGCACGGCTGCAAGCACGTCATCAACTACCGGGAAGAGGACTTCGTCGAGCGGGTCAAGGAGATCACCAAGGGC
>JBFWSL010000191.1:0-7657 GCA_050248375.1 Hyphomicrobiales bacterium | reverse complement strand
GGGGTTCTTGCGCGGGTCGGGGGAGAAGGTCATCAGTGTGCCGTCGCCGGCCTTGCCGGTGATGTCGGCATACTCCTTGGTGACCAGCGCGTCGCCGCCGACGAGGACGGTGCTCATGCCCTGGTCGCGCATCTGTCGCACGATGAGGCCGGCTTCGGTATGGTAGCCGCCGTAGTAGAGCACGTCGACCTTGGCCGCCTTCAGTTTGGAGACGAGGGCGGTGTAGTCCTTCTCCTTGGGAGTGATGGTCTCGTACAACACTTCGTTCTTGCCGGCGGCGTTCATCGCCTTCTTGGTCTCGTCGGCGAGACCCTTCGAATAGGCCTGCTTGTCATGGACGATGGCGACGTTCTTGTCCTTGAAGTGCTTGGCCAGATAAGCGCCGGCGACGGAGCCCTGCTGGTCGTCACGGCCGCAGACGCGGAACACGTTGGGACCCTTGCGCTCGTCGGTGAACTTCGGATTGGTGGAGGCGGGCGAGATCTGGACGATGTTCTCTTCCGAATAGACTGCGGAAGCCGGGATCGAGGAACCGGAGCAGAAGTGGCCCGCCACCAGCGCGACCTTGTCGCCGGCGACCTTGTTGGCGATGGCCACCGCCTGCTTGGGATCGCAGGCGTCGTCGCCGAACTGCAGCTCGATCTTCTGGCCGAGCACGCCGCCGGCCTTGTTGATGTCCTCGACGGCCATATTGGCGCCGTCCTGGAACTGCTTGCCGAAAGTCGCGTATTCGCCGGTCATGGGGCCGTTCACGGCGATCTTGACGTCCGCATGGGCCAGCCCCGGCAAAGCGAGGCCGAGGGCCAATGCGGCCACACTCAACAGATTTTTCATCGATAGATACTCCCTGATTTCTGCCCTGGAGCGCGGTAAGGGAAGAAGAAATCCAAGGCTGACGCCAATTCTTACATAGGTTGTTTTTTCAGTACAGCGCCCAGAGCCTTGCTGCCCCTGATTTCATCATGGGAGCGAAGATTCCGGCCCCTTACCGGGTAGGGACCCTGGCCTTCCACGTGAAAGGACCGGTGCGCTCGTAAAGCCACCTGTATTGGGTCGCCATCTGGCCGGCGCGGGTGAGACGGAAGGCGGTGCTGGCGACCAGCAGGAGGAAGGCGGTGTCGACCAGATAGAAGTGCAGCGAGAGCAGTTCGCCCTGGGCGTGGTGGATGGCGTCGAGGAACAGGCCCCAGTGGAGGAACCGGTCGGCCATGCCGAGCAGGCAGATGTAGAAGACGAGCTGCCAGTAGGGCCGCCACTTGCGGGCCATGGCGCGGCCGGTGGCGTAGGCGGCGCCCCCGCCGATGACCATGGTGATCCAGAAAAAGGCCCAGAAATCCGTTTCCCAGAAAATACCCATCAGTGCCTGCCCCCCTCGAGGTAGGCGGCCCGGATCTCCTCGCGCGCCAGAAGCTCCCTGCCGGAGCCCGACATGGTGATCTTGCCGTTGACCATGACATAGCCGCGATGGGCGAGGCGGAGCGCGTGAAAGGCGTTCTGCTCCACCAGGAAGACGGTCAGGCCGTCGCGGCGGTTCAGTTCGGAGATGGCCTCGAAAATCTGCTTGACGATAAGCGGCGCCAGCCCGAGGGAAGGCTCGTCGAGAAGCAGCAGGCGGGGGCGGCCCATCAGCGCGCGGGCGATGGCGAGCATCTGCTGCTCGCCGCCCGAGAGCGTGCCGCCGCGCTGCTGGCTGCGCCTGCTGAGCACCGGGAACATCTCGTAGACCTGCTTGAGATCGCCCTCGAAATGCTCGTCGTCAACGAGCTGGGCGCCCATCTGCAGGTTCTCCAGCACGGTCATGCGCGGGAAGATGCGCCGGCCCTCCGGCGACTGGGCGATGCCCAGCCTGACGATCTCGTGGGTTTGCAGGCGGGTGATGTCCTCGCCGTCGAAGCGGATGCTGCCGTCGCGGGCGCGGGGATGGCCGCAGATCGTCATCATGAGCGTGGACTTGCCCGCGCCGTTGGCGCCGATCAGGGTGACGATCTCGCCAGGCCGCACGGCGATGTCCACGCCCTTGAGCGCCTGGATCTTGCCGTAGAAGGCGGTGACGCCGGAGACCGAAAGCAGGGGCGGGGTCTTGCTGTCCGGCTTCGGCGGCGTCCTGGTTTCCGCAACCGTCTCGGTGACGATCTTCCGCACCTTGCGGTCGAGGCCGTTGCCGGAGGTCTTCTTTGCCGGCGCCTTCCTGGCGGCGGGCTTCTTCGCGGGCGCTTTCTTCTTCGCCGCCGGCCCGGTCTTGGCCGGCTTCCTGGGACGGGAGGCCATGTCAGGCGACCTCCTCTTCCTCGACGCCGAGATAGGCGGCGATCACATGCGGGTCGCTGCGCACGAAGTCCGGCGTGCCGTCGGATATCTTCTTGCCGTAGTCGAGCACGACGATGTGGTCGGAAATCTCCATGACCACGCTCATGTCATGCTCGATGAGCAGGATGGCGATCTTCTGCTCCTTCTGGATGTCGAGCAGCAGGGTATTGAGTTCGTCGGACTCGCGCGGGTTGAGGCCGGCGGCGGGCTCGTCGAGGCACAGCAGAACCGGGTCCATGCACATGGCGCGGGCGATCTCGAGCCGCCGCTGGGCGCCGTAGGGCAGGTCGGCGGCGGGGTCGTCGGCGCGGTCGATAAGGCGGGTCTTCTCCAGCCAGAACTTGGCGCGCTCCACGGCCTCCCGCTCGACCTTGCGGTAGGACGACAGGCCGAACAGGCCGGCGAGGGAGAAGGCGGAGGCCTTCATCAGGGCGTTGTGCTGGGCGACCAGCAGGTTCTCCAGCAGGGTCATGCCGCCGAACAGGCGGATGTTCTGGAAGGTGCGGGCGACGCGGGCGCGGCGGGCGATGGCATGGTCGTCCATTCGCTCCAGCAGGAAGCGGTGACCGTCGCCGTGCTGTAGCGAGATCATGCCCTCGGTCGGCTTGTAGAAACCGGTGATGCAGTTGAAAACGGTGGTCTTGCCGGCGCCGTTGGGACCGATCAGGGCCGTGATGTCGCCGCGCCCGGCATTGAAGGAGAGGGCGTCGATGGCGAGCAGGCCGCCGAAGCGCATGGTCAGATGCTCGACCTTGAGGATCGGATCCTTGTCCCAGGAGGTCATCCCTTGCCCTCCTGCACGAGGTCGGCGGATATGGTCTTCTTCTCCTTGAGGAAGACCGATGGCGTGCGGGTGGCGATGAGGCCGCGCGGCCGCCAGACCATGATGCCCACCATGGCGAGGCCGAACACCAGCATGCGGAGCTGCTCGAGGTCGCGGAACAACTCGAAGCCGCCGATCATCACCAGCGCGGCGATGACCACGCCGATCTGGCTGCCCATGCCGCCGAGCACGACGATGGCGAGGATGATGGCGGACTCGATGAAGGTGAACGACTCCGGCGAGATGAAGCCCTGTCGTGTGGCGAAGAAGCTGCCGGCGAAGCCGCCGAACATGGCGCCGAGGGAGAAGGCGGTGAGCTTGGTGTTGCGGGTGTTTATGCCGAGCGAACGGCAGGCGATCTCGTCCTCGCGCAGGGCCTCCCAGGCTCGCCCGAGCGGCAGGCGGCGCATGCGCAGGGTGACGTAGTTGGTCAGCAGGGCCAGCGCGAAGATGATGTAGTACAGGAACATGATGCGGTGGATGGGCGAATATTCGATGCCGAAGAACTCGTGGAAGGAGGGCTCGCCGCTGGCTGAGAGCTCCAGGCCGAAGAAGGTCGGGCGCGGGATGCTGGAGATGCCGTCGGGGCCGTTGGTCAGCGAGTACCAATTGATGAGCACGATGCGGATGATCTCGCCGAAGGCCAGGGTGACGATGGCGAGATAGTCGCCGCGCAGGCGCAGGACGGGGAAGCCGAGGATGATGCCCCACATGGCGGCAAGCATGCCGGCCAGCGGCAGCGCCTCCCAGAAGCCCAGGTCGAAATGCGTCGCCACCAGCGCGTAGGAATAGGCGCCAACCGCGAAGAAGGCGACGAAGCCGAGGTCGAGCAGGCCGGCCAGTCCGACGACGATATTCAGCCCCCAGCCGAGCATGATGTAGGTGAGCACCATGATGCCCACGTCGAGCAGGTAGCGCAGGTTGTCGAAGGGCATGAAGGGCAGGGCGACGGCGGCCAGCAGCAAGGCCGGTATGAGCCAGCCCGAGAATTTCGCGACAGGCGCGGTCACGGGCGCGAACAGCTTCGTCATGGCGTCGCCCCGGCCCGGGCGGCCCCACCAGAACAGGTTCAGCAGCAGGCGCCCGGCAAAGACGACACCGACGAATATGGCGAGGAGCTCCGGCCGCCCCTGGAGGCCGAGGCCGCCGGGCGCGTCGATGGTGCGAATGCCCACGATGAAAGAGAACAGGGCGAAGGCGATGGCGGCCGCGATGGCCGCGTCCTTGAGCGCCGCCGCGAGCTTCATGCTTTCACCGGCCGCCGCCGGGCGGGACGTCATACCTTCTCCACCTCGGGCTTCCCGAGCAGCCCGGACGGCATGAAGATCAGCACCAGCGCCAGCATGGAGAAGGCCGCCACGTCCTTGTACTCGATGGTGAAATAGGCCGACCAGAACACCTCGATGAGGCCGATGATGAGGCCGCCGAGCATGGCGCCGGGCAACGACCCGATGCCGCCGAGCACGGCGGCTGTGAAGGCTTTGATGCCCGCGACGAAGCCGATGTAGAAGTCGATCACGCCGTAGTAGAGCAGGTACATGATGCCGGCCACGGCGGCGAGGGCCGCGCCGATGACGAAGGTCAGCGAGATGGTGCGGTCCACATTGACGCCGGTGAGGGCGGCCATGAGCCTGTCCTGCTCGCAGGCGCGCTGGGCGCGGCCGAGAGAGGTGCGCGAGATGACGAGCGAGAAAATCACCATCAAGGCGACGGTGGTGACCACGATCAGAATCTGGATATTGCTGAGGGCGACGACGAAGCCGTCGTGCTCCATCAGCTTGTAGCCGCCGGTGACCACGGGCTGCAGCGGCTTGACGCGGGCGCCCTGCATGTTCTGCACGAAGTTCTGCAGCACGATTGACATGCCGATGGCGGTGATCAGCGGGGCGAGGCGGAAGGATTCCCGCAAGGGCCGGTAGGCGACCCTTTCCACCGTCCACCCCCATACGGAGGTAAAGCACATGGCGATGATCAGTACGACGAGCAGCGCCAGCGGCACGAAGGTGACGCCGATCGAGAACAGCGCGATCAGCGTGATGAGCGCAATGAAGGCACCGACCATGAAAATATCGCCATGGGCGAAATTGATCATGCCGATGATGCCGTAGACCATCGTGTAGCCGATGGCGATCAGTCCATAGATGGAGCCAAGCGTGACGCCATTGATGAGTTGCTGGAGAAAATACTCCATGCTGCCCCCAATTCTTCCCCCACGGCCGGGCGTCCGGCCATTCCCACGGTTACTAAATCAGATGGCCGGACGGGTGACAACGGGCCGGAGCCGGGGACTGGCGGGCAATCACGGGAGATTGTGAGCTGCTGCGGAAGGGGCGGGCGGGAGGCCGCACCCCCCTGTTCCGTCATGTCCACTTCCGGCGGCCCGCGTTATACTGCCCCAGGTCCATTCGCCGATTGTTAATGAGCCGGGCGGATGATTCATGACGCATTTGCGCCGCGAGCGGTGATTCCCGCCGCCGCGGGTCCTGCTGGATGACACGCCATGCCCACCCTTCTCTTTCTGCTGACGGCCTTCTGCGTATTCACTTTCCTGGCGCTTCGTCATGCCTCCCTGCTCGCCTGGGCGGGAGGGGTGGCGCTGCTGACCCTGCTGGCGCAGTCGGGGGTGTTCGCCGGCGGCTGGCACGCGCCGCACGCCTCCGTCCTCGCTTTCCTCGGCTGGCTCGTGGCGGGCGCGCTGACGCTGCTTTCGCTGCCGGCCATCCAGGAGAAGTATGTCCTGCGGCCGGCCTACAAGGCGCTGAAGAAGATCATGCCCCGGGTTTCGGAAACGGAGCAGGAGGCGCTGGATGCCGGCACCGTGGGCTGGGACGCGGAGCTGTTCGGTGGCGATCCCGACTGGTCGCGGCTGAAGTCCGTGGCGCCGATCACCCTGAGCGCGGAGGAGAAGGCGTTCATCGAGGGACCGACCCAGGAACTGTGCGAACTGCTCAACGACTGGGAGATCCGGCACACCTTGCACGAGATTCCGGACCGGGTATGGAAATTCGTGGCCGAGAAGGGCTTCCTCGGCATGCTCATCTCCAGGGAGCATGGGGGGCTCGGCTTCTCCGCCCAGGCGCAGTCCCTCATCCTCGGCAAGATCGCCTCGCGCAGCGCCGACGGCGTCACCATCGTCATGGTGCCCAACTCGCTGGGGCCGGGGGAGTTGATCGAGAAATACGGCACGCCGGAGCAGAAGGAGCACTACCTGCCGCGGCTGGCCAGGGGAGAGGAGATTCCCTGCTTCGGCCTGACGGGCCCGCATTCGGGCTCGGACGCGGCGACCATGCGCGATGTGGGCTTCGTCACCAAAGGCACCTTCAAGGGCAAGGAGACGCTGGGCATCCGGACCACCTGGGACAAGCGCTATATCTCGCTCGGTCCCAAGGCGACCCTGCTCGGCCTCGCCTTCCGCCTCTACGACCCGGAGAACCTGCTGGGCAAGGGCGAGGACATCGGCATCACCCTGGCGCTGGTTCCCACGGACCATGAGGGGGTGAAGATCGGCCGGCGGCACCTGCCGTGCGGCGCGGCCTTCCCGAACGGTCCCAACTGGGGCACCGACGTGTTCATCCCGATGGAGTGGGTGATCGGCGGAGCGGAGCGCGCGGGCCAGGGCTGGCGCATGCTGATGGAGTGCCTGTCGGCGGGACGCTCGATCTCGCTGCCCGCCTCCAGCACGGCCGCCGCCAAGGCGATGCTGCGCACGTCCACGGCCTATGGCCGCATCCGCAAGCAGTTCGGTATCCCGATCGCGTTCATGGAGGGCATCGAGGAGCCGCTCGCGCGGCTGGTGGAGACCGCCTATGTGTGCGAGGCGGGCCGGTCGGTCACCGCCTCGATGGTCGCGGCGGGCGAGAAGCCCGCGGTGATCTCGGCGCTGCTGAAGTACCAGACCACCGAGCGCATGCGCGCGGCGGTCAACGACGCCTTCGACATCCACGGCGGCCGGGCCATCTGCGACGGACCGTCCAACTACCTGCAGGCGGCCTACCAGATGGTGCCGGTGGGCATCACGGTGGAAGGCGCCAACATCCTCACGCGCACGCTCATCACCTTCGCCCAGGGCGCCCTGCGCAGCCATCCCTGGCTGTACAAGGAAGTGCAGTCGCTGCAGGACAGCGACGAGGAGCGGGGTTTCGACAGGTTCTCGGAGGCCTTCACGGGCCATGTGTCCTTCGCCGTGGCCAACGTGTTCGGCTCGCTGTTCCACAACCTGACCTTCGGCCTTCTCGCCAGCGCACCGGCCCATGCGGGGGTGACGCGCAAGTGGTACCGGCAGCTCGCCCGCTCGGCGCGCAGCTTCGCGCTGGTGGCCGACCTGACGGTGGCGCTTCTGGGCGGCGGCCTGAAGACCAAGCAGAAGATCACCGGCCGGCTCGCCGACGCGCTGAGCGAGCTTTACCTGCTGTCCTGCGTGCTCAAGCGCTTCGAGGACGACCGCGAGCCCGCCGCGGACCGGCCCATCGTGGACTATTGCGCCGCAAACTGCCTGTACCGCTTCCAGGCGGCCATGCGCGGGGTCAT
>JBFWSL010000190.1:0-7733 GCA_050248375.1 Hyphomicrobiales bacterium | reverse complement strand
GCCGAGATCCTTGCCCTTCTCGGGCAGTTCCACGAAGACCACGTCGCCGAGCTGCTGCTGGGCATACTGGGTGATGCCGATGACGCCGACATCGCCCTCGATGCGGATGTATTCGTGATCTTCGGTATATCTGGTTTCAGCCATCGGATGCTCCTGGATATGGCGTGTTCGATCGGGTGGGCGGCCAATGCCGCGGGTTACTTGTGGTAGCGGTGCGGCACGAAGGGCAGTTCGGCGACCTTCGCCGGGCGCGGCTGGCCGCGCACCATGAGATCGAGCGCGGTGCCCGGCGCGGCGCTGGCGGCGGGCACATAGCCCATGGCGACGGGGCCGCCGACGCTGGGGCCGAAGCCGCCGCTGGTCACCGTGCCGACCGTCTTGCCGTTCACCTGAATTTCCGTGCCCTCGCGGGCGGGGGCGCGGCCCTCGGGCCGGATGCCGACGAGCAGGCGCGAGGGCCCTTCGCCGAGCTCCTTCAGGATGCGGTCCGCGCCGTTGAAGCCGCCTTCCTGGCGGCGGCGCTTGCCGATCACCCAGGCGAGGTTGGCCTCGACCGGGCTGGTGCCGGTGTCGATGTCATGGCCGTAGAGGCACAGCCCCGCCTCCAGCCGCAGGGAGTCGCGGGCGCCGAGGCCGATGGCCTCCACGTTGTCATGGGAGAGCAGCGTGCGGGCGACGGCCTCCGCCTTGCCGGCCTCGACGGAAATCTCGAAACCGTCCTCGCCGGTATAGCCGCAGCGGCTGACGAAGCAGGCAATGCCGTCGAAGGTGGCCTTCGACGCCGTCATGAAGCCCAGACCGCTCGCTTCGGGACACCAGCGCGACATCACCCCGGCGGCCTTCGGCCCCTGCAACGCCAGCAGCGCCTTGTCTTCGGAGCGCTCGAGCCGGACATCCCCCGGCAGGCTGGCCTCCAGGAAGGCGTAGTCCGCTTCCTTGCAGGCGGCATTGACCACCAGCAACAGCCGCCCGTCCTCGTCGGCGGAGCGGGTCACCATCAGGTCGTCGAGGATGCCGCCGTTGCCGTCGAGCAGCATGGAATAGCGCAGCCGGCCCTTGCCGAGCTTGAGTATCTCGCCGGGAACGAGGCGTTCGAGCGCACGGGAGACGGTCTCGTGATCGGCGCCCTTCAGCGACGCCTGCCCCATGTGAGACACGTCGAAGAGGCCCGCCCCGGCGCGGGTATGAAGATGCTCGTTGAGGATGCCGAGGGGATAATTGACCGGCATGTCATAGCCGGCGAAGGGCACCATCTTGCCGCCGAGCTCCAGGTGGAGCGCGTGCAGCGGCGTGCGCAACAGGGGCTGGCTGTCGGAAGCAGTCGCTTGGGCAGCATTCATCGAATCCGGACTCCGCTTGGCCGTGGAACCGCGCGCGAGGCCGAAGCCACGAACGCGCCCCCTCTGTCGCGGAACCTGAGAGATTTCACCGGCCGGCCCGGAACGGCCTGCCCGCTTATCCCCTTGGGTGAGCCCCGGCGCGACGCGCCTCGGCTGCTTTCCAGAGTGCCATCCTCCTGCGGCCCGTTTGCCTGAGAGTTTCCGGGGCGGTTGCTCCTTCGGCGCCGGTCGGGGACCGGTCTCTCCCGCAGGGATCACATGGCTATGAGCCGCTCAATCGCGGCGGCCCGATGATATGTGAAGGGGCCCGCGAGTCAACTGCGCCCAGGGTCTTGCGCGCGGTTCCGAACAGGCTCAGCGGCGGCCGCCCGCGGCGGCCTGCTGGTCGAAGGCCACGTAGAGCACGTAGTCGCCCGGAACGGCGCCGACGGGAACCGGCACGGTGACATCCCTGACCATCGAGAAATAGCCGACCGGATCGCCCTCGACGATGGTGACGCTCACCTTGAAGTCCTGGTTGGAGATGATGTTGCGCTGGCGGTCCGTCAGATAGACGATCAGCGGCAGGGTGATGGAGCCCGGCTTGCCCTGGGGTCCGAGCAGCACTTTTCCGGCGATGCCGTATTTTATGTAGACCTTGTCCGGCTGCGAGTTGCATTCGCGCGCCACCTTGGTGATCTCGCCCCGGTGGCGTATGCCGAGCGCATCTTCCCGGCCCGGCACGTAATAGGTAATCAGCCGGTCCCGAGGGTAGATGTTGATGGGCGGACAGGTCAGTCCGGAGACGGAGACGTCGATCGGGCCCTCGCCTTCGTTACGGGCCGCATCGAGAAGCCGGTCCTCCGACACGTTGGAGCGCCAGCGGGTCTTCTCTTCCTTCCCGGAAGAACCGCCGAAGGGATTGGACAGATGGCTGATGGCGCAGCCGGCAAGCTGCAACGCGACAAAACCGATTACCGCGGCCCGAAATGCGGTCCGTCCGAAACTGCTGGAAACGACTCTCACCCGCCCCGTCCATAATCTTGACAGGTTTCGCCCGCGAACCTGTATAAGCTGCACGAGCAAACCCGTCCGTCTCCACAGGCCGTCCGGTCATCGCCAGCCCGGCTGAACGTATCCGGCGAGGGAGACCGCGGCAAGCATCGATTGACGGCATATCCGCCCAGCAGCCGAGGACATTATGAAGCCCGCAAATGGTCAGGAAAAAGGCAAACTGCCAGCAACCGGCAGCCGTCCGGCCATGACCATTTTCCTGGCCGCTCCGCGGGGATTCTGCGCGGGCGTCGACCGGGCGATCCAGATCGTCGAGCAGGCGCTGGTGAAATATGGCGCGCCGGTCTACGTGCGGCACGAAATCGTGCACAACCGCTACGTGGTGGAGAATCTGAGGTCCAAGGGCGCCATATTCGTCGAGGAACTGGACGAGATCCCGGATACGGACGCGCCGGTGGTGTTCTCCGCCCACGGGGTGCCGAAATCGGTGCCGGCGGAGGCGCGCTTCCGCAAGCTGTTCTATCTGGACGCCACCTGCCCGCTCGTCTCCAAGGTGCATGTGGAGGCCGAGCGGCATCACCGCAACGGCCGCGAGATCGTGCTGATCGGCCATGCCGGGCACCCGGAGGTGATCGGCACCATGGGGCAGCTCCCCGACGGAGCCGTCTCGCTGATCGAGTCGGTGGAGGACGCCCGCGCCTTCGAGCCACGCGACTCCTCGCGGCTGGCCTACATCACCCAGACCACCCTGTCGGTGGACGACACGCTGGAGATCGTCGCCACGCTGAAGCGGCGGTTTCCGGAGATGGCCGCGCCGCACAAGGACGACATCTGCTACGCCACCACCAACCGGCAGGACTCGGTGAAGGCCATCGCGCCTCGCTGCGAGGCGGTGATCGTGGTGGGAGCGCCCAACAGCTCCAATTCCAAGCGCCTGGTGGAAGTGGCCCGGATCGCCGGCTGCCCGCGCGCCTTCCTGGTGCAGCGGGCGACGGAAATTCCCTGGAACGAACTCAACGGCGTAAGCCGCCTGGGCATCTCGGCCGGAGCGTCGGCACCCGAGATTCTGGTGGACGAGATCATCGCCGCCTTCCGCGAGCATTACGACGTCACCGTGGAAACGGTCTCCACCGCGGAAGAGAACATCTCCTTCAAGCTGCCCCGCGAGTTGCGCGCCAGCGCGGGTCGTTGACATGGCCGTATACACGGAAGTCACGGACGGTGAACTGATGAAGTTCATCGCCCGCTACGAGATCGGCGAGCTGTGGTCGTTCAAGGGCATTGCCGAGGGCGTGGAGAACACCAACTACCTGGTGCATACGGGGAAGGGTCCGTTCATCCTCACCCTCTACGAAAAGCGGGTGAAGGCGGAGGAGCTGCCCTATTTTCTCGGACTGATGGAGCATCTGGCGGGGCGCGGCATCAATTGCCCGACGCCGGTGCGCGACAGGAAGAACGTCGTCCTCGGCAAGCTGGCCGGGCGGCCCGCGGCGCTCATCACCTTCCTGGAGGGCTTCTGGGTGCGGCGGCCGACTGCGAAGCACTGCGCCGCGCTCGGCGAGGCCCTGGCCAGCCTTCACCTGGCCGGACAGGGCTTTTCCATGCGGCGCGCCAACAGCCTCTCCGTGGACGGCTGGCGGCCCATCCACGAGGCCTCGCGGGCCGAGGCGGACTCCATCACCGAGGGCCTGGCGGCGGAAATGGAGAAGGAGCTTGCGTCGCTGGAAGACGCATGGCCGCGCGGCCTGCCGGAAGGAATCATCCACGCCGACCTGTTTCCGGACAACGTGTTCTTCCTCGGCGACAGGCTGTCGGGCCTCATCGACTTCTACTTCGCCTGCAACGACATGCTCGCCTACGACATCGCCATCTGCCTGAACGCCTGGTGCTTCGAGCAGGACGTTTCCTTCAACGTCACCAAGGCGCGGACGCTGCTGCGCGCCTACAACTCGGTGAGGCAGATATCGAAGGAGGAACTGGAGGCGCTGCCGGTGCTGGCGCGCGGAGCGGCCATGCGCTTCCTGGTGACCCGTGTCTACGACTGGCTCAACACGCCGGAGGACGCGCTGGTGAAGCCGAAGGACCCGCTGCAGTATCTGCGTCGGTCGCGCTTCCACCGACAGGTGAAGTCCTCACGCGAATACGGACTGGGAGATCACTAGTGGCGGACGACAGGAAGGTCTCCATCTTCACGGACGGCGCGTGCTCGGGAAACCCGGGGCCCGGCGGCTGGGGAGCGATCCTGGTGTGGGGCGACCGCTGCCGCGAGCTGAGCGGCGGCGAGGCCGCCACCACCAACAACCGCATGGAACTGACCGCGGCCATCGAGGGGCTGAACGCCCTCACCCGCCCCTGCCGGGTGGACCTCTACACGGACTCCAACTACCTGCGCGACGGCATCATGAGCTGGATCAACAAGTGGAAGCGCAACGGCTGGCGCACGGCGTCGCGACAACCGGTCAAGAACGCCGACCTGTGGGAGAAGCTCGACGCGCTTCGCGGGCGCCACGAGATCCGCTGGCACTGGGTAAAGGGCCATGCCGGCCATCCCGAAAACGAGCGCGCGGACGAGCTTGCCCGGGAAGGCATGAAACCTTTCAAGCGGTAGAGGCAGGACGGCGGCGCTGTCCCCCGCCCGGCCAGGGCCGTAGTCGATAAGGGCTGGACTCTATAAGGACTGGATCCTAGAGCGCCTTCAGCAGGTTCTCGGCACTGGAAATGTCGGCCTTGCCCGGGGCGTCCTCGATGTTGAGCGCCTTGACCACGCCGTCCTTGACCAGCATGGCATAGCGGCGCGAGCGGATGCCGAGGCCGGCGCCGGAGGCGTCGAAATCGAGACCGATGGCCTTGGTGAACTCCGCGTTGCCGTCCGAGAGGAAGCGGATCTTGTCCTTGCCGCCGGTGTCCCTGGACCAGGCGTTCATCACGAAGACGTCGTTGACGGCGATGCAGGCCACGTCATCCACGCCCTTGGCCTTCAACTCTTCCAGCTTGTCGAGGAAGCCCGGAACATGCTTGGCGTGGCAGGTGGGCGTGAAGGCGCCGGGGACGGCGAAGGCGACGACGGTCTTGCCGCCGAAAAGGTCCGCGGAGCTTACGTTGGCGGGCCCGTCGGCGGTCATTTCCTTGAAAGTCGCTTCGGGCAGCTTGTCGCCCACACTGATGGCCATGTGATCCTCCGTTCGGTCCTGTGCCGGCCTGCGCCGGATTCCGGACGCACATTATCGGGCGCGCCGCTCAAGGCCAAGATCAATCCCTCGTTGCGGACGGGGTAAGTGCCTTGCCGCCCCGGCTCAGGACTGAACCCCGGCCTGCGCCGGGGTTTCGCAACCTCTCCTGTTTCCACTTGGCGAAATCCCGGGCGAAGGCCCGTCTGCGGGGCCGAAGCCCCCTACGGCGAAGTCCCGGGGTCCACGCCGATCCGAAGCTGGGCCGCGCGGGCCTATTCGACCCGCCACTCCGCCTCGTAGGCGTCGGCGCCGGTCTCCAGAGTCAGCCGCAGGATGCGGCCCTTCAGGCTGGCGGGATTGCCGCTCTGGGCGAGGTCGACCGTGAACCGCCGGCTGCCGTCCTTCTGGAGGCCCTCGTCGGCGGGCAAGGGCAGGTAGAGCCCATCGGGCGCCTCCACGAACAGGTCGGAGTTGCCCTCCGCCGCCACATCCACGGCCAGCACCGGCCTGGGACCGGACAACGTGGCCTCGATGCGGCGGAACACCTTGCCGCCGGCGGACAAGGCCAGCTTGTGCGGCACCTTCTTCACATAGCTCTTCACCAGCGGAGTGGTGGCGTCGGCGTCCTTGCCGTCGAAGGAGGCCTGCAGACGGCTTTCGACGGGAATACAGATATCCTTGCAGACCGCATATTCGATATTGAGGTCCAGCCTGGCCGGCTCGCCCGGCTTCTGGAGCTGGATCTCCACCGGGAAGATCACCTCCTTCTCGTAGCCGATATAGGTGCCGCTGGGATCGGAGAAGCGCTTGGGCGCGGGCCACAGCACCTGGGCACTGGCCACGTTGGAGGAGCCGGACCAGTCGAAACGCGGCGGCACGCCGGCATCGCCCGGGTAGCGCCAGTAGGTCTTCCAGCCGGGTTCGATCTGGATCTGCACGCCGGCCAGGATGCTGCCGGGAGCCGAAGCGGGACCGCCCTCGATCAGGCGCGCGCGGGCGTTCTGGGCCTGGGTCCAGGGCCCCTCGCCGGCCTGCGCCGGCGCCAGCACGGCCAGCCCCAGCAGGAGCGCGCAGGCTGCCGCGGCCAGAGAACGGGGCCGGCATGTGGATATGGCATGCGCTGGAGGGGTCATGGGCGGGATATTACCCGGCAGTGGCCGCAATTTCGACCGGACAGGAGATTAAGGTTTTCAATCCTGTGTGAAAGCAGGCGCGGCCGGGGCCGCGGAGGCGTGATCGGGGGCCCTTCACAAGGGGGCTAATGCCCGTTTACTCTTTCCGTATGAGTATGGACCAGGACATCGAAATGGGCAGCGCGAACGGGTATCTGGACGGGCATCTGCTGATCGCCATGCCGGCGATGGCCGACCCGCGTTTCGTGCGGTCCGTCATCTACATGTGCGCCCATTCCAGCGAAGGCGCCATGGGTATCATCATCAACCAGCACGCCCCGCATATCAGCTTCTGCGAGCTGCTGGAGCAGCTCAACATCACGCCGCCGGACGAGCGCATCCAGATGCCGGTCCAGTTTCGGGACATGGCCGTTCATGTCGGCGGCCCGGTGGAAACCGGCCGCGGCTTCGTGCTGCACAGTTCCGACTATTTCGCCGAGAACAGCACGCTGCCGATTGACGAGGGGGTGTCGCTGACCGCGACGGTGGATATCCTGCGGGCCATTGCCAAGGGCGACGGGCCGCATCATGCGCTGCTGGCGCTGGGCTACGCCGGCTGGGCGCCGGGGCAACTGGAGACCGAGATCCAGGCCAACGGCTGGCTGCACTGCCCCGCCGACAGCCAGTTGCTGTTCGACACCAACATCGACGACAAGTACCGGCGGGCCCTCGACAAGATCGGCATCGACCCGTCCCGGCTGACCAGCGAAGCCGGCCACGCCTGAAGACTTACATCGGGACATGACGCTCGCACCCTGCGGGGCGGACTGCGCTCGATCCCCCGCGGGCCGGCCTCAATCCGGTGAATGGACCCCGGCTCAAGGCCGGGGTTTCGCCGGACTGTAAGACGGGAGAGGGTACGAAACCCCGGCGAAGGCCGGGGTCCAGCGACAGATGCAGCCGGGGGCTGAGTGGCATGGACCCTGGGCCAAGCCCGGGGTTTCGCCGGACTGTAAGAGGGTACGAAACCCCGGCGCAAGCCGGGGTCCGGCAACGACGAGCCGACAGACAATCGTTCCTGAAATCACCCTGTCCTAACGCGCGGGGGCGGCGCTGGC
>JBFWSL010000189.1:0-7761 GCA_050248375.1 Hyphomicrobiales bacterium | reverse complement strand
CCGCAAGCACGCCTCGCGCGCCCGCAATTTCTGGGCGCTCGGACTGGTCTACTGGCTGTTCGGGCGCGACAGGGAGCTGACGGCGGGACTGCTGGAGCGGAAATTCGCCAATGACGACGAGGTGCGCAACGCCAACCTGCTGGCTCTGAAGGCCGGCCATGCCTATGGCGAAACGGCCGAGCTGCCCGAGCACGAGGAAATGGCACGCGTGTCCGAGGCCGCGGGCACCGGCAAGGGCCGCATCATCTCCGGCACGCAGGCCATGGCGCTCGGCATCGCCGCGATCCCGGTTCTGTCGCAGCGAGAGGTGATCTACTGCTCCTACCCCATCACCCCGGCGTCGGCGCTGCTGCACACGCTGGCGCGTTACGGCAACGGCGTCTCCACCTTCCAGGCGGAGGACGAGATCGCGGCCGCGTCGGCCGCCATCGGCGCGTCCTATGGCGGCGCGCTCGGCGTCACCGCAAGCTCGGGGCCCGGCCTGGCGCTGAAGACCGAGGCGCTCGGCCTCGCGGTGATGGCGGAACTGCCGCTTGTGGTGATCGACGTGCAGCGCGCGGGCCCCTCGACCGGCATGCCGACCAAGCCGGAGCAGTCGGACCTGACCATGGCCATCCACGGGCGGCACGGGGAATCGCCGCTGCCGGTATTCGCTCCCGCCACGCCGGAGGACTGTTTCTGGGTGATGATCGAGGCGGCGCGAACGGCCATCGAGGCGATGACGCCGGTGATCGTGCTGTCGGACGCCTATCTCGCCAACGCGGCGAGCGACTGGACGCCGCCCGACGTGGACAGCATTCCCGACATCGCGGTTCCGGAATTCGAGCCGGGTGCGGACGGCTTCAAGCCCTATGCCCGCGACGAGACAACGCTCGCACGCGCCTGGGTGGCGCCGGGAACGAAGGGCCTCGCCCACCGGATCGGCGGCATCGAGAAGCAGGCCGGCTCCGGCCACATCTCCTACGATCCCGCCAACCACGCGGAGATGGTGCGGCTGCGCGCGGAGAAGATCGCGCGCATTTCCGGCCGCCGCCCCGCCATCGAGCTGGAGAACGGCCCGGACGACGCCGATATCCTGGTGATCGGCTGGGGCTCCACCCATGGCGGCATCGGGCAGGCGGTGCGCGAGCTGAACGCGGAAGGCAAGCGCGCGGCGCATGTGCATCTGCGCCAGCTCTGGCCTTTGCCCGAGGGGCTCGGCGAACTGCTGGACAGGTTCCCGCGCGCGGTGACGGCGGAGATGAACGCGGGCCAGCTCGCCTGTGTGCTGCGCAGCGAATATCTGAAGCCGGTCGGGCATATCGGCAACGTCACCGGACAGCCTTTCCGCGTCCGCGACCTGAAGAGCGCCATCGCGGCGCAGTCCAACCCCTTGCCGAGTACGGACCCCAGGCCATGAACGTGATCCCCATGAAGGCCGACGACTTCACCTCCGACCAGGAGGTGCGCTGGTGCCCGGGTTGCGGCGATTACGCCATCCTGAAGGCGGTGCGCAACGTGCTGGCGGAGATCGGCCGCCCGCCCGACGAGGTGGTGTTCGTGTCGGGCATCGGCTGCGCGGCGCGCCTGCCCTATTACCTCACCACCTACGGCTTCCATACCATCCACGGACGCGCGCCGGCGGTGGCCACGGGCGTCAAGCTGGCGAACCCCTCGCTCGACGTGTGGGTGATCGGCGGCGACGGCGACATGCTCTCCATCGGCGGCAACCACACGCTGCACGCGCTGCGCCGCAACGTGGATATGAACATCCTGATGTTCAACAACGCCATCTACGGGCTGACCAAGGGACAGTATTCGCCCACCTCGCCGGTCGGCACCCGCTCGCCCTCGACGCCCGGCGGCTCGGTGGAGCAGCCGGTGAACGCGGCGCTGTTCGCGCTCGGCTCCGGCGCCAGGTTTGTGGCGCGGGGCGCCGATACGCTGCAGAAGCACCTGCCGCAGGTGCTGCGGCGCGCGCATGGCCACAAGGGCACGTCCTTCGTCGAGATCCTGCAGAACTGCATCGTCTACAACGACGGCGCGTTCGGCGCGATCAACGACCGCTCGGAATCCCACAACGCCACCATCCGGCTCGAGCATGGCCAGCCGATGGTGTTCGGCAAGGACGACGACAAGGGCCTCGTCTTCGACGAGCGCAGGACAGCGTTCGAGGTGGTCAGCCTCGCGGACGTGCCGAAGGACCGGCTCGCGGTGCACGACGAGACCAGCATGGAACGCGCCTTCGCGCTGGCGCGGCTGGAGCAGCCCCGTTTCCCGGTGGCGCTCGGCGTACTCTTCGCCTGCGATGCGCCGGAGTTCACGGAAGCGAGAAATGCCGGTAAATCGCGGGGTCCATGGAACCGCGCGGCCCTAAAGGACTTACTCCAGCGCTAACCGAGCCAGCCGGCCCCCGCCGCTTGACCTGCATCAAGGTCCCACGCGCGCCCGGGGATAGGCTAGGCTGTCCTTTTGCAGGAGTTCCTTCATGAAGCCCCGTATTACCTGGATTGTCGTTGCCGACGCCGCCAAGGCGACCGTTTTCTCCCACAAGGGTCCCGGAAAGGGGCTGGAGCCCGTGAAGGGCGCCAGTTGGGCGCACGAGGTCAAATCCTCGGGGGAGATCAACGCGGACGCCCCTGGCCGCAGCTTCGATTCCCATGGCCACGGACGCCATGCCATGGAGCCCCCGACCGATCCCAAGGAGCATGCGATCCAGGAATTCGCCCGCCGGGTGGCGGAGCATCTCAAGGCGGCGCTGAACTATGGCAGCTACGAGCGGCTGATCCTGATCGCTGCGCCCTCTTTCCTGGGGGACCTGCGCAAGGTGCTGGACAAGGAAGTGCAGAAGCACGTCACGGCGGAACTGCCCCGCGACCTCGTGCACATGAAGATCGAGGACGTGGCCCGTCACCTGGAAGAGGTGCTGGCGGTCTGACCGTTCCCCCGGCCAAAGCCATGACACCGCCCGAGCCCGCGGAGGAAGCGCCCGCCGGTGGCGAGCCCGGGCTCAAGCGGAGCATCGGCCTCGCGCTGCTGACCTTCTACGGGCTCGGCACCACCATCGGCGCGGGCATCTACGTCCTCGTCGGCGAGACGGCGGCGGCGGCGGGGTACTACGCCCCTCTCGCCTTCGTGCTGGCCGGCGCGGTCATGGCGCTCGCGGCCGCGGCCTTCGCCGAGTTCGCCGGCCGCCTGCCGGTGAGCGCGGGAGAAGCCGCCTATGTGGCGTCGGGGCTCAGCGTGCGCTGGCTGCCGACGCTGGTCGGGCTGATGGTCGCGTCGGCCGGGTTGCTCACTTCCGCCGTCCTGGTGCAGGGCGGCGCCGGCTACCTGGTGGCACTGACCGGCCTGCCGGAATTGGCTTTCCTGTGCAGCCTGCCTTTCCTTCTCGGCGCTATAGCCGCTTGGGGCATCGCCGAATCCATGCGCATGGCCGCCATACTCACGCTGATCGAGATCGCGGGGCTTGTCATCGTCATCGCGGGCGGTGGCCCCGCGGCCCTGGAAAGGCTCGCCGCGCCGGACTTCGCGCTGCCGCCGCTGGACGCGGCCGCGGTTTCGGGACTGCTGGCGGCGGGACTGCTCGCGGTGTTCGCCTTCATAGGCTTCGAGGATATCGTCAACGTGGCGGAGGAGGTCCACAGGCCGGAGCGCACCATCCCCTGGGCCATCGCGCTGACGCTAGCGGGCTCAGTGGCGCTCTATATTCTCATCAGCGGCATCGCGGTGCTCACGGTGCCGCACGGCGAACTTGCGGGTTCCAGCGCGCCGCTCGCCCTGGTCATGGAGCACACCAGCGGCATGACCGGCGCCACCGTCTCCGTCATCGCGGTGGCGGCCGTGCTCAACGGCGTCATCATCCAGATGATCATGGCCTCGCGGGTGCTGTACGGGCTGGCGCGGCTCGAACGGCTCCCCTCCTGGCTGGGGCATGTGAACACACGCACGCGCACCCCCTTGCGGGCCACGGCGGCGACCGTGGCCGTGGTCCTGATGCTCGCGCTGACACTGCCGCTGGATGAGCTGGCGCGCTACAGTTCCATGGTCGTGCTCGCCGTCTTCGCGCTGGTCAACCTCGCCCTGTGGCGGCTGAAGGGACGCGAGCCGTCACCGCCTCCTGGCGCCTTCCTGGTCATTCCGCGATGGGTGCCGATGGCGGGGCTGCTGGGCTGCTGCGCCCTGCTGCTGGCGGAGGCGTTTCGCCGGCTGATCGCCTGAGCCCGGCGTCCTGCCCGCCCGGCGCGCCGCAAATGTTTGGCCTTGGCGGCACGGCCCGCTGTGATAAAAATACTCAAAAATCGGAACGAATTGTTCCATTCATGGGACAAGAGCTGGGAATCCGGTGAACAAGGGGGCCCGCGGGGAGGCATGGAGTACGATTTCATCATCGCTGGAGCGGGATCGGCCGGCTGCGTGCTGGCCAATCGCCTGTCCGCGGGCGGCAAGCATCGCGTGCTGCTGCTGGAGGCCGGGGGCAAGGACCGCAATCCGTGGATTCACATACCCGTCGGCTATGTGAAGACCATGCACGATCCCAACGTCGACTGGTGCTACAAGACCGAGCCCGACCCGGGCATCAACGGACGCTCGATCGACTGGCCGCGCGGCAAGACGCTTGGCGGCTCCAGTTCCATAAACGGCCTGCTCTACGTTCGCGGCCAGCCGCAGGACTACGACCACTGGCGGCAACTGGGCAATCCGGGCTGGTCCTTCGAGGACTGCCTGCCCTATTTCCGGCGGTCGGAAAACCAGGAGCGCGGCGCGGACGAATATCACGGCGCGGGGGGCCCGCTCACCGTGTCGAACATCCCCGCGCGCCGGGATATCTGCGACGCGCTGATCGACGCGGCGGAAGAGATCGGCATCCCGCGCAACGACGACTTCAACGGGAAGACGCAGGAAGGGGCGGGCTATTTCCAGCTCACCACCCGCAACGGGTGGCGCTGCTCGACGGCGGTAGGCTACCTGCGCCCGGCCATGAAGCGGGCGAACCTGACCGTCGCGACCAACGCCCTGGTGGAGGGCCTGCTGTTCGACGGCAAAGACAAGAAACAAGTGACCGGTATCGCCTGGCGCGGCAAATCGGGCCGGCAGGAGGCGAAGCTCGCGCCCGGCGGCGAGGTGATCCTCAGCGCGGGGGCGATCAATACACCGCAAATTCTCCAGCTTTCGGGCGTCGGGCCGGGGGCGCTGCTGCGCGGGCACGGCATCGAGGTGCGCCACGACAGCCCCGGCGTCGGGCGGAACCTGCAGGACCACCTGCAGATCCGCATGGTCTACGAAGTCAACATCCCGACCATGAACAGCCAGATCAACAACCCGCTGTGGCGGGTGAAGGTGGCGCTGCAATACGCGCTTACCCGCAAGGGACCGATGGCCATCGGCGCGAGCCATGTGGGCATCTTCACGCGCAGCCGCCCCGGCCTGGACACGCCCGACATCCAGTATCACTTCCAGCCGCTCAGCGCCGACAAGCCGGGCATCAAGATGCACGACTTCCAGGGCGTGACCGCCTCGATCTGCCAGCTCCGGCCGGAAAGCCGCGGGCATATCGACATCCGCTCTCCGAAGCCCGATGTCTATCCCGCGATCCACCCGCATTACCTGTCCGCGCCGCTGGACCAGGACACGGCCATCGCCTCTGTGAAGCTGACGCGGCGGATGTTCTCCACCAGGGCGCTTTCGAAATACGTGGTGCGGGAGCGCACGCCGGGCAGCGGCAGCGAGAGCGACGAGCAGCTTCTCGACGCGGCGCGCAACCTGTCGCAGACGATCTATCACCCGGTTGGCACCTGCAAGATGGGCAGCGATCCGCAGTCGGTGGTGGACGCGCAACTGCGCGTGCACGGGATCAAGAGCCTGCGCGTGGTGGACGCCTCGATCATGCCGACGCTGGTCTCGGGCAACACCAACGCGCCGACCATCATGATCGCGGAGAAAGCCAGCGACATGATCCTGGAAGCGCGGCGGTAGCGTCAGCCAGGCCGCAGCGGCCCCGGCCCGGCCTCGCCCAAGGGTCTTCCATTGGCCCCCGCCAGCCACCGGCACAGGGGCACCGCGCAGGCCGCGCCGGCGAGTTGCGCCGCGACGAAGGCGGGCACATCGGCCGGACTGATGCCGGAAAAGCTTTCCGTCAACGCGCGCGCCACGGTGACCGCCGGGTTGGCGAAGGACGTGGAAGCCGTGAACCAGTAGGCGGCGGTTATGTAGAGCCCGACCGACACGGCCACGGCTTTCGGGCGCGCCGCCAGCGTCAGCAGGATGGTAGCGACGAGGCCGAAGGCCGCCACCCATTCGGCGAACCACTGCGCCGCGCCGGTGCGCCGGGCGAGGGAGAGTTGCAGGATCCGCTCGTCGAACATGGCGTGCGCGGCGAAGACCCCCGCGATGCCGCCGGCAAGCTGGGCGAGGACATAGGCCGCCGCCACGGCCGCGGCGATCTCGCTGCGCATGAGGAAGGCGAGCGTCACGGCGGGATTGAAATGGGCTCCGGAGACCGGTGCCAGCATGGTGATCAGCACCACGAGTATGGCGCCGGTGGGAAGCGTGTTGCACAGCAGCGCGATGGCGCCGTTCCCGCCCGCCAGCCGTTCGGCCATGATGCCGGAGCCGACGACGGCGGCCAGCAGGAAGGCGGTGCCGATGGCTTCAGCCGCCAGACGTTGCCGCAGACCGGATACGTTCACGAATTCAGGCCTTTGCCCTGGCGTCATTCATCCTGCCGATCTCGTTCAAGCGCTTGTGCAGGGTGAGCTTCTCGAGCCCGGCGAGCGGCAAGCTGACGAAGACCGATATGCGCTGCCGGAGCATGCGCATGGTGTCGGCGAAGGCGAGCCGCTTTTCCGCCTCGGTTCCCTCGACCGCGGCCGGATCGGGCAAGCCCCAATGGGCGGTCATCGGCTGGCCGGGCCAGATGGGACAGACCTCGCCGGCGGCGTTGTCGCAGACGGTGAAGACGAAATCCATTTCCGGCGCGCCGGGCGCCGCGAACTCATCCCAGGACTTCGAGCGCAGCCCGCTCACGTCGTAATTCTCGCGCGCGAGCAGATCGAGCGCGTAAGGGTTCACCTTCCCCTGGGGATGGCTGCCCGCGCTGTAGCCGCGGAAGCGGCCCCGCCCTTCCCGGTTCAGCACGCATTCGGCGAGAACCGACCGGGCCGAGTTGCCCGTGCACAGGAACAGAACGTTCATCGGATTCTCCTTCACTCGCCGCAGGCTCCGGCGCCGCAGACAGCCGCCGCGCTCGCTATGGCCGCGCCGCACAGCCCGGGGTCGCCGCCGCAGCAATCCCGGGTGAGGAAGGTGAGCAGCCTGCGCATGCCTTCGACGGATATGGCGTAACGGATGAAGCGCCCGTCCCGGGCGGAGATCACCAGACCGGCGCGGTCCAGTTCCTTCAGGTGAAAGGAGAGCGCGGCCGGCGACAGGCCGAGCCGGGTGGCGATCTCCCCGGCCGCAAGCCCGCCGGGACCCTCGCTGACGAGGAGCCGGAACACGGCAAGGCGGTGCTCCTGGGCAAGCGCGGACAGCGCGGTGACGGCTTGGGAATGTTCCATCCGTCGTCAATACAATATTTCTTTAAATATTGAAATATAAAATCCAGTAACTCCCGGCATACGTGAACCAGCCGGTTGATCGTCCCGCAGGGGCGCGCGACACTCGCGGCCCCGGCAGCCCTTGTGGGATGTGAGCATGACCCTGGAAGACTACGCCCGTCTGGACGCCACGGGCCTCGCCGCCGCCATCGCCTCGGGCGAGATCACGGCGAGGCAAGCCGCT
>JBFWSL010000188.1:0-7889 GCA_050248375.1 Hyphomicrobiales bacterium | reverse complement strand
CAAGCGCGCCGACGACGCCGTAGCCCTCTCCCACGAACCGCTCGTCCAGAACCACATCCTCCCGCCTCACTTCGACCCCACGGCAAACCTCCGCGCAGAGCTGCCCGCACAGATCCAGGATCAGCCCGCGGAAGTCCTCGTCCTCCATCTCCCACTTGTCGATGCCGACGCCGATCACCTTCATGCCGAGACCATGCAACTTGTTGCCCACAATCATGCCCGCATGGGTCCCGGCCGAGCTGGAGGCGAAGATGACGTGGCTGAACGCCAGCCCGGCCTCCTCCGCCTGGACCTTCAACTCGCCGAGTGCAGCGACGAAGGCCGCCGCGCCCACCATGCTCGAGCCGCCATAGGGCACCACATAGGGCTTGCGTCCTTTTTCCCGCAGTTCCTCGGCGATGCGCGGAATGTCCTCGCCACGGCGGTTGTCGCCCGCCCAGTGGATCGTCGCACCGAACAGATGGTCGAGCAGCAAATTGCCCTGCGGCTGTTCCGGCGCTTCGCCCCCGAGAACCAGATGACATTCCAGGCCGCAGGCGGCGGCCGCCGCCGCCGTCTGGCGGCAATGATTGGACTGGGTGGCACCGCCGGTGATGAGCGTGTCACATCCATGCGCCAGCGCGTCGCCCACCAGGAATTCCAGCTTGCGCGTCTTGTTGCCGCCAAGCGCGAGCCCCGTCTGGTCATCGCGCTTGATGAACAGGCGTGGCCCGCCCAGTTCCGCGCCGAGCCGTGAAAGTTCCTGCAGCGGCGTGGGAAAGAAGCCGAGCGGATGCCTTGCCATGCCAGAAATGCTCATTTGCCCCCTCTAAGCATGATCCGGAAAAGTGGATACCGCTTTTCCGATAAGATCATGCTTAAGCTATTGACCTGGCGCATCATCCTGTCGGCCAAGCGATTCAACTTGGTCGGATGATGCGCTGGCGAACGCCGCCGCGGCCGACGCTTCGGCGCGTCCCAACCCTGTGTCCGGGTCGCGCAGCGCCGCGATCATGCACTTCCCATGCGGTATGGCGACAAGCCGCTCCAGCCGCTCACCCTTGTGCATGAAGAGCGTGAATCCGCGCTGCCGAAGCAGGTCGAGCAGGGCGCCGCCCGCCGACTGCAGCATGCGCGGATTGAACTCGCAATAAATCATCGACGTCCGCGCGCAAACCTCTGCGGCTCCCTTGAGAATCTGCGGCTCATATCCTTCCGCGTCCAGCTTGAGCAGAGCCACGGGACCCGCCGGCGCGATGTCGTCGAGCCGTTCAACCGTCACCCGAAACCCTTCGCCAGAGCCGGACGGCGCGAGGGCGTTCTGCGTGTCGTCGCTGCCGTCGCTGATCACCGCTTCGCCCCTCTGCGCTCCGACCGCGACATTCCGGGCCCGCACCCTGTCCGCCAGATCGTTGAAGCGGATATTCGCCTCCAGATAACCAAAGATACGCGGATGCGGCTCCACCGCCAGCACCTTGCCTCCCGCACCCACGGCCCTGGCGCAGGCCAGGCTGATGGTGCCGATATTGGCGCCCACGTCGATCACCGTGTCACCCTGCGACAGGCAGCCGGCGAGGAAACGCTCCTCGCCCATGCGCTCGGCCGGGTTGACCCACAGGGCCGCCGTCAACGCCGTGGGGAAGAATCGCAACCGGTAGCCGTTGCGCCGCAGCGTCAGCCGGGGCGACAGGCCCGAGCGCATCAGCAGCCGCGACGCCAGGAAGCGCAAGGGCCTCGGCTGCGCCCGCAATATGGAAGAATACCGGCCGAGCATCCTCACGGGACCATCAAAGCCCGCTTCCGGTGCGCCGCGGAAGCCTGTAAACAGCCACAGCCATGACCCGCGTCCACATCATCACAGAAGGTTTTGCCTCTCCCAACGGGCGCTCGTTTCTCTATCCCATCGTCCGCAACGCGGACCGGCTGAAGGAACTGGGTCTGGTCATATCGATGTCCACCGACCGTTCTGCGGCGATCCCCGAATGCGACACGCTGATGCTGGACAGCAAGCGGTTCAGGGATGGCTGGGGCCACGCAGGTCAGCGCACCCTGGAGTTGTTCGGGCAATACCGCAAGCACGCCGGAAAGCTGATCTTCGTGGACAATTCAGACAGCGCCGGCTGGATCAACGGCCAGGCGCTTTCCGGCGCCGATGTGTACACCAAGGGCCTCGTCCTGCGCGACCGCGAAACCTACCTCAAGCCCCTGCACGGCCGCCGGGTATTCACCGACTTCTATCATCGCACCGAAGGCGTCAGCGATCCGTCACCGGAGGACCTGCCCCAGGTCGCCAACAAGGCCGACCTGGCGAAGATCCGCGTCCACTGGAATTCCGGCCTCGCCGATTATTCCCTGCATGGTCCCATGCTGATGGCGCTCTATCATCGCCTGCCCCTGCCGGGGCTTCTGCGCGCGCCGGGAGGATTCATCTCCCCAAACGCGCAACGCGACATCGACGTCTCCTGCCGCATGGGGCTATCCTACGCCCGCCCGACCGTCGCTTGGCAACGCCAGCGCATACGCGAATTGCTGAAAGACCGCCTGCGTACGGATAAGCTCGGCCGCCGCGCCTATTTCGGGGAGCTTTCCCGCAGCCGTATCGTCGTCTCCCCCTTCGGTCTCGGCGAGATCACCCTCAAGGATTTCGAAACCTTCATCGCGGGCGCCGCCCTGCTCAAGCCGGACATGAGCCACATGGAAACCTGGCCGGATTTCTTCCGGGCCGGGGAGACCATGCTCACCCACAAGTGGGACCTCAGTGATCTGGAGGAAACGATCGAACGCGCCCTGGCCGACCTGGACGCCTGCACCGGGATCGCCGAGGCCGCTCAGCAGCGTTACCGGCGACATATTGCCGGCGCCGAAGGAAAGCAGGATTTCTGCGAAAGATTCCGCGGCCTGGTTCGCTGAAGCCGTCGAGCTGCGAGACGGCTCCTACTTCTTGATCGACACGACAGCCAGAAGGGCCCGTTCGCCTCTGGCCGCCTGCTGCGGGTCGATGTCATGGCGAAAGAAGACTTTGTCGATATTCTCCGCGATTGGCGAAAACAGGCCGTCGATATCGTTTGCCCGCACATCCGCCCCCACGGCTGCGCCGGACTTTCCCCAGGAGCTGTCGTAGCCGTTGCCGAAGGAAAGATATCCGCCCGGCTTCAGAACACGCACGATCTCCTTCAGCGCGCGCGCCTGATCGCGACTATACGTCAACACCCATCCGCTGAAGACAATGTCGAAGCTGTTGTCGGCATACTCCAGGTTGTGCATGTCCCCGACATCGATTCGCGGACTGTACGAGAAGAGGTCGATCCCATGGATATTGCGCCAGCGAAAGCCGTGCGCCGCTATCAGCAGCAACTCCCCTTCCGATCTCGGCCCGATGGAAAGGGTCTTCATGCGAGACCTGTTGCGCGCGACATCCTCGATGGCCAGCAGCGGCCAGATCATATGCAGCACCCGATCGTGCTTGATCGCGCTGGCGCGCATCTTGCTCATATTGTAGCGCAGCGTATCCCGGCCCAGATGCGGGGCGTCCGGATCTTTCCAGACCCGGACCTTGTGCAGGGTGGTGAACCAGTAATACCGGAGCAAGGCTGTAGGCAGCCGCACCTGCCTGAACATAAGCAGCTTTTGAAGCGCCAGCAAAACCCGATCAATCATCGAAACACATCCCTTGCTCGATGCGAAATCCGATCACCGCGAAAATGCGGAGAACGATCACCACAGCGTATGGCGCCTTCGAGGTCTAGACGGCTTTCCCGTGCGTGAAGCGATAAACGGGATCCTTGTAGATCCTGTCGGAAACCGTCTTCCCCTTGACGGGATAGAGCCTGAAGGAAAGCCAGTCGCGATGCCTTCCTTTGGCGGGAATGCTCGCCCGGTGCAGGCACTTCGTGGATTGCGCCAGCAGCATCGTTCCCGCGCGTCCCGTGAAGGCCCGGGCAGCGCCCTGGGCGTCGATGGCCTCGTTCATTCCCCTCAGCGCCTCCTGTGTACGTATCTTGTAGTAGCGCCGGACAAACTTCCGCGTATTCGGCTTGTCCACGATCATTGTCGGCCCGCTCTGATCGTCGACGTCCAGCAGGTTTATGAACATCGCAAGCTCTGACGTCGGCGAGGAGTCGCAGTGCCAGTAGTCGGAATACACTTCGCCCTTCCTCGTGACTTCTTCCTCCACATGGAAGGTGCGGCGGTAAACGACATCGTCGATATGAAAGCCACCGCCAAAAAATTCGCTCACCATGCCGCGAACAAGCGGAATGTCGAGAACACGCAGGACTTCGGGGTTTTTGCGGACCAGATCCTGACCCGCCAGGACGATGATCTTGTCGTCCTTCATTCCCTCCGACCGGATGATCTCGTCGCAGCGATCCCGGATCCGGGCGACGAGATCGGCCGGAACGATCGGATCCTCGAATTGAACGAGCCCGTGGCGGCGCAACTGCCTGGCTTTCGCGACGGCACCGGCATGTTCCACCGGCGCGCGCCGCCATCTACCCGCAAGACGGCAGTAGGCGAGCTGCGCGCCGCCATAAATGTTCTGTTTGGCGCCCGCCGTATTGCCGAACGCGTAGCGTGAAATCTGGACGAATGGCCAGTGCGCAAGCGGATCGGAAACAAACGCGCGGGAGAAATTCAGGATTCTGGATAGTCCGCTCATGAGATGCTTCCTCTCGAAACCAGCCGAAGTGACATGCGGTCTGAACCCGGTCAACGCCGCCAATTGACACGTCTCAAAGTCTAAGCAACTTCAGCCTGCCCGGAAAAAACCGGCCATAGTCCGCGTCGCGCAGGTCGGCTTTGGTGACGTTCCGGACATGACAGAGTCCTGTGTGGTAGCGAACAAGATTTTCCCGCCCGAGCAGAACCGCGTAGGCGATCTGGGTCGATTTCCGATTGTCCACCACGGCTGAAACAGGCTTGTCCGCCACTTCCACGAGCTTGATCAGATCCATGTTGCAGGTGCCGTGAGCATCCGGCCCGTCCACGAAACCAAAATCGAAGTGTTCCCGTGGCGTGTTGACGTAGGACTTCCCGACGATGTGCCCATAGCGATAGTCCTCGACACCGGACAGAACGACCTCCACGAAATCGTCGAAATGGGGAATCTCGTGCTTCGGGAAATACTTCAGTTGCTCGTCATACCAGTAATCCGACTCTTCCATCGAGACGAGGCGGATATCGCCGTCATACCGGTCCCAGCAGTAAAGCTCCATGCACCTGGCGATCACCCAGGTCGATTTGCCGGTGCCGAACTCGATGACCCGGCGCGGCCGGTGCTCCCGGATGTAGTTATGGAGAAAGGCGATATCGCCGCCCGAGACGCCGGTCGTCGCATACGCATCGGTGAAGTAGGACCGGAGCCCGAGCATATCCAGCACTTCCTCGTCCCTTTGCCTGTTCCTACGGCCTATTGCCTCGAGCCGTTTGCGCGAAAGCGACTGCCTCAGCTTTCCGAGCATCACTCCGGTACCCTCTCGGTTGCATCGCCCGCGGCCTGTGCTCGCGACAGGATGAATTCGACCAGTTCGATATCCCACTCGTCGTCGATGCTGACGAAATGCCCATCAAGGATGACGGCGCCGGTCTTCGATCCCATCAGCGCCTTGCGCTCGAGCAGGCAATCCCGTGTGAGGACATAGGCGACGCCGTTGCGGTAGTAGAGCGGCTCGAGCTGCTGGCGCGCGATGACGCCTGCTCCCGCGTCGTCATAATAGCCGAGCCTGCCGCCCGAGACCGTTAACTGCTTCAGGGGGTGCGCCTTGGAGTCCGATGGCGTCACCGTCCACACGGCGTCGAAAGTCTCCTCCACGCATTTGGCGATTGCCGCCCGCACATGCTCCGGTCTGCGCAACGGCGATGTCGGTTGCAGCATGACGACCAGGTCGTAGGTTGTGCCGTCGTCCGCCTCGGTCGCGAGCAGCGCGTGCGTGAGCACGTCTATGTCGCCGATCCTGTCGCCGGAAATGTCCTCGGGACGGCGAAAGGGGGCATCGAGACCATGGGCCATCGCCACCTCGGCGATGCCGTCGTGATCGGTCGAGACCACCGCCCTGTCGATCTCCGCAAGCTCTTTGATGACGAGGCCGGCCAGTCCGACCATGGGAACGCCATTGATGGGCCGCAGGTTCTTGAGCGGTATCCCCTTGGAGCCCCCTCGCGCGGGGACGACGGCGAGAACGCGTTTTCCCGCGATCACGCGCCGGCTCCCCGGAGGATCTTTTTCTGAAATCGCATCTGTCTTCGAAGGGAACTATTCCGCCGCGGCCGCCCTGAGCTTGTCGGGCAGCTCGTATCGGCCCCAGTGGTTCACCACCGTCTTGCGGTCCGAACGCTTCATGGCGTTGATATTCTTGTCCTTGTAGAAGGAATCGTCGTTGTAGTGCTTGGTCGAGATTTCCTCGAACACACACCCCGTTTCCGTCCAGAAGCCGTGCCACATGCCAGGCTGGATCAGACAGGTGTCGCCGGGATGCAGGACGCGCTTGCGGCCTTCGATGACGACGTTGAGCACACCGCTGAGCACCTGGAAGGTTTCCTCCTTCAGCTTGTGAAAATGCTGGGGATGCACCTGTCCGGGAAGCTGGACGATGATCTTCTTGCAGTAGTCGCGATTGACGATGTCGATCAGAACCGCGCCGATCTCGCGGAACTTCTCGACGCCATAGTGGTGTGAATATTCGATCCGGAAGTCCGTATTGAGCAGCACGCCCGCTTCGTGCAGCATCGCCTTCACTTCGTGGATCGCCTTCTTGATGACGACGTCCGGCGCGGGCGGCGGAAGCGCCACCGAATCCAGAAGGATGGCGCCGTCCTCGGCGATCTCGCGTGTCGTGCGGATGCCCGGACGGAACTGCCCGCTCGGCAATTGGCCGGGCTCGATCGGCATGGAGAAATAGACCATGTTGCGCGTGAGTTCGGCGCCCGCCGGCACGCTCTCCTTCACATAGACCCCGCGCTGCAGGCTCGCCAGGGCCTCGCGCTCGGTATCGGTGGCGGGAAGGCGCTGCTCGCTGCCGCACATGCTGCGGGCGTCCCGCAGCGCCGCGAGCCACCTGTCGGCCTGCTCCGGCCGCGAGGAATAGGCGTTCAGCCTGATATCGCCGCTTTCCACGCCGACATGACGCTCGAACATGCGCGCGCCCTTGGCGTAGGCGATCTGGACCGGCCCGAGAGCATCCTGGTCCTCATGCGTTGACCAGCCGACGGTAATGTCCGGATAGCGCCTGCGGAACAGATCGATCTGGTTGAGCTGCAGATGCTCCGCGGGCGTCGGATAGATGGATACGCAATGCATGAAGGCGAAGTCCGCGCCCTTGTGCTGGAAGAAGCTGTACAGGTCGTCGATCTGATGCAGCTCCAGCCCGCCCGTGGAGCAGATGACAGGAAGGTTGCTTGCGGCGGCGCGCTCCAGCAGCGGCCAGTCGGTGGCCGAACAACTCGCGATCTTCAGGATGTCGAAGCCCATATCGGCGATGATGCCGACCGACTCCTCGTCGAAGGGCGTGCAGATCGACAGAAGGCCCGCCTTGTCCACCTCGCGTTTCAACTGCTCGTACTGGCCGCGGTCGAGGCGCGTGGAGAGGAAGCGCGGAATATGCTTGTTCTTGCTGCCTTCACGGTGGGAGGGGTGAATGAAGCTGTCCAGTTGCCGGAACTGGAACTTCATTCCGGCGCGGACACCATGCTTGCGTGCAACCTCGCCGAACTCCCGCACGATCCGCGTTCCGTGCTCGACACTGCCTTGGTGATTGTTGGCCATATCGAAAACGACAAGATCGTTGAAGTCGAATGTCTGCTCCGTCTGCATGACCCTCGGTTCCCCTTGCATGCCTCAGTCCGCGACTTTGAGCGCGTCAGCCGTATAACCCTTGGCGTAGTCGATTGCGACGGACCGGCCCGTGGCTGCCGAA
>JBFWSL010000187.1:0-7894 GCA_050248375.1 Hyphomicrobiales bacterium | reverse complement strand
CGCGGTTCCCCTGCCGCGGCGGCTTGGTTAAAGCCCCGTTTACCCTCCGGGGCCTACCCTTGTGGTTCCGGCCCCGCGCCCCCGCCGCGCGCCGGGCCCCAAGGAGAGGGATGACGGCCATGACCCGGAACACCAAGCGCAAACGCCCCGCCAGGGTGGATCTGACCGTGCGGACGGCGTCCGACGCCGGCACCGCCGCCCTGAGCGCCGCCCGGGCCGCCATGGCCAACGGCGCCGCCCCCGCCAGCATCGCCGAGATCGCCGCCCTGTGCCACGAGGCCGCCGACCATCTCGCCGGCGCGCATCTGGCCCTGGGCATGCCCGGCGACGGCAGCGACACCGCCCTCCAGCACATGGACGCGGCGCTCTCCTGCCTGAAGCAGGTCGCCGCCGAGAGCGAGAAGCGCAAGGGCAGGTTCAAGACGACCGTCCGCGCCAGCGCGTGACGGCTGACGCCACGCCCGCACGCCTCCATCAGCAAAGCGCAATGATGGACCCGGATCGGGTCGAACCCCCGGCGAAGGCCGCGGTCAGGGTCAAAGCATTTATGCCCAGAACCACGGCTCCGCCGGCCTGAGCCGTCCGCCGATACGCACCGGCGCGATGGCCCTGGCCAGGCCGGTGGCGTCGTCCACCTCGACGCCGACGCCGCAGACCGTCGCCTCCCCGTCGGCGGGCTCGAAGCGCGAGCCGGGCAGCTTGGAGAGAAAACGGCTGACGGAGACGTCGGCCTGCATGCCGATGACCGAGTTGTAGTCGCCGCACATGCCCGCGTCGCTGACGAAGGCGGTGCCGTTGGGCAGCACCTGGTCGTCGGAGGTGGGCGCGTGGGTATGCGTACCCACCACCGCCGTCACCCGCCCGTCGAGGAAATGCCCGAAGGCCTGTTTCTCCGAGGTGGTCTCGGCATGGAAGTCCACGAAGATGGCGTCCGCGCCCTGCTTGAGCGGACAGGCCTCCAGCTCGCGCTCGACGGCGCGGAACGGACAATCGAGCTCGCTGATGAACAGCCGGCCCATGGGATTGATCACCAGCACGTCGGCGCCGTTCGCCGCCTTGAAGATGCCGGCGCCGCGCCCGGGCGCGCCCGGGGGATAGTTGAGCGGACGCAGCAGACGCTCCTGCCGCTCGATGAACACCAGCGTCTCGCGCTGGTCCCAGATATGATTGCCGGTGGTGACCACGTCGGCGCCGGCGTCGAGCAGGTTGCGGCAGATCACCTCGGTGATGCCGAAGCCGCCGGCGGCGTTCTCTCCGTTGACGATGACGAAATCGGCGCGGAAGCGTTCGCGCAACCCCGGCAGCCGCGAGATCACCGCCTCGCGGCCCGAGCGGCCAACCACGTCGCCGAGGAAAAGTATGCGCATGAAGCTCAGGCCCTGACGGTTGCGAATTCCCTGACGCCCGATGGCGTCAGCACCCAGTCCAGCCGCTGGTCCCGCGGCCCGTGCGGTACCGTTGCCATTTCCTGCTCGTCGAAGGCAAGCCCGACGGCGATGGCGCCGCCCGCCTTCCGCAGCGCGGCCAGCGTGCGGTCGTAGTAGCCGCCGCCATAGCCGAGCCTGTGCCCCTGCGCGTCGAAGGCCAGCAACGGCACCAGGAGAATCTGGGGCGTCACCAGGGATGCGTCGCCGCGCGGCGCCGGGATGCCATGCGCGCCGCCGGCCAGTTCGTCGCCCGGCTTCCAGGCGCGGAACACCAGCGGCTGTCCCTTCGCCACCACGCAGGGCAGCGCCGTCCGCACGCCTGCATCCGCCAGCCGCGTGAGCAGCGGCATGGGGTCGATCTCGTCGCGAAAGGCCACATAGGCCGCCACCGGCCCGCCGTGCGGGCGGGGCAGAAAATCGAGCCCACGCCCGGCCACCTTGTCGGCACCGGCAACCCGCCGCTCGCGGCCGATGGCGCGGCGGCGCCCGGCCGCTTCCGCCCGCGCCGCCCGCTTGGCCCCGGCGAGGCTGTCGCGGCTGCCGGCGTCATGCATGGGTTCGCTCCTTCGGCGGGAAAGACCGGGTGGAATGGACAGGGCCGCCATGGCCGTTGGCGCCGAAAAAACCCACGTGGTCCCTACTTGCGTAGGTGGGCGCCGAATGATGGAGACCACGGTCTCCGCCAGGGTCAGCTCCCTAGTGGATCTTATAGGCCCCGGGGTTTTGATGCGCCTCACGCACCCGGCAGCCCTGCCGTGGGCAATGTAGGAGACAAATGGCCGGTGTCTAGAGCATGATCCGGAAAAGTGGATGCCGCTTTTCCGATAAGATCGTGCTCAAGCTATTGATCTGACGCATCACTTACCGGCCAGGCGATTCCACCTGGCCGGATGATGCGCTGCCGGATGATGCGCTAAGGTGTCCGTGAAGCGGGCCGATGGCGGCGGCTATTCGCGCTCCGCCTCCGGCGCCATCGCGGCGGTCAGTTCCTCGACCCGTTCGGCCAGCGAGGCGATGGTTTCCGCCGCTTCCGCCTGGGCCTCGTCGAAGGCCTGGTCCTCCGCCGCCCGGCTGCGGAAGATGTCGGCCAGTTTCGCGTTGGCCTCGTCCAGCCGCAACCGCGTCTCGGCAAGCTCGTCGCCGATCATCAGCGCCGCCATCACCAGAAGCCGGTCGTCGCCCACCTGTCCGAACTGCTGCTTCAGCCGCTCGACATGCTCGTCGAGCTCCGCCGCCAGCCCGCGCAGCCGGTCTTCCTCGCCATTGTCGCATTCGAGGCGATAGGCGCGTCCGTTCAGCGTGATGGCAACCTGCCCCATTCGATACCCCCACACAGCCGTCCAACTCACGGACGCCATCACTGCCGCTTCAGGATTTCCTGAACCGCCGCGATCACCGCTTCGAGACGCTCCGCGACTTCGTCGTTGGCCGCCACCAGATTGCTTGAACGGGTGCGTTCCTCGCGCAGGCTGACGCTCAGCGTATCCACCTGCTCCTGCAGGGCCTCCGCCGATAGCGTCTCCTGACGCCGTTGCGCTACGCTTGTCTCGAACCCTTCCAGTGCTGTCAGGAGCCGTGCCGTGGCCTCTTGCAGCAAGTCTGAACCGCTCATTCCCTCGCTCGCATCTCTCCCCCCACCCCCGTGGGTATCGGATGCTCCAATCAAGCCGCCATTCCCGATGTGAGCGGCAAAACTTTAGGCGTCGGCCAATCCCACCGTCAACTCCCCCGCCGCAAAGAGCTAACTCGTCCACACCGGTATATTTTTGGCTCATTGACTCGCGCACTCCCTGCCCGCATTTTCAGCCGCCGCAAGGGGTGCGAATTCGCGCCGCACGCCTGCATTACCGGCTGGAAACAAAGCGCAAAAGGGCATATCCGGAGCCCGCCCCCGTTCCTGCGGGGAGCAACGGATATGTCTTCCAGGGAGACGGCTTGAGATGGCGATCAGAGTGGCGATCAACGGATTTGGACGAATCGGGCGCAATATTCTGCGCGCCATAATCGAATCAGAACGCAAGGACATCGAGGTTGTCGCCATAAACGATCTCGGTCCGGTCGAGACCAACGCCCACCTGCTGCGCTTCGATTCCGTGCATGGCCGCTTCCCCGCCACGGTGACGGTCGAGGGCAACACCATCGACGTCGGCCGCGGCCCCATCAAGGTCACCGCCATCAAGGATCCCGCCCAGCTTCCCCACAAGGAACTCGGCGTGGACATCGCCATGGAGTGCACCGGCATCTTCGCCTCCAAAGACAAGGCCAAGGCCCATCTGGATGCCGGCGCCAGGCGCGTGCTGGTCTCCGCTCCTGCCGACGGCGTCGACCTGACGGTGGTTTACGGCGTCAACCACGAGAAGCTCTCCAGGGATCACCTCGTCGTCTCCAACGCCTCCTGCACCACCAACTGTCTCGCGCCGGTGGCCAAGGTGCTCAACGACACCGTCGGCATCGAGCAGGGCTTCATGACCACCATTCACGCCTACACGGGCGACCAGCCCACGCTGGACACCATGCACAAGGATCTCTACCGGGCCCGCGCCGCGGCGCTGTCCATGATCCCGACCTCGACCGGCGCCGCCCGCGCCGTCGGCCTGGTGCTGCCCGAGCTGAACGGCAAGCTGGACGGCGTCGCCATCCGCGTGCCCACGCCCAACGTATCGGTGATCGACCTGAAGTTCATCGCCAGGCGCAAGACCACGCCCGACGAGATCAACGAGGCGGTCAAGCGCGCCGCTTCGCAGGAGCTCAAGGGCATCCTCGGCGTCACCGACCGGCCCAACGTATCCACGGACTTCAACCACGACCCTCATTCCTCGATCTTCCATCTCGACCAGACCAAGGTGATGGACGGAACGCTGGTGCGCGTCATGTCCTGGTACGACAACGAATGGGGCTTCTCCAACCGCATGAGCGACACCGCGGTCGCCATGGGCAAGCTCGGCTGACGCCGGAGCCCTGGCGGCAGATGAAGAACGGCTACAGGACCCTCGACGGCGTCGACGGCAGCGAGCTCAAGGGCAAGCGCGTCCTGCTTCGCGTCGATCTCAACGTGCCCGTGGACAGCGGCCGCGTCGCCGACGCCACCCGCATCAAGCGCGTGCTGCCGACCATCAGCGAGCTCACCGGCAAGGGCGCGCGCGTCATCCTGCTGTCCCACATGGGACGGCCCAAGGGAGTCCCGGACGGGAAAAACTCCCTGAAGCCCGTGCACGCCTGGCTGGAGGCGAACTTCGGCGCCACCGGCTTCGCCGCCGACTGCGTCGGCGACGCCGCGAAGGCCGCCGTCGGCGCGCTCGCGCCCGGCGGCGTGCTGCTGCTGGAGAACACCCGCTTCCACAAGGGCGAGGAGAAGAACGATCCGGCATTCGTCTCCGAGCTCGCGGCACTCGGCGACATCTATGTCAACGACGCCTTCTCCTGCGCCCATCGCGCCCACGCCTCCACCGAGGGCCTCGCGCATCACCTGCCCTCCTATGCGGGCCGCTCCATGCAGGCCGAGCTCGACGCGCTCGCCAGCGCGCTGGAGGCGCCCAAGCGCCCGCTCGCGGCCGTTGTCGGCGGCGCCAAGATCTCCACCAAGCTCGACCTGCTCGGCAACCTTCTGGCCAGGGTCGACATCCTCATCATCGGCGGAGCCATGGCTAATACCTTCCTCGCCGCCCAGGGACACGCCGTCGGCAAGTCGCTGATGGAGCCGGACCTGCTCGGCACCGCGCGCGGGATTCTCGACAAGGCGGCGGCCCTCGGCCGCGAGATCGTGCTGCCGGTGGACGTGGTTCTGGCCAAGGCGTTCGAGGCGGGGGCGCCCTGCCGCGAGGCCGCGGCGGGCGACGCCGGCGCCGACGAGATGATCCTCGACATCGGCCCGCGCACGGCCGAGTACATCATCTCCTGCCTGCGCCGGTCGCGCACGCTGGTGTGGAACGGTCCCTTCGGGGCCTTCGAACTGAAGCCCTTCGACAACGGCACCAACACCGTCGCCCGCGCTGCCGCGGAGCTGACGAAACGGGGCAGACTGCTCACCGTCGCCGGCGGCGGCGACACGGTCGCCGCGCTCAATGCCGCCGGGGTGGCGGACGGCTTCAGCTATGTGTCCACCGCCGGCGGAGCCTTCCTCGAATGGCTGGAGGGCAAGTCCCTGCCCGGCCTCGAGGTGCTGCGCGCCTGAGGAATACATGGTGGAACGCAGCCGCACCTGGACCGCCCTCGTCACCTTCGAGGTCGTCGAGTCCGGCGCGCTCGGCCTGCCCGGGCACGCGCATGGCGCCGTCGGCTACATGGCGGTGCGCGCGGCCGCGGAGGACGATCTGCGCCAAGCCCTACTGGCCGAGCTGAAGGAGGCCGGCCTCCGGCTGGTGGAGATCGACGATATCCGCATGCTGGCCGAGGGCGAGTTTCCCGACGCCCTTGACGGGCATCTCGCGGCCAACATGCGCGAATGGCTACCGGGAAAGCGCACGGTCTGGGGCACTGTCAGGCCCTATTACGGCGACGGCGAGGCCTGAGGCGCGCGCTTATCCGCCATGGCCTCTTGACGCCGCACGCCGGACGGCTAGGACTCCCCCTAAAAGCGGGGCATCCTGTCCCCTGGAAACGCAGCAACTGGAGCGGGAAATGAGCGGAGAACTTGAGAAGATCGCGCAGGCCATGGTCGCGGAGGGCAAGGGCATCCTCGCCGCCGACGAAAGCTCCGGCACGATCAAGAGCCGCTTCGACGCCATCGGCGTCGCTTCCACCGAGGACAACCGCCGCGACTATCGCGAGCTGCTGTTCCGCTCCACCGAGGCGATGGAGAAATATATCTCCGGCGTCATCCTGTTCGACGAGACCATCCGCCAGAAGGGCAAGGACGGCACGCCGCTGGTCAAGGTCATCGCCGACGCCGGCTGTATCCCGGGCATCAAGGTGGACAAGGGCGCCAAGGACCTGGCGCTGAGCCCCGGCGAGAAGGTGACCGAGGGTCTCGACGGCCTGCGCGAGCGCCTCGTCGAATATCGCGAGCTTGGCGCCAAGTTCGCCAAGTGGCGCGCCGTCTACGACATCGGCCCGCGCATGCCAAGCTACGCCTGCATCCGCGCCAACGGCCATGCGCTGGCCCGCTACGCGGCGCTGTGCCAGGAGACCGGCATCGTTCCGATCGTGGAGCCGGAAGTGCTCATGGACGGCGATCACGACGCCGACACCTGCTACGAGGTAACCGAGTTCGTGCTCAAGGAGACCTTCCAGGAACTCTACTACCAGAAGGTCAGCCTGGAGGGCATGGTGCTGAAGCCCAACATGGTCATCGCCGGCAAGAAGTCGAAGAAGCAGGCTTCCGTCGACGAGGTCGCGGAGAAGACCGTGAAGGTGCTGCTTGCCTGCGTGCCCGCCGCCGTGCCCGGCATCGCCTTCCTCTCCGGCGGCCAGTCGGACGAGGACGCGACCGCGCATCTGTCCGCCATGAACGCCATCGGCAACCTGCCCTGGAGGCTCACCTTCTCCTATGGCCGCGCCCTGCAGGCCGCGCCGCAGAAGGCCTGGAGCGGAAAGGCTGACAACGTCGCCAGGGCGCAGGCCGCCTTCACCCACCGCGCGCGCATGAATTCGCTCGCCGCGCTGGGCAAGTGGCAATCCACGCTGGAAAAGGCGGCCTGAGCCGCCCTTTTCTTCCCGTCACCGGGACATCATATGAAATGAACGGCGGCGGCTGCCACCGCCGCAGAGCAGGGACTTGCCTTGAGCGACAGCCGAACCGAATGCCGCCTGTGCCTGTCGGCCCCATCCTCGCCGGAGGGGGACTTTCCGGCGCTGCTCGTCTCCGCCCTCGACGCGGACGACGTGGCTTCCCTGGTGCTTCCCGCTCCCGCCGGCTCCGATGAAAAGCTGATCGCGCGCTGCGTCGCCGCCGCGCAGGAACGCGGCGTCGCAACGCTCATCGACGGCGACATCGAGGCGGCGAAGCGCCTTGGAGCCGACGGCGTGCACATCCAGGCCGACGCCAGGGCGTTCGCTGTCGCGCGCGGTCTGCTCGGCCCCTCCGCCATCGTCGGCGTCCATTGCGGCGCGTCCCGCCATGACGCCCTCGCCTTCGGCGAGAAGGGCGCGGACTATGTCGCCTTCTCCGCGGAGCCGCAGGCGCTCGCCGAACTGATCGGCTGGTGGTCCCAGGTGGTCGTGGTGCCCTGCATCGCCTGGGACATCGCCTCGCCCGGCGACGCCAGGGAACTCGCCAGCGCCGGCGCGGACTTCGTCTCCGCCGCGCCCGCGATCTGGGCCGCGCAGGACGGCCCCGCGAAGGCGGTCGAGGCCTTCAACGCCGCCATCGAGCGCGAAGGGAGCCCGGCATGAAACGCGCCGCCGCTCTCGTGGCGCTGCTGGCCGCGGCCGCCGCGCCCGCCCTCGCCAGCGAGGCCGCCTACTACCTCTACAGCAAGGGCGAGTATGTGGCGGCCATGAAATCTGCCCAGGCCGCCGCCGCCAGGGGC
>JBFWSL010000186.1:0-7899 GCA_050248375.1 Hyphomicrobiales bacterium | reverse complement strand
AAAGGATGAGCTGCCCAGATGGCTGCATCGCTACAACTGGCACAGGCCACATGCTAGCCTCGGACAGAGGCCGCCTATCAGCAGACTCGATCTGACCAGGAACAACCTCCTGAGGCACCACATCTAGCCGGGCCCTCCGGCCGGCTTATCCGGGAGCGCATTCGCGATGGCCGCATTCAAGGCCCATCAGGTCGCCGCCGCGGCGGAGAAACCCGATCCCAGGTTCCGCGGCTTTCTCGTCTACGGTCCCGAGGCGGCGCTCACCGCCGAACGCGCATCCCAACTCGCCGCAACCCTGGCATCCACGACCACGCCGGCGGGCGAGGTGCTGCGCATCGACGACCGCGACCTGGCGGACCGCCCGGACCGCATCGCGGTGGAGGCGCGGTCGCCTTCCATGTTCGCCGGCCGCAGCGTGCTGCGCGTCAAGGCAGGCGCGCGTCTGAACGCCGACATGATCGAGGAACTGCTTGGCGAAACCATCGACGCGGTGATCGTCATCGAAGCGGGCAACCTTCGGCCCGACGCGCGGCTGCGCAAGCTGTTCGAGAAGCACCCCGCCGCCGCGGCGCTGCCCTGCTATCCGGAGTCGGAGCGCGACCTGGCGCGCACCCTGCAGAAGCTGGCGCGCGACCGCGGGCTGACGGTTTCGCCCGAGGCCCAGTCGCTGCTGCTGGCGCGGGCGGCGGGCGACCCCGGCGCCGCGCGGGCGGAGATGGAAAAGCTGGCGCTCTATGCCGGCGACACCCGCCGCATCGACGCCGACGACGTCGAAGCCGTCTCGGGCGACTGGGCGCAGGCCGCGCTCGATACGCTGGCCATGGCCACCTCGGCGGGGAACGTGCGGGCGGCGCTCGCCGAACTGGACCGGGTCGTCACCTCTGGCCAGAGCGCGCAGTCGGCGATCGCGGCACTGTCGCGCCAGTTCGAACGGCTGCACCGGATCGCCGCGGCCGTCGAATCGGGAGCCTCGATTTCCTCGGCGGTCGGCGGGTTGAGGCCACCATTGCACTTCCGCACGCGCGACGCCATGGAGCGGGATGCGGCGCGCTGGCCGAGACCGCGCGCGGCGGCCGCGCTCGCGGCCATCGCCGCCGAGGCGGCGCATGCGCGGCGTCACTCGGAATTCGAAAGGCAGATCGCGGAGCGGCTGATCATCTCCCTGGCGGGAAGGGACGCCTGATCAGCGCCGCGACGGCCCCTTGCCCAGCCGCGCCGTCACTTCCTCGAGCTGCTCCAGCGTGCGGTAGCGGACGCGCAGCTCGCCGGTCTCGCCACGGCCCGGCCTGATCTCCACCTTGAGGCCGAGCGTATTCGACAGTTCGCTCTCGAGCGCGCGGGTGTCGGCATCCTTGGATTTGCCCTTCGACGCCTTGCCCTTCCTCTTCGGCGCGCTGTCGCGCACGAGCGCCTCGACATCGCGGACGTTGAGTTCGCGGCGCACGATTTCCCGGGCCAGCTTTTCCGCGTCGTCGCGGCCCACGAGGGCGCGGGCGTGGCCGGCCGACAGCTTGCCATCCTGCACCAGCGACCGCACCGCGTCCGGCAGCTTGAGCAGCCGCATGGTGTTGGTGAGGTGGCTGCGGCTCTTGCCGACGACCTCGGCCAGTTCCTCCTGGGTATAGCCGAAGCGCTCGAGCAACTGGCGGTAGCCGCCCGCCTCCTCGATGGCATTCAGGTCGGCGCGCTGGACGTTCTCGATGATGGCGATCTCGAGCGCTTCCTTATCCGTCAGTGTACGGATTATCGCCGGGACCTGGTGCAGGCCCGCGCGCTGCGCCGCGCGCCAGCGGCGCTCGCCGGCGACCAGCTCGTAGCCGCCGTCGGGGGCGGGACGCACCACCACCGGCTGCACCAGGCCGCGCTGCCTGATGGAGGCGGCGAGCTCGCCGAGATCCTGTTCGCGGAACTCGCGGCGCGGGTTCAGCTTGCTCGCCTTGATCTGTGCGATGGGAACGGTCTGCTGTCCGCTGGCGGCGACCTGCTGTGCGCCGTCGCCCTCCAGTTCGCCGATGAGCGAGGCCAGTCCCCGCCCGAGCCTGTTCTTCTGTGCCGCCGCTGCCGCCATGGTCCCCGCTCGTCTCCCTGTCCTTGCCCGTCCGTGTCCTTGCGCGTCCGTCATCCGCCGGTTCAGGCGGGCCGCAACTGCTTCTCGCGTCCGATCACCTCTCCGGCGAGCTTGATATAGGCCTGGCTGCCGGAGCAGCGGTGATCGTACAGCAGGATCGGCTTGCCGAATGACGGCGCCTCGGCGACGCGCACGTTGCGCGGCACCAGGGTGCGATAGACCTTGTCGCCGAAGAAGCGGCGCACCTCGCCCTCCACGTCGGCGGAAAGCTTGTTGCGCTGGTCGTGCATGGTCAGCACCACCCCCTGGATGTCGAGGGTGGGGTTGAGCTGGCTGCGCACGTCGTCGATGGTCTTCTTGAGCTGCACGATGCCCTGCAGGGCGAAGAACTCGCACTGTACCGGCACCAGCACGGAGTCGGCGGCGGCGAGCGCGTTGATGGTGAGGATGTTCAGCGACGGCGGGCAGTCGATCATCACATAGCCGAAACCGGCGTCGCCGGCGGCGAGCGCGTTGATGGCGTCGCGCAGGCGGAAGGCGCGGTCGCGCGACGACAGCACCTCGCGCTCGAAGCCGAGCAGATCGAGGGTCGAGGGCACGACGAAGAGATTGGGAATACCGGTGGCCACCGTCGCCTCGGCGATGCTGGCGTCGCGGGACAGCACGTCATAGGCGGAGACATCGCGGCGGCCCTCGTCGACGCCGAGACCGGTGGAGGCGTTGCCCTGGGGATCGAGATCGACGACGAGCACCTTCTCGCCGACGGCGGCGAGCGCGGTGCCGAGATTGATCGCCGTGGTGGTCTTGCCCACGCCGCCCTTCTGGTTGGCGATGGCGATCACCCGGGGCCTGCCGGCAGGCTTAGTCATCAGCGCTCCCAAAATCATCGCTTCCGTCCCGCTTCAGACCCGTGATCTCGACGATGCGTCCCGCCGGATCGGTCCGGCTCCCGTGGCACCGGTGCCGGAAGGTCCAGCCGCGCCGCGCCGCGGCGATCTCGTCCTCTGCCCGCTTGCCTTTCAGGAACAATCCGCACGCTCCGTTCTCCAGCAGCGGCGATGCCATTTCGAGCAGCTCGCCAAGCGGGGCCAGGGCACGCGCGGTGACCACCTCGGTGGCGGCGACTGTACTCTCACGCACAAGCCTTTCAATGCGCGTCTGGTGTATTTCCACAGGGGCACCGGTCTTGCGGGCAACCTCGGCAAGGAACGCGCATTTCTTGGCGTTGCTCTCGCAAAGATGGACGCGCGCGCCCCGATTCGCCAGCAGAATCGCGACCACCATGCCGGGGAAGCCGGCGCCCGAGCCGAGGTCGAGCCAGGTTCGCGCATCGGGGGCGAGAGCGGCGAGCTGGGCGCTGTCGGCGAAGTGGCGATGCCAGGTGCCCGGGAGAGAGTCGGGCGCGACCAGGTTGATGGACTTCTGCCAGCGGTTCAGGAGCGACTCGTAGAGGGCGAGCCGCTGCAGGGTTTCACGTGAAACGGGAAAGGCGCGGGCGAACTCGTCCGCGCTGTCGACAGGGGTGTTCCGGCCGGGACGGGACAGGGCGGTCACGCGCTCCGGCGCGCCTTGCCGCCGCGCCTGATGCGGGCCGCGAGCAGCATGAGCGCCGCCGGCGTGATGCCGTCGATGCGGGAGGCCTGGCCCAGGGTGGCCGGGCGATGCAACGCCAGCTTCTGGCGGATCTCGGAGGACAGGCCAGCGATGGACTCGAAGTCCATGTCGCGGGGAAGGCGGGCGTCCTCGTCGCGGCGGAAGGCGGCGACATCGGCTTCCTGCCGGGCGAGATAGACGTGGTAGCGCGCGTCGGTCTCGACCTGGGCCGCTATCGCCTCGGGCAAGTCCGCGAGCTGCGGCCAGATGGCGGTGACGCGGGCCATGTCCACGCCAGGATAGGAGAGCAGGTCGAAGGCGCTGCGGCGGCGGCCGTCGCGGTTCACCTCCAGCCCGTGCCGGGCCGCCTCGCCGGGGGTCACGGTGAGGGAGCGCAACCGGGCAGACGCTTCCTCCAGGGACCGGGCGCGGGCGCGGAAAGCCGCCGAGCGCTCCGCGCCGACGCAGCCGATGCTTTCTCCCAGGGGCGTCAGCCGCTGGTCGGCGTTGTCGGCGCGCAGGCGCAGCCGGTATTCGGCGCGGGAGGTGAACATGCGGTAGGGCTCGCTGACGCCGCGGGTGACCAGGTCGTCGATCATGACGCCCAGATAGCCGTCGGCGCGGGTGATCTCGAAGCCGCCGCCGCCGCCGGCGGACAGGGCGGCGTTGATGCCCGCCATCAGCCCCTGTCCGGCCGCTTCCTCGTAGCCGGTGGTGCCGTTGATCTGACCGGCGAGGAAGAGACCGGAGAGCTTCTTGGTCTCCAGGGTCGGATGCAGCTCGCGCGGGTCCACATAGTCGTATTCGATGGCGTAGCCGGCGCGGCGGATCACCGTGCGCTCTAGGCCGGGAATGGTGGCCAGGAATTCCTTCTGCACCTGTTCCGGCAGCGAGGTCGATATGCCGTTGGGATAGACCGTGTCGTCGTCGAGGCCTTCCGGCTCCAGAAAGATCTGGTGCGACTGGCGTTCCCTGAAGCGGACGATCTTGTCCTCGATGGAGGGGCAGTAGCGCGGGCCCACGCCCTCGATCTGGCCGGAATAGATCGGCGCGCGGTCGAGATTGGCGGCGATGACCGCGTGGGTGCGTTCATTGGTATGGGTGATGTGGCAGTTCACCTGCGGCTGCCCGATCCGCTCCGTCAGGAAGGAGAAGGGCACCGGCGGCGTATCGCCCGGCTGCGGCGCCAGCGCGGCCCAGTCGATGGTCCCGCCGTCCAGGCGCGGCGGCGTGCCGGTCTTGAGGCGGCCCATGCGCAGGCCGAGACCGTAAAGACGCTCCGACAGTCCAAGGGCAGGGGCCTCGCCATGACGGCCCGCCGGGATGCGCGTCTCGCCGATATGGATGAGACCGTTGAGGAAGGTGCCGGTGGTCAGCACCGCGGAGCGGCAGCGGAACACGCGGCCATCGGAACAGCGCACGCCGCACACGGCCGCGCCCTCGACGATCAAATCGTCGACCGCGCCTTCGATGACGGTCAGCCCCTCCACCTCGGACAAGCTCTGCTGCATGGCCTGCCGGTAGAGCTTGCGGTCGGCCTGGGCACGGGGACCCTGCACGGCGGCGCCGCGGGAGCGGTTGAGCACGCGGAACTGGATACCGGCCCTGTCGGCTACGCGGCCCATGAGGCCGTCGAGCGCATCGATCTCCCGGACCAGGTGGCCCTTGCCGAGGCCGCCGATGGCGGGGTTGCAGGACATCTCGCCGATGGTCGCGGCCTTGTGGGTCAGCAGGCAGGCGCGCGCGCCCATGCGCGCGGCCGCGGCCGCGGCCTCGCAGCCGGCGTGACCGCCGCCGATGACGATGACATCGAAATCAAGTGCGTGTTCGTTCATGGCGCGCAGTCCTAGCGATTCCCTGTGACCGCGTCAAAGATCGGCTATCGCGTCGTCCCCGCCCCGGGGTTTCGAGCGGACGATGTTTCACGTGAATCAATCCAGGGGAGGGACAGCCCGGGGTGAATGTTTCACGTGAATCATTCCGGACCCTTCCTGTGGACAAGTTTCACGTGAAACAGCGGGTCATGCCTGCGCGTTCTTGAGGGTGAAGCCCGGGACTGCGGTGCGGGTCTTGCGCCCGGTGCGGCTGGACCCCGGCCTTTAAACGCTCCCCTATTTGCCGATGCAGAAGCCGGCGAACAGGCGGTCGAGAATGTCCTCCACATCGCTGACGCCGGTAATGCGTCCGAGCGCCCGCGACGCGGCGCGCAGGTCCTCGGCGCGCAACTCCAGCTCGTCCCAATCCCCTTCCCGGCACCGGACCAGGGCATCACGGCATGCCGTCAGCTCCTGACGGTGGCGGGCGCGGGTGACGACCGCATTCTCCGCGCTCGCGAGCATCGCCCCCGCGCGGCTGGCCAACTCGGCTTCAAGCTCCGAAAGCCCTTCGCCTGTCCGCGCCGATATGGTTAACGAAGCCTTACCGTTCCCCGGCGCCTTCGCATCGACCTTGTTGGCCAGCACAAGCACTACGTCCGCCGCCAGCCTGGCGTCCGGCTGCCAGGCCGGGGCGGTGAGATCGACGATCCACAGGACCAGATCGGCATCGCCGGCGCGGGCCAGCGTGCGGCGGATGCCTTCCGCCTCCACCTGCCCGCGCGCCTCGCGGATGCCGGCGGTGTCGATCAGCACCACCGGCCAGCCGTCCAGTTCCAGATGCACCTCGATGACGTCGCGGGTGGTGCCCGCCTCGGTGGAGACGATGGCCGCTTCCCGGCGGGCGAGCGCGTTGAGCAGGCTCGACTTGCCCACATTGGGAGGTCCGGCGAGGACCACACGAAAGCCGTCGCGCAGGCGTTCGCCGCCCGTGCCCGCCGCGAGCACGGCTCCGATCTCCCCCGCAAGCCGCGAGGCGATCTCCCGCCCGCGCCGCTCCACTTCGGCGGGCACATCGCCCTCGTCGGAGAAATCCAGCGCGGCCTCGACCGCCGCCTGGGCCTGCAGCAATTCCTCGCGCCAGCGCTCGAACCGTTGCCTGGCTTCACCCGCCGTCTGCCGCAGCGCCTGGCGCCGCTGGGCAGCGGTCTCCGCATCGACCAGATCGGCGAGGCCTTCCGCCTGGGTCAGGTCCATGCGCCCGTTCTCGAAGGCGCGGCGGGTGAACTCGCCGGCCTCTGCGAGGCGCAGGCCGGGCATTCCCGCAAGCGCCTCGAGCACGCCCGAGATGACCGCGCGCCCGCCATGTACATGCAGCTCGGCCACATCCTCGCCGGTGACGCTCGCAGGGCCCTCGAACCACAGCACCAGGGCGCGGTCGATCTCCTCATTCGTCCCCGGCGTCCGAAGCGTTCTCAGCGACGCGCGCCGGGCTGGGGGAAGTCCGCCCGAGAGCGCGCGCAGGGCCTCGCCCGCCCGCGGCCCCGACACGCGAATGACGGCGACCCCGGCGCGGCCGGCACCGCTGGAAAGCGCGTAGATGGTGTCCTGCGAACCGATCATTCGATGGTCCCGCCTCCCGGGTTTTCTTTCGCCGCATCGGTTCACTCCGGAACCGGCTGCCCATAAGGTGGCTTAAACCTCATGCCGCCCCAAGCGGAGTCCCCACGCATGTCGCACAACCGGCTCGGCCGATCCACCAGTCCCTATCTCCTCCAGCACAAGGACAACCCGGTGCACTGGTGGCCCTGGGGCGACGAGGCCCTCGCGGAGGCGAGGCGCAGCGGCAAGCCCATCCTCCTCTCGGTCGGCTACGCCGCGTGCCACTGGTGCCACGTCATGGCGCATGAGAGCTTCGAGAACCCCGAGATCGCGGCGGTGATGAACGAGCTGTTCGTCAACATCAAGGTGGACCGCGAGGAACGCCCCGACGTGGATACGATCTACATGCAGGCGCTGCATCACATGGGCGAGCAGGGCGGCTGGCCCCTGACCATGTTCCTGACGCCGGATGCAAAACCCTTCTGGGGCGGCACCTATTTTCCCGACAAGCCGAAATACGGCCGCGCGGGCTTCCCGCACATCCTGCGCGAGGTGGCGCGCATCTTCCGCGAGGAACCCGACAAGATCTCCCACAACACGGCCGCGCTCGCGGACGCCCTCACGCCCAGGCCCGGACCGCAGGCGCAGGGACAGATCACCGAAGGCCTGCTCGCCGACGCGGCGCGCCGGCTGACCGGGCTGTTCGACAGCGTGCATGGCGGGCCGCAGGGCGCGCCGAAGTTTCCGCTGTCGCCGCTGCTCGACTTCCTCTGGCGCGCGGCAATCCGCTATGGCGACGCGAACGCCCGCGACGCGGTGCTG
>JBFWSL010000185.1:0-7911 GCA_050248375.1 Hyphomicrobiales bacterium | reverse complement strand
AGACCTATGCCGGCGAAATCGCCAACACCACCGTGCGCGCCAACCTCATTGATCCCGGAGCCGTCGCCACGGGAATGCGCGCCAAGGCGATGCCCGGGGAGGATCCCGCCACCCTGCCCCGCCCGGAAGCGATAGCGGAGCACTTCATCCCGCTGGCGATGAGTTCCTGCACAAAAAATGGCGAGTTGATCAATATTCCGGCAACTCGCTGACTCGCCTCAAAATTTCCACATAGACGGTTCAGTTCTGTGCCCGAAAGCGGCAAAGAGAATCCAGATCATGAACCGTACAATGACAGCGCGGCGGCACCCTCGCGCTTTCCTCGCGATGACACTCTGTGCAATCGCGGCGTCTGCAACGGTCACATTGGCCGACGATGCCGGTCTGCCCGGGGATCAGGCCCGCGAATTCCTGCAGCGGCGGCTCGACCGGTCCGCTCTGCCGGGCGACAGCCGGCTCGACCGGCGCCTGAGCGGTGGCGCGGTGGATGGAACCGTACCCGTCGTGGTCACTCCCGATGGCGAGCAGAAAGCCGATTTCGAGACCAGCATCGGCCAGTGGAGCACATGGCTCGCCGCCCGTGACCAGAAGCTCATCGACGAGGCGCGGGCCCTCGCTCCCGAAGGCCTGGAATTGAAGGCCCCCAAGGCGGCGAAAGCCAACCGCGACGTCGATGTGTGGACCAGGGGAAGCCTCGCTCCCAGCACCGATCTCGGCGAGTTCTACACCAGTTCCGTCGGAGCCGACGTGAAGGTGGATAGCCGCCTGGTGATCGGCGGCATGGTTCAGATGGACCGCGCCAAGGAACTTGCCGCCGGCACCAACGCGCTTGCCGACGGCGAGGCCTATCTCGCAGGGCCGTATATGGGTTTGCGGGTGACGGACCACATCACCGCGGGACTCACCACTGCCTGGGGCCAGGGCTTCGACACCATCGCCAGCGGCAGCAACGCCTATGCCCTCGACACCTCGCGCCGCATAACCGAGGCCAAGGTGAAGGGGGACTGGGCCGTGAACGAATGGCGCATCGCCCCGGTCGCCACCTTCAATCTGCGTGAGGAAACCGCGGGCGGAAGCGACACCGCCGCTTCCGTAAGCAACCGCACCGTCAGTGTCGGACCGGAGGTTTCCCGGCCCTACTCCCTGGAGGATGGCACGCGGATCGAGCCCTTCGCCCGCATCAACGGCAATCTCGACCTCAACGCCCTGCCGGAGACCGGCAGCACTGCGCTTACGGGAGCCACCTCAACCGGAGTTGGCGCAGGTTTCACGCTGTCGAAGCCTGACGAATACACCCTGCGCGCCACCACGGACCTGGACGGGCTCGGCACCGATACGGACGAGGTCCGGGCCAAATTGCAGTTGAGCGTACCGTTGAAGTAGCCGGCGGGAGAGCCGCTCAGGCCTCGATGATCATGCCGTCATAGGCCGGCTCGACGCCTTTCGGTAGCTCTCCGCGCAGCGTTTCGTAGTCCATGTCCACATGCATGTGGGTCAGGATCGCCCGTTTCGGCCGCACGGCCTCTATGGCTTCCAGCGCCTCCGCAAGGCTGAAATGACTCGGATGCCCCTGCCGGCGCAGGGCGTCCACCACCCACACATCGAGATTCTCAAGCAGCGGATAGGTCTCCTTCGGCAGGCGGTTGATATCGGGCGAATAGGCCACGTTGCCAAAGCGGAAACCCAGCGTATCGATATCTCCATGTCCCTGCAGATAGGCGAGGACGTCGATCTCGCCCCCCGCGCCGGTCACGTTGAAGCGCTCGCCCGGCGCGATCTCACGGCCGTTCAGGATTGGCGGGTAGGCGCTGCCGACCGCGCTGCGGAAGCAATAGCTGAAGCGATTATGCAGCACCGTCCCGGTACGGTGGTCGTAATAGACATCCACGCGCCGCCGCCCGTTGAAACAGACGACGCGCAGGTCATCAATGCCGTGCGTGTGGTCCGCATGGTCATGAGTGAAGAGTACGCCGTCCAGCCAGCCTACATTGGCGTCGAGCAGTTGCTGGCGCATGTCCGGCGAGGTATCCACCAGGACGGTCGTCGCACCCCCGGCGCCAGTCTGCTCCACAAGCAGCGAACAGCGCCGCCGCCGGTTGCGCGGATTGTCCGGATCGCACGCACCCCAGTCGCCGCCGATGCGCGGCACGCCGCCCGACGTGCCGCACCCCAGGATGGTGAACTTGAGGCTCATTCCCCCAGGCTCCCCGCGGGACGCCGCGCCCTGGAGAACAGACGGAAGAAGTTGTCCGTGGTGGCGCGGGCGATTTCCTCCCGCGATACCCCTTTCACCTCGGCAAGCCTCGCCGCGGTATGCGCCACCCAGGCCGGTTCATTCTTCTGGCCCCGGTGCGGCTCCGGCGCCAGGTAGGGCGCATCGGTCTCCACCAGCAGGCGGTCCATGGGCACATCCGCCGCGATGGCCCTCAGGTCATCCGACTTCTTGAAGGTCAGCACCCCGGAAAACGATACATACAGCCCGAGCGCCAGCCCGCGCTCCGCCAGTTCCCTTCCCGCCGTGAAGCAGTGCAGCACGGCGGTGAACGGCCCGTTGGCCATCTCTTCCTCGAGGATGCGGGCCGTGTCCCGGTCCGCGTCCCGGGTGTGGATCACCAGGGGCAGGCCGGTCTCGCGCGCCGCCGCGATATGGGTGCGGAAACCCGCCTCCTGGTCTTTGTGCGGGCTGTTGTCCCGGTAGTGGTCCAGGCCGGCTTCGCCAATGGCGACCACCTTCGGATGCCGCGCGAGCCGGACGATCTCTTCCGCCGGAATGCCCCTTTCCTCGTCCGCATAGTGCGGATGGGTTCCCACCGAACAGAAGACGTTGTCATGGGCTTCCGCTATGGCGCGGATCTCGTCGAAACGCCGGATGCGGGTGGAGATCGTCACCATGGCCCCCACGCCCGCTTCCAGGGCGCGGGCCATGACGCCGTCCATTTGCCCGGCCAGATGCGGGAAATCCAGATGGCAGTGGCTGTCCACCAGCATCAGGAGGCCGCCTCCGGTTCACCCACATAGCGCGGGAAGACGGGCTGGGGCGCGGGCAGCGCCGTGCCGGCCTTCAGGCGTCCGGCCTCGCCCAGAGCTGCGCAATTGCGCGACTGGCCGGGAACCGCCAACTGGTCGAGAAGCCGCGCGCAGGATTCCGGCATCACCGGCTGGGCGAGGATGGCGACCTGCCGGACCACCTCTGCCGTCACATGGAGCACCGTGCCCATGCGCGCCGGATCGGTCTTCTTGAGCGCCCAGGGCTCCTCGCCGGCGAAATAGCGGTTCGCGTCCGCCACCACGGCCCAGATCGCCTCCAGCGCCTTGTGCACCGCACAGGCGTCCATCGCCTCGCGCACCTGCGGCGGCAGCCCGTCAGCCGCCCCGAGGATCGCCCTGTCGGCATCCGAAAGTTCGCCTGGCTGCGGCAGCACGCCGCCGCAGTTCTTTGCGATCATGGAGAGCGAGCGCTGCGCCAGGTTGCCGAGATCGTTCGCCAGGTCGGCGTTGACCCGATTAACGATGGCGTCGTGGCTGTAGTTGCCGTCCTGTCCGAAGGGAACTTCGCGCAGCAGGAAATAGCGCATCTGGTCGACGCCGTAGTGGTCGGCCAGCGCGAAGGGATCGATGACATTGCCGACCGATTTCGACATCTTCTCGCCCCTGTTGAACAGAAAGCCATGGGCGAACACTCGCTTGGGCAGGGCGATCCCGGCGGACATCAGGAACGCCGGCCAGTAGACCGCATGGAAGCGGATGATGTCCTTCCCGATGATATGCGCGTCGGCTGGCCAGAACTTCCGGAACAGGTCGCCCTTCTCATCCGGAAAACCCACTCCGGTGATGTAGTTGGTCAGCGCGTCCACCCACACATACATGATGTGCTTCTCGTTGCCGGGTACGGGTATGCCCCAGTCGAAGGTGGTGCGGGAAACCGACAGATCCTGCAGCCCCCGTTTGACGAAGGCGACCACTTCGTTTCGGCGCGCTTCGGGCCCGATGAAGTCCGGATTGGCTTCGTAGTGAGCAAGCAGCTTGTCTTGGTAGGCGGAAAGCCGGAAAAAATAGCTCTCCTCCTCGACCCACTCGACGGGCGTTCCCTGCGATGACAGCTTCTTGCCGCCCTCCCCCTGGGTCAGTTCGCCCTCGTCGTAATAGGCTTCGTCCCGCACCGAATACCAGCCGGCATACTTGTCGAGATAGATGTCGCCATTGGCCTCCATGCGCCGCCAGATCTCCTGGCAGGAACGGTAATGGCGCTCCTCGCTGGTCCGTATGAAATCGTCGTTGGAGCAGTTGAGCCGTTCCACCATCCGCTGGAACAACTGCGTGTTGCGGTCCGCCAGCTCCCGCGGAGTTATGTCCTGCCCACGCGCCGTCTGCAGCATCTTGATGCCATGCTCGTCGGTGCCGGTGAGAAAATAGACATCATGCCCGTCGAGCCGCTTGAAGCGCGCGAAGGCGTCGGTGGCGATGGCTTCGTAGGCGTGGCCGATATGCGGCTGGCCATTGGGATAGGAAATCGCCGTGGTGATGTAAAAGGGCGGCTTTTTCGCCATCGCGTCTCAGGCCTTGCGCTTGCGGGGGCGCCGGCGCCAAAGCCGGCGAGGATACGCCCGGATTACAGCCCGCTCGCGCGGGCGGTCTCCTCGACGCGGAAAAAAGTCCCCAAAATCAGGTTCTTCCGGTCGAGATTCAGCACGTCGGCTTCCGCCTTCATGCGGGCGACTGTTTCCCATAGCTCCGCCCATTTCGCAAGGCCGCCGGGCGCTGTCAGCCGGGCCGCCAGAGCGGCCTCCGGGCCCCCCGCCGCGGCGCCCGTGGAGCCTGTCCGGATCACGCTGGCGAGGAAATCCCCCAGCAGGCTGAAAAACAGCTCATAGGACCCATCGGCCCCGCTCGCCGTCAGCCGGTCCGCCAGCTTGTGCACGGCCGCGTAATCCAGATGAGGCGCCGATGACACCAGCCTGGCGATGTCGCCATGCAGTGCGTCGCCCCCCTGCTCCAGCAGCATGAGCGTCCGCCCGGGGCTGCCTCCCGCCAGCCTCATGCAGGCCTCCAGCCGCTGCGGATCGGCCGCCGGCCTGCCCGCGCTCTCCAGCGCCGCCTTTACCGCGGCATGCAGGTCGTCCGCCCCCAGCGGACCGAGACGCAACACCTGGCATCGCGAACGTACCGTAGGCGGCAGCCGCCCCGGTGCCTCGCAGACCAGCAGGAACACACAGTATGGCGGCGGCTCCTCCAGGCTCTTCAGCAGGGCGTTGACCGCCGCGCGGTTGAGTTCATCCGCCTTGTCCACGATGACACAACGCCAGCGTCCTTCCCCTGCCGTCTGGCCAAGGAACACGCGCAGGCGGCGCACCTCGTCCACGGTTATGACGCTGGCGAATTTCTTGCTCTTCTCCTGCCACGGGCGGTTGAGCACCAGCAGGTTGGGATGAGCTCGCGCCGCGATCCGCCGCCAAGCGGGGCTTTCCCGGTCCACTTCGAGGGAACCGGCTTGCCCGCCACCTTCCCCAGGCTGCGCCAGCAGGAAGCGCGCGAAGCGATAGGCCAGCGTTGCCTTGCCCAGACCGGCAGGACCGCTCAGCAACCAGGCATGATGCAGCTTGCCGCTGTTCCAGGCCTGCAGCAGCCTTGCCTCGGCGTCCCCGTTGCCGAAGAACGCCTCCGTCTCGCGTGGATGCCGGAAGCCATCCAGCCGGTCGGGCTCGAGCGGAAACTCGTCGTCACGGGTTGCCGCCGCCGCGGGCCGCCTGCTCATGGCTCCAGCCTCTGCACCACGGCTTCCCAGACATCCTCGGCTACCGCGCTGGGGTTCTGCTGTGCGTCGATAACCACGCAGCGCCCGGGCTCTTCCCGGGCGACAGAAAGAAACCCTTGCCGCAGCGCCTCGTGGAAGCCCTCGTCCATGCTCTCGAAGCGGTCACCGTCGCCGCCCCCTTCCGCCTGACGCCTTGCCCGGGCCCGTTCCAGGCCCTCCCTGGCCGGCAGGTCGAGGATCAGGGTCAGGTCCGGCCGGGTGTCACCCACGATCACCCGCTCCAGCGCCTTCAGGAGCTGTGGCTTCACGCCGCCTGCCGTTCCCTGATAGGCCCGGGTGGAATCCATGAACCGGTCGCACACCACCCACTGCCCCTTGGCCAGCGCGGGCCGGATGGCGTTCTTGATATGGTCGTCGCGGGCGGCGGCGAACAGAACCGCCTCGCCCCGCGCACCGAAATGTTTCGCCTTGCCGGAAAGCAGGAATTCGCGGATTTCCTCCGCGAGGGGCGCCCCTCCCGGTTCACGGGTAAGCAGGACACGGTGCCCCTTCTGCTGCAGCCGTTCGCCCAGCATCCTGGCCTGGGTGGACTTGCCCGATCCTTCCCCGCCTTCGATAGTGATGAACCTGCCAGCCATGCCGCGCTCCGCCGCCGGACCTCTCCGGCCCGCGCAACATCCTACAGCAGCCAGCCAAATGCCAGATGCAGAAGCGAGTCGAATCCACGCCTGTAGATACTGGCGACCTCGACGTCGGAGGCCGCATAGAGCGGAATTTCGTTGACCAGCACATCCGATGACGTGATGCGCAGGATGGCTACTCTTTCGCCCTTCTTCAGCGGGGGTTTCAACGGTCCCTGGTAGACGATGGAAGCCCGCAGCTTCGGCGTATCGTTCCGGGGAAGCAGGACTGTTACAGGTCCATTGCCAGTCAGGTCGACGAAACGGGTGTTGCCGCCCCACACGATGGCGTCCCCCACGACCTCGCCCTCGTCGAACAGCTTGTAGCTCTTGAAGTTGCGGAATCCCCAATCGAGAAGCTGCCGCGCGTCCTCGTGCCGCTCCTTCTTGGATTTCATGCCGTTCACGACCGCGATGAGGCGCTGGTCGCCCTGCACCATGGAGGCGGTGATGCCGTAGCCGGAGTCCTCCGTATAGCCCGTCTTCAGCCCGTCCACGCCATTGTCCGCATAGACGAGCGGATTGCGATTATGGAACACGTGCTTTCGGTACTTGAACTCCTTTTGGGCGAAGTAGTGGTAATATTCGGGATAGGCCCTGATGATGTAGCGTGCCAGCCTGGCCAGGTCCCGGGCGGTCATCATGTGGTCGGGGTCGGGCAGGCCCGTCGAGTTACGGAAGCTGGACTGCTTCAGGCCGATCTTCTTCGCATAGGCGTTCATCATGTCCGCGAAGGCCGCTTCCGATCCGGCGATGCCTTCCGCGAGGATGATGCAGGCATCGTTGCCTGACTGCACGGCGATACCCTGCAGCAGTTCATCGACGGTCGCCGTCTCCTTCAGCGGCACGAACATGGCCGAAGTGCCGGAGGGAGCGCCCCCGGTGCGCCAGGCATGCAGGCTGGTGGTGAACTCGTCCGTGAGCTTGAGCTTGCCGGCCTTCAGTGCGTCGAAGGCCACCGCCAGCGTCATCAGCTTGCTCATGCTGGCAGGAGGCATCCGCTCGTCCGCGCCCTTCTCGTAGAGCACCGACTGCGTATCGGCGTCCATGAGGATCGCCCATTGGGCAGGCGTGTCGAAATCCGGTGCGGAATGCGCAGGCCGCAGCGCCGCGACCATAGCCACGACAGCAAACACGAGCACTGGCAACAAACGCATCACGGTACCCCGAACCCGGCGTCGTATGGACTTGCAGACTTGAAGCCGCCGATCCCGGCATATGGCATGCCGGGCCTCCCGTGCCGACTATTGCGGTCCGGGCAGGGAAAATCAACCTCGCAGGGCCACCCCCGCGGCCTCAGTTGGCCACGATGCGCGCGCCGTTCTGGCCAGCCGCCTGGACTTGCTGCAATGCGGTATCCGCCTCGCCGCGATCGCTGAACGGTCCCACGCGGACCCGGTAGTACATCCTGCCGGAAATCTCCGCCGGAAACACACTGACCTGCCCGAGGCCACTGAGCTGCCGGCGTACCGCGCTTGC
>JBFWSL010000184.1:0-7956 GCA_050248375.1 Hyphomicrobiales bacterium | reverse complement strand
GACAGATTCTATCTCTGACCGTCGATGAGGATGGTCTCATCTTTGACATCGACGGCCTCCGCGCCGCAGCCATCCGCGAGGACGCCCGCTATGGGGGCATCCGCATCGAAACCACCGCGACGCTCGAACGGGCTCGGGTGCCCATTCAGGTCGATATCGGCTTCGGCGATGCGATCACGCCGGGTGCAGACGAAATCGACTATCCGACGCTGCTCGGCGCGGAGGGGGTTCGCTTGCGCGCCTATCCGCGCGAGACCGTGGTCGCGGAAAAGCTCGAAGCTCTTGTATCCCTCGGCTTCATCAATAGCCGCATGAAGGATTTCTACGACCTCGTCATGATGGCGCGACACTTCGATTTTGACGGGCCAAGCCTGGTTCAGGCGGTTCGATCCACATTTGAACGACGTCGGACGGAAATTCCCACAACAGTCCCCGATGGGCTCAGCGACGCCTTTGCGTCAGAGCCCGCAGTTGTCGCGAGATGGCGCGCATTCACAACGCGCGATCGCCTGGCCGCTGATGTCGTTGACTTCAGCGAGGTCATCTTGAAACTCCGCGACTTCCTCATGCCTGTGCTGTCCGCCGCGAGCGGCGCCGGCCCGAATCTGGATCATTGGCCAGCCGAGGGGCCTTGGCGGACATAGCACTGACACGCCGATCATCCGTAAACGAACCTCACCCGTTCGACGAGATGCTCGCGTCCCAGTTTTGTCGACGGCGGACGCCGTCCATTCAGCCGCCACGTGATCAGACAGAGACCATACTCCCAGCGACGACACGCCGTGGCGCGGGAGATCCCGAAGCGCCAGCAGATCGGCTTCCACGGCGTGCCCTCGGCGCGCGCCCAGACAAGCCGGGCATCGTCGGGCTCCAGCCATCGCAGCCAGGGCAGCGTCGCTTCCATGCGGCTGATGGCGTCCGGCAACGGTGGCGGACGCTTCATGCGCGGCGGCTCCTGACCGACGAGATCAGCGAACTCATGAACGATCTTCGGCCACACCGAGAAATAGCCCTGCACCCGAACCTCGGGCAGACGCTTCATGACGTCGGCAGCTTCGATCAGCCGTTCCTCGACCTGTTCGCGAGTCCAATCAGCCATGCCGTTGCTCCGTCGGCTGGCGCCGTCCGCCATAGAGCTTCTCGCCGAGCTGGCGAACGAGTTCTCGCTCGGGCCAGGTGAGACGCGGATCGGTGGGGTTGACGACGAGGAGGCCCTGCTCGCGCCAACCCTCCCGCTTGACCTCTTCGGCCGACCGGCGTTCGCCGCCATATCCCTTTGGCAGCCATCTCATCGTCCGACCTCCTGCAGCACCGCTGCATAGCCGGCGATGTCGAGGATCGAATCCTGATGCTTCGGATCGTATCCGAGCCGCGCCAGCTTGAGATCGATGAGGCAGAGCACGACTTCCGCCGGCGTGATGGGGCGGCCGAGCGTGATCGACCAGCGTCTGGCGACCACGGCCATCGCGGCGGCCGGATCGCCATAGATCTTGCGGCGCTCGGCGACGACCGATGCGGCATGCCTGAGCATCGTCTCCCCGCTCATCGCACGCCTCCATCGGTCTCGATGGCCCAGAGCAGAATGGCGATGGCGTCGGCTTCATTGTCGTCCGCAGGCGAGAAACCCCGGGCGCGCACGGCGGCCATGACGGCAGCCTTGTCGGCATTGCCCTTGGCGGCGACGTGCCGCTTGATCGTGCCGACGGGGACGCCCTGATAAGCGATCGCCCGCAGCTCGCACCAGGCGGTCAACGTCGCCAGGAAGCCGCCATAGAGATGGGCAGCGTCGGTGCCGACATGGCGGCGAACCTCCTCGAAATAGATTGCCGCGCGACCGCCGATATCGGCGGCGATCTGGTCCAGCCAGCTTCGGAAGCGCAGGTAGCGCATGCCACCCCCGTCATAGCGGCTCGGGCGGAACGAGACCGTGCCGCTCGTGATCAGGCCGTCATGGCTGCGCAGCGCCCAGCCGGTCGTGGTGCCGAGATCGAGGCTGAGAATGGCGCGATGCGCATGAGCCGGATGGGGACGGAATGTGATGACCCCTGCTTCGGCGGGGCCGGTTTCAACGGTCGAAATCATGATGGTCTCCAAGGCGCGCGGGCAAGGGTCGGGTTTCGGATCGAAGACCCGTCGCGGCGGACCGGTCGCTGCGGCCGGGAGACGGTCGAGATGACGGGGCGTGCCCATCAGAGCACCTCCTTGAGCCAGTCCGGCGCAGCGCCGTTCGGGGAACGTGATGAGGGATGTTCTCCCGCATGTTCCCCGGCGCAAGCCATTGAGGAACAAGCGGTTGGGGAAGGTGACGAAGGTGGGGAACATTTTTCCCCATCCTTCATCGCGTGGGCGCAGCCGCGCGCATGCGTTAGTGTCGAAAAACGTTCCCCTTGTTCCCCACGTTCCCCTGAGCTTTTTGTTTCAATGGGTTGTGCCGGGGAACTTTGGCTTTCGACGTTCCCCTTTTCGGCGCAACGTTCCCCGCCCGATGCCGCGACACCTTGCGGAAAACGTTCCCCACGTTCCCCTTCGATCGTGAGCTGCCAGCGCTTGGCCTGATGAGAGACGCCCAGCGTGCGCACGCGCATCTTGCGGCCGTCCATGTCAAAGACCCGGTCCCGCATGCGGGCGAGCGCTTTGCCGAGCCGTGTACGCTGTGACCGGTCGCCTCCGGTGCCGAGCGGCAGCGGGGGCTCACAGGCCAACGCCACCTCATAGAGATCGCCGGTGCTGACCTCAGCCGTCCCGAAGCGGTCCCACCAGGCGCCGATGAAGCTGCGCCAGATCGCGCCCTCGCCATCGGCCGCAGCAAGCATTTCATCGAGATTGGCGAGAAACCCTTCGATCCCGGCGACCTCGAGGACGCCACCCATGATCCGCGACCAGGTCTCGTAGCTCCCGATCATACGCGCGCCCCGTGGACGGCCGGCGGCAAGCCAGGCCCGGCACAGCGTGAGGCAGGCCGCGACGAGGCGGGGCCGGTTGGCTCTCCTCTGAGGCCTATCGCAAGCTTCGACTTCCAGCGGGAGCAAAGAGCACCGCCGACGAAGGGATCGAATAATGGCCATCCCCGACTATCAATCTCTCATGCTCCCAGTCCTGCAGGTAGCTGCCAAGGCCGAAACCTCCGTGCCACTGGCCGAAGCTGAGATTGCGACGAAATTCGGTCTCTCGGATGAAGAGCGCGAGCAGATGCTGCCGAGCGGCAAACAGCGCGTTCTCCACAACCGCATCCATTGGGCAAAGTTCTATCTGACGAAGGCCGGACTGCTGGAAAGTCCCAAGCGCGGACGCTTTGTGATAACTCCGGCTGGGCAGCAGGTGCTGGCCAATCCGCCCGCCAGCCTCGATACCAAGTACTTGCTTGCGATCCCGGCGTTTCGCGACTTCTACCGGGGTGGGGACGATTCCGAGGCGGTCACCGCGGCGGCCGAAGTGGAGCCTCCGTCAGCGACGCCTGAGGAGGTGGTCGAAGCAGCCTACAAAGCCGTCCACGCTGCACTGCGCGCAGACCTGCTGGACCGCATCCTTCAAAACAGCCCGAGCTTCTTCGAGCAGGTCATCGTCGAACTTCTGGTGGCGATGGGCTACGGGGGCTCTCATCGCAATGCGTCCGAGCAACTTGGCAAATCGGGCGACGGGGGCGTTGACGGCGTGATCAACGAGGATGTTCTCGGTCTCGATCGCGTCTACGTCCAAGCGAAACGCTACGCCCCGGGAAGCGCGGTCGGGCGGCCCGAGATCCAGGCATTCACCGGAAGCCTGGTCGGCCTCGGCGCGTCGAAAGGCGTCTTCGTGACGACCTCGACGTTTTCCGCTCAGGCTGTCGAGTTCGCGTCCCGCATTCCGCAGCGTGTGATCCTGATCGATGGACGACGCTTGACCGAACTCATGGTCGAGCACGGGGTCGGGGTGCGCTCCAGCCGGGTGCTGGAGTTCAAACGTCTCGATGAGGATTTCTTCTCGGAGGACTGACGCCCAGCGGAGGGGATATCAATTCGGACGGTAGGTCGGTGGCAGTTTCTCGTGTTATTTCTGAGGGTTATAAAGCCGTACTGGCACCGGTTCAGTCCAGAGGTCGAGAGAAAAAGCGCGGAGAGAGAACGCTCGGAGCCGGCTTTCCCGGCTGCGCAGTCCAGAGGTCTGCGCCCGAACCGCGCAGTTCCTTGGCATTCTGGCCCCGCGTCCGCGAGCGGAGGACGTTGGAGAGGGTAGGAATGGCGGAGAGGGAGGGATTCGAACCCTCGGTACGCTTGCGCGCACAACGGTTTTCGAGACCGCCCCGATCGACCACTCCGGCACCTCTCCAAGGCCAAGCGTATAGCCAAGGGGTCGGGGCAGGACAACAGCGGATTCCCTGATGCGGGCTCCTGCGGGGAAAGCGCCCGCCAATCCGCGCCAAGCTAGGCCGCGCCAAGCCAGGCCGCGCCAGGCAATGGGCCGCGAGCGTCTCGGCGGTTCGGCCTGCGCACCGTCCGTTGTCGGCCCGGCGCCGCGAATCGCCGATCGTTGACGGTCCCGGCAGACGCGGTCCGAAGCCGCTTCGAGCCGCCCTTATCCCCCATTCAATCCCCTTTTCGTTGACTTGGGGCCCGCCATACGTATAGTGCGCGCGCGATCTTGAGGGGTTCGCCCCTTGAGCAACACGTCGCTGCCCGAGGCCCGGGCCACCTGTTGGCCCCTCTCAAAGCAGAGCCAAGTCCGCTCACGCGGCGCCGCAGGGCGCGGAAAAGCTAAGGAATTGAACCATGTACGCAGTCATCCGGACCGGCGGCAAGCAATATCACGTCGCCCCCGACCAGATCATCGAGATCGAGAAGATTCCCGGCAGCGAGGGCGACATCGTCGAACTCGGCGAGGTGCTTCTCGTCGGCGGTGACAAGCCCCAGATCGGCGCCCCGCTGGTTTCGGGCGCCTGCGTCGGCGCCCAGATCATCGAGCAGCGCCGCGGGCCCAAGATCATCGTCTTCAAGAAGAAGCGCCGCCAGAACTACCGCCGCAAACGCGGCCACAGGCAGGAGTTGACCGCCATCCGCATCACCGAGATCCTCACCGGCGGCAAGAAACCCTCCAAGGACGCCGGCAAGCCGCTGCCCCGCAAGGTGGAGAAGTTCCCCACACCGAAGAAGTCCGCCGCGGTGAAGGCGGCCGAGCCGGTGGAAACCGAGGCCGGGGCCGCGCCCGAAAACAAGGCCGCGCCCGAGAAGAAGAAGGCGGAGAAGAAGGCGCCCGCCAAGAAGGCCGCGCCCGAAAAGAAAGCGGAAGCCAGCAAGGCGGACGCGCCGAAGGCTGCGGAGAAAAAGGCCACGGAGAAAAAGCCCGCGGCCAAGAAACCGGCTGCCAAGAAGCCCGCTAAGAAGTAGTATCGGACCGAAGAGACACGGAGCACGGATATGGCTCACAAGAAAGCAGGCGGTTCCTCGCGCAACGGTCGCGACTCCGCGGGACGCCGTCTCGGCGTGAAGAAATTCGGCGGCGAGCAGGTCATCGCCGGCAACATCATCGTGCGCCAGCGCGGCACCAGGTGGCACCCCGGCGAGGGCGTAGGCATCGGCAAGGACCATACCTTGTTCGCCACGCGTGACGGCCAGGTGGATTTCGCCACCAAACGCAGCGGGCGAGTCTATGTGTCGGTAAACCCGATGGCCGAGGCCAAATAGCCGCGGATGACATACGGGTCCGCCGGCGTCCAGTCGAACCGGTGAGATCCGCGAGAAGGTCGAATGAGGGGAGATGGGACGCCATCTCCCCTTAATTTTTTGACCGGAGCGGAAGACCATGACGGGACTGGACGAGGAGACCGAAGACCCTTTGCAAAAGCGGGCGGGCGCGGTGCCCGCCGAGCTGTTCACCGCGCGCCTGAGGCTGCGCGGCCCCGGCGAGGCGGACGCGCCCGCCATCGCCGCCCTCGCCAACAACCCCAAGGTGGCGCGCATGACCCGTTCCATGCCCTGGCCCTATGGCGAGGCGGACGCCCGCGCCTGGATCGGCCGCATGTCGGGCCCGGCATCGCGCACGCGGGCCTTCCTGCTGGCGCTGCTCGCGGACGGCACCGTGATCGGAGCCGCGGGCCTCGGCGCCGACGAGCAGGGCGAGACCGAGATCGGCTACTGGCTGGGAGAAACCCACTGGGGCAAGGGCTATGCCACCGAGGCCGCCCAGCGCGTGACCGACCATGCCTTCCAGGACCTGGGGCAGGACCGGCTCCACGCCCATTGCCTTGCCGGCAACGCCCGTTCCCGCCGGGTCCTGCAGAAGTGCGGCTTCCAGTACACCGGCGCCGGCATGACGCGGATCGTGTCCCGCCGCGGCCCGGTGCCGAGCGAGGATTTCGTGCTGGAGCGCAATGTCTGGGTGGCGCTCAAGAACTGGACCGGAAAATGACCGTTTGCCAACTCCGCCGCACGGGCTTGCGATACGCCGCGCTCCGTCCTAGAGGGATGGGGCCCGGCGCCCGTGCGGCCGGGTTTGCCCGCGCCGCTGAAGGCTGCCGCCGATGAAGTTCCTCGACCAGGCCAAGGTCTATATCCGCTCTGGCGATGGCGGCAACGGCTGCGTCAGCTTCCGTCGCGAGAAGTTCATCGAGTTCGGCGGTCCCAACGGCGGCGACGGCGGGCGCGGCGGCGACGTGTGGGCCGAATGCGTGGCCAACCTGAACACCCTCATCGACTATCGCTACCAGCAGCACTACAAGGCCGGCCGCGGCGACAACGGCGCGGGCCGCGAGCGCACCGGCGCCGACGGCGCCGACGTGACGCTGAAGGTGCCCCCCGGGACGCAGATCTTCGCCGAGGACAACGAGACCCTCATCGCCGACCTCACCGTGCCCGGCCAGCGCGTGCGCCTGGCGAAAGGCGGCAACGGCGGCTTCGGCAACGTCCGCTTCAAGAGCGCCACCAACCGCGCCCCGCGCCGCGCCAATCCCGGTGAGGAGGGCGAGGAGCTGACCATCTGGCTGCGGCTGAAGCTGATCGCCGACATCGGCCTCGTCGGCCTGCCCAACGCAGGCAAGTCGACCCTGCTCGCCTCCATTTCCGGCGCGCGTCCCAAGATCGCCGACTACCCCTTCACCACCCTGCACCCCAATCTCGGCGTGCTGCGCCACAAGGGCCGCGACATCGTCATCGCGGACATTCCCGGCCTCATCGAGGGAGCCCATGAGGGCGCCGGCATCGGCGACCGCTTCCTCGGCCATGTGGAGCGCTGCCGCGCCATCCTGCACCTGATCGACGTGACCCAGGAGGACCCGGCGCAGGCCTGGCGCGTCATCCGCGGCGAGCTGGAGGCCTATGGCGGCGGCCTGGAGGAAATGGACGAGATCGTGGTGCTGACCAAATGCGACGCCGTCACCGCGGAGGAGGCCAAGCGGCGCGCCGCCGGACTGAGAAAGGTCTGCGGCCAGACTCCCATGCGCATTTCCGCTGTTTCCGGCAAGGGCATGGAGGCCCTGCTCGACCACGTGGCCGGGCTGGTCGCCGCCGGGCGCACGCAGGAGCGCGAGGAAGCGACGGAGCAGCCATGGCGTCCCTGACGAGAGCTCCCGCGAGGAAGGAATGGACCGGCGCGCGGCGCATCGTGGTCAAGATCGGCTCGTCCCTGCTGGCCGACCGCGATACCGGCAAGCTGAAATCGGACTGGCTCGCTTCCCTGGCCGGGGACGTGGCCGCCCTGCGGGCGAGGAAGCGCGATGTCATCCTGGTCTCCTCCGGCGCCATCGCGCTGGGGCGGCGCGCGCTCGGCCTCGCTTCGGGCGCGCTGCGGCTGGAGGAAAGCCAGGCCGCCGCCGCGGTGGGACAGATCGGCCTCGCCCATGCCTATGAGGAACGCTTCCGCGCCCACAAGCTCGTCGCGGCGCAGATCCTGCTGACCCTCTCCGACACGGAGGAGCGCCGGAAATACCTCAATGCCCGCTCCACCATGGAAACGCTGCTCAGGCTCGGCGTCATCCCGGTCGTCAAC
>JBFWSL010000183.1:1301-7990 GCA_050248375.1 Hyphomicrobiales bacterium | reverse complement strand
CGCGGCCCTCACCAGCGTTCTCGTCGGGGCGCTGCTGCTCACGGTCGGAGCGGGAAGCGTGATGTTCGCATCCGCCATCAGCCCGGCCGCCCTCTACCGCAGGCTCAAGGGCGAAGCCTCCGAACAGGACGAAGAGTCCCTGTATGACGATGACGAAGCCGACGACGCGGAGGAAGAAGAAGAGGAAGAGGACGACGGGGAGGAATACGAGGAGGAAGGCGAGGAAGGCCGCGACGGGCGCGATGGCGGAGACGGATTCCTGTCACCGACCCTTGGCGCGGCCGCCCACTGGATCCTCAGCCTCAAGGCCCGCATGAAGGCCGGCGACCGCCGCGCTGCCGCCGCTGGAGACGGCGTGCGGTGCGAGCCGACGCTCGGCCCCTGCCGGATGGATCATGCTGGCCGGCTCGAGCCGGGCTTCGAGGACGACGCCGACGAGGTCGAGGAAGAGGATTTCGACGGCGAGACCGGGGACGGCGACGAGGCCGATTTCGAAATCACCCGGAGCAAGGCAAGCGCCAAGGGCAGGCTGCGCCGCAAGAAGCCGGTTCGCCCGCAGGAGTACGAGCTGCCGCCCGTGCGGCTGCTGCGCAAGGTGAAGAACCGCCGCGGCTCGGGGCTTTCGGACGAGACGCTGCAGGAGAACGCCCGGCAGCTCGAGGAAGTCCTGGCGGACTTCGGGGTCAAGGGCGAGATCATAAACGTGCGGCCCGGCCCGGTGGTGACGCTATACGAACTCGAGCCGGCGCCGGGCACCAAGTCGTCGCGCGTCATCGCGCTCGCCGACGACATCGCCCGCTCCATGAGCGCGATCGCCTGCCGCGTCGCGGTGATTCCGGGGCGCAACGCCATCGGCATCGAGCTGCCGAACGAGGAACGCGAGATGGTGTTCCTGCGCGAGCTCGTGGAGACCGAGGACTTCGCCGAGCACGAGGGCGGGCTGATGCTGGCGCTCGGCAAGAACATCGGCGGCGAGGCGGTGGCGGTGGACCTGGCGCGCATGCCGCACCTGCTGATCGCGGGCACCACCGGCTCGGGCAAGTCAGTGGGCATCAACACCATGATCCTGTCGCTGCTGTACCGGCTGACGCCCGACCAGTGCAAGTTCATCATGATCGACCCGAAGATGCTCGAACTGTCGGTCTATGACGGCATCCCGCATCTGCTCGCGCCGGTGGTGACGGACCCGAAGAAGGCGGTGGTGGCGCTGAAGTGGACCGTGCGCGAGATGGAGGAGCGCTACAAGCGCATGTCCAAGCTCGGCGTGCGCAATGTCGCCAACTACAACGCCCGGGTGGTCGAGGCGCAGGACGCGGGCGAGGTGCTGACGCGCACCGTGCAAACGGGATTCGACAAGGAAACCGGCGAGGCCATCTACGAAGAAGAAGAGATGGACTACGAGGTGATGCCGTATATCGTCGTCATCGTCGACGAAATGGCGGACCTGATGATGGTGGCGGGCAAGGAGATCGAAGGCGCGGTCCAGCGTCTGGCGCAGATGGCGCGCGCCGCCGGCATCCACATGATCACCGCGACGCAGCGGCCGAGCGTGGACGTCATCACCGGCACCATCAAGGCCAACTTCCCGACCCGCATCAGCTTCGCGGTGACCTCGAAGATCGACAGCCGCACGATCCTGAACGAGCAGGGCGCGGAGCAACTGCTCGGCCAGGGCGATATGCTTTACATGGCCGGAGGCGGACGCATCACCCGCGTGCACGGACCCTTCGTTTCCGACGAAGAGGTGGAGAAGGTCGTGAACTGCCTCAAGAGGCAGGGCGTACCGGAGTATCTCGACGCGGTCACCGACGACAGCGGCGAGGACGAGGACGGAGAGGCGGCGAGCGGCTACGAAGGCTCGGGCGACGAGCTGTTCGACCAGGCGGTCGCGGTGGTGGTGCGCGACGGCAAGGCCTCCACCAGCTATATCCAGCGCCGCCTGTCCATCGGCTACAACCGGGCCGCGACCCTGATCGAGAAGATGGAAGAGGAAGGCATCATCGGCCCCGCCGACCATGCCGGCCGGCGCGAGATCCTGGCCCGCAGGGAAGAAGACTGACTTGCCCTGCCCTCAAGTTGACCAGATTCCGAAGAATCATCTATGCGAGTGTGTGTGGGGCACGTCTCCAGGGACTTGGGAGTTTCCATGGCCAGCAAGCTTATCCGCCGCCTAGCCGCGGCCGCGATCCTGTCGGGCGTCTGCGCGGCGGGGGTGCAGGCGGCTGACCAGAAGCCGGCGGGACAGCCGCAGAGCGAGCCCGCGGCGGCGAACGCTCCGGCCGCCACGCCCCAGGGCGGGGCCTTCGGCTTCGGCTGGTCCACCCAGGTGACCCCTCCGGCGCCCGGCACCGCACCGGCCACGGCCACGGATCTGACCCCGGAGCAGCTCGAAATCGTCAGGAAGATCAACGACTATTTCAACGGCATCACCTTCCTGCAGGGCCGTTTCCACCAGATCAATGCCGACGGCACGACCACGAAGGGCAAATTCTACGTGCGCCGGCCAGGCCGGCTGCGGTTCGACTATGCCGCTCCGAGCAAGCTGCGCATCGTGGCCGACGGGAAAAACCTCTCCATCGAGGACCACGACCTGAAGACCATCGACACCTTTCCGCTGGAATCGACCCCCTTCCGGCTGCTGCTGGGGAAGGACGTGAATCTGGCGCGGGACGCCAGGATCGCCGCCATAGCCCAGCAGGACGACTACGTCGCCCTGGTCATGCAGGACCGCAAGGAAGACGCCCAGGGGCGGCTTCAACTCTTTTTTACCGCCAGCGATTTCCAGCTCCGGGAGTGGGTGATTTCCGATCCGCAGGGGCTGGATACGCGTATCCAGGTCAGCGATCTGGAGACCGGCAAGGAGGTCGCGGAGGACTTCTTCAAGTCGGCGGGCCTCGATTTTCACAAATTCTAGAACGGCTTAGCCTCTAATCCCGGACTCGCGGCGGCAGGGCCCAGGTCTTTCTCGCGGGCCGGAGGTCCATCATCCGCGGTGGCGGCGGCTTTTTACGCTCCCGCGCCCTTGGTTAACGGCCTGTTAATTATTTTTCAGGCGGAGATTGAAAATCCGATTCGGAGGCATATCTCTCGTTTCAGAAGCGGGCCGCGTCGTTTTCATCGGTAGTGCCCCCCGTCTAGCCGAAGATGCGGACCGCTTGCGCCGGCTTCCCTCCCGGCGCACCGCGAAACGCGGTTTTGACGCCCAGTCACCCCCGTGGCTGGGCGTCTTTTTCTTGTGTGGCCGGCAGACGGTTGCTAACGCTCGGCCTTCCCCAATCCGGACCGCAAGATGAGCTTCCGCGTCGCCACCTGGAACATCAATTCCGTCCGCCGCCGCATCGATCTGGTCGGCCGTTTCACGCGCGACTACGCGCCGGACGTGCTGTGCCTGCAGGAGACCAAGTGCGCCGACGGAAATTTCCCCGGAGCGGCGATCCGCGAGATGGGCTACGCCCATGTGGAACTGCGCGGACAGAGCGGCTACCACGGCGTCGCCATCCTGTCGCGGCATCCGCTGGAGCGGGTCGCCTGTACGGATTATGCCGCCCTCGGGCATGCGCGGCATCTGTGCGTGCGGGTGCGGCCGGACGCCATGGAGCCGTTCCTGCTGCATAATTTCTACGTTCCCGCGGGCGGCGACATTCCCGACGAGCGGCTTAACCCGAAGTTCGGCCAGAAGCTGCGCTTCCTGGCCGAGGTGTAGAAGGGTTTCGCCGGACTGAAGCGGGCGGAGGCGAAGCGGATGCTCCTGCTCGGGGACCTCAACGTGGCGCCGCTGGAGACGGACGTCTGGTCGCACAGGCAACTGCTCAGGGTGGTGAGCCACACGCCGGTGGAGGTGGAGGCGCTGGGACGGGTGCAGGCTTCGCTCGGCTGGGAGGACGTGATGCGGCGGCACGTGCCGCCGCACGAACATCTCTACACATGGTGGAGCTACAGGGCGAAGGACTGGCGCGCGTCAAACCGCGGCCGGCGCCTCGACCACATCTGGGCGACGAAGGATTTCGCGCCGGACTGCGTCAGGCTGCAACTGGCGGACGAGGCAAGAGACTGGGAAGCTCCGTCCGATCATATTCCGGTGCTGGCGCATTTCCGTCCAGGTCTTCGCTGACCGGGCCGAGCACGCTGAGCACCTGATCGTATTCCGAGGGATAATGGCGGCCATTGCCGTAGGCTGGCCCGGCTTCGCCGTCGGCATGGTCCGTCTCCGCGTCATGGACCTCGGCATATCGGGACTCGCCATCAGCGCCATCGGGATACGCATCGTCGGCATAAACGGCCCCGGCGCCGTCATCGCCAGAGGGCTGAGCACCGTTGTAACCCGCGGCCGCATAGTGGGCTTCCGCATGGTGGGGCCTGTCGGCAAAAGCCGGGTCCCCGGCGGTATCCACCGCTTCTGCAACGGCGGCGTCCGCTTCCTCCGCCGCTTCCATGCGGGCTTCGCCCGGAATGACATGGGCGTCCAGGGATTCCTTCAGCGACTCGAGGTTGCTGCGGATTTCGCTGATACGCCGGGCGATGCGGTTGCGGGTGTAGTCCAGCGCCAGGGGATCCTGCCGCAGCAGGCCGTGCATGAGCTTACGATGGATCTCCAGTACGGTCAGCCGCGTGCGGGCGACACAGGTCATATTGCGGCTGACCTGGGTGAACATGGCGAGTTCACCCATCAGGTCGCCTTCGTAGAATTCCCTGGAAGTTCCGGATTCGCTGACGGCGACGGCATTGCCATAGATGACGAGATAGCCGGTTTCGGCGTTCTCGCCCTCATTGAACAGCACCTCCCCCGGTTCGAAGTACCGGGGAACAGCGTACTGGGCAATATACATGAGCGGCCCGCGCCCCATGCCAGCGAATGCCGACAGGCGCGCAAGCAGCCCGACGATGTCGTCGAGACTCACTGCGAGACTCCGCAACAGAACAGATTTTCGAGATACGCCCCACTGCCCCCAACTACGCGGGGGTGTCCGTGATTATAGACACGATGAAGGAGGCGAAAAAAGGGATTTCAGAATTTAAGGCACAAGTTTGTAGCCACCCATCTCGGTGAGCAGCAATTCCGCGTTGGAAGGATCGCGCTCGATCTTCTGGCGCAGGCGATAGATGTGGGTTTCCAGAGTGTGGGTGGTGACGCCGGCGTTGTATCCCCATACCTCGTGCAGCAGGATGTCGCGGGTCACGACCTTCTCGCCGGCGCGGAACAGGAATTTCAGGATCGAGGTTTCCTTCTCGGTCAGGCGGACCTTGCCGCCCTTCTCGTCGGTCAGGGTCTTGGCGGCGGGACGGAAGGTATAGCGGCCGATGTTGAAGACCGCGTCCTCGCTCTGCTCATGCTGGCGCAACTGCGCACGCACACGCGCGAGCAGAACGGCGAAGCGGAACGGCTTGGTGACGTAGTCGTTGGCGCCGGAGTCGAGGCCCAGGATCATGTCGGCGTCGGACCCCTGGCCGGTCAGCATGATTATCGGGCTCTTGAAGCCATTCTTGCGCAGGATCTTGCAGGCCTCGCGCCCGTCCATGTCGGGCAGTCCCACATCCAGCAGCACGAGGTCCACGCGCTCGGCCTTGGCGACGTCGATGCCCCGCGCGGCCGTCTCCGCGGCCAAGGGCTCGAACTCGTCATGCATGGACAGCTGGTCGGAGAGCGACTCGCGCAGGTCGGCATCGTCGTCGACAATGAGGAGTTTACGCGCAGCGCCCATGTAACAGTTCCCTCGTTCGTGCTTGCGTCCGGATGACTTGCAGGAAAGGCCGCAAAGACCTTACGTAGTTGGCATTCATGTAGGTACGCAGAGGGTCTTCAACAAGCTTGGCCGACGGGATGGATAAAGGTGCGGCGCGTTCAATCTGGCTCAAAAAAGCGTGAAACACCGGTGCTGAGGGTTGCCAGAGCGCCCGGCCGCGAGCCTTGGCGGGGCATCCTGTCCGCGGGAGGGCGGAGCTGGCCCTGCGCCATCGGCCGCTCGGGGCTGAAGGTCCTCAAGCGCGAAGGCGACGGCGGCACGCCGGTGGGACGCTGGACGCTGCAGGCCTTCTATTTCCGCGCCGACCACGGGCCCCGGCCCGCGACCCTGCTGCCCGGCCGGGCCACGCGGCGGAACGACGGCTGGTGCGACGATCCCGCGCACGCGCTCTACAACAGGCCGGTGCGGCTGCCCTTCGGCCGCAACCGGGAGGGACTGTGGCGCGGCGACCATCTCTATGACGTGGTGGTGGTGCTGTCCCACAACACGCGGCCCCGGGTGCGCGGACTGGGCAGCGCCATCTTCATGCACCTGGCGCGTCCGGGCTACGGGGCGACGGAGGGCTGCGTGGCAACCGACATCGGCACGCTGCGGCGGCTGCTCGCCCACGCCCGCAGGGGCACGCAGATCGTCATCGGCTGAGACACGGGCCGCGATACGGCCCGAGATACAGTCAGCTCCGCTCGCCGAAGATCGCGGTGCCGACACGCACGCAGGAGGCGCCGAAGGCGATCGCCGTCCCGAAGTCGGCGCTCATGCCCATGGACAGCTCCGGCAGGCCAAGTTCTCCGGCAAGCCTGGCCAGCAGCGCGAAATGCGGGGCCGGCGGCTCGTCGAGAGGCGGAATGCACATGAGACCGCGAATGGCGAGGCCGTGGCGCTCGCGGCAGGCGGCGACGAAGGCCGCGGCGTCCCGGGGCGCCACGCCGGCCTTCTGCGGCTCCTCGC
>JBFWSL010000183.1:0-1201 GCA_050248375.1 Hyphomicrobiales bacterium | reverse complement strand
GCCGGCGGCTCGTCGAGAGGCGGAATGCACATGAGACCGCGAATGGCGAGGCCGTGGCGCTCGCGGCAGGCGGCGACGAAGGCCGCGGCGTCCCGGGGCGCCACGCCGGCCTTCTGCGGCTCCTCGCCGGTGTTCACCTGAACGAACAGGCGGGGCGAGCGGGCCTGCTTCGTCATCTCCGCGCCCAGCGCAGCCGCGATCCTGTCGCGGTCCACGCTCTGGATGACGTCGAACAGGGCGACAGCCTCCTTCGCCTTGTTGGACTGGAGCGGACCGATCAGGTGCAGCTCGACGTCGGGATACTCCTCGCGAAGCGCGGGCCATTTCGCCTGCGCCTCCTGCACGCGGTTCTCCCCGAACACGCGCTGTCCCGCCGCCAGGGCGGCGCGGATGTCCCCGGGGTCCACGGTCTTGGAGACCGCGACGAGGCGCACACCGGCCGGGTCTCGCCCCGCCGCACGCGCCGCCGCGCCGATCGCCGCACGCACGTCCTCAAGACCCTGTTTGACACCCGTCCCGGTCATGTTTCACGGCTCCTCATCGCGACCGGACTAGCCTCCCGCGCCCGTCGCCGCAAGAGGACATGGGCGCTTTCCGGCCGGTCCTTGACCGGTCCGGCCATTTCGGCCCACATACGGCCCGAACCCGAGACTCCTGAACGATGGACAGACCGATGGCGGGCGAACGCTATAACGCTCCGGAACGCGAGGCCCACTGGCAATCCCGCTGGGACGAACTGGAGCTGTTCCGCGCCACCGAGGACCCCTCCAGGCCGAAATACTACGTGCTGGAGATGTTTCCCTACCCGTCCGGGCGCATCCACATGGGCCATGTGCGCAACTACACCATGGGCGACGTGGTGGCGCGCTTCATGCGCGCGCGCGGCTACAACGTGCTGCACCCCATGGGCTGGGACGCCTTCGGCATGCCGGCGGAGAACGCGGCCATGGAGCGGGGCACCCATCCCGCCAAATGGACCTACGCCAACATCGACGCCATGCGCGCACAGCTCAAGTCCATGGGGCTGTCGCTGGACTGGTCCCGCGAGATCGCCACCTGCGATCCGGAATATTACGCGCAGGAGCAGAAGCTGTTCCTGGGTTTCCTGGCCAGGGGCCTGGTCGCGCGCCGCAGCGCCAAGGTGAACTGGGACCCGGTCGACCAGACCGTGCTCGCCAACGAGCAGGTGATCGACGGCAAG
>JBFWSL010000182.1:0-8153 GCA_050248375.1 Hyphomicrobiales bacterium | reverse complement strand
CACACCAGCAGCCGCACCGGCCCGGCCGAGAGCGCCCGGCTGCGCGTGACGGCGGCCTCGACGCCGGAGAGAGGCTCCGCCCGCAGGCCCGCGGCGGCGGCGGTCCGGGCCAGCGCCTGCGGCGTATAGCTCGCTTCCGATCCCGGAACCGGCACCGTGCCGGTCCATTCCGCCAGCCCCGCGAAGGGGGAAAGGAAACCCTGCGCTTCCTTGCGTTCCAGCATGCCCACCACGAGATGCAGCGGCCTGGGGGCGCGCTCCTCCATTTCCGCGAGCGCCCGGGCCAGTACCACGCCGGCGCCCGGATTGTGACCGCCGTCCAGCCAGATCTCGGTCTCGGGATGGGCCAGCGCGTTGAGCGGCCCGCCGGTGAGATTCTGCAGTCGAGCGGGCCACTCCGCGCTCGTGAGCCCTTTCGCCAGCGCGGCTTCCGTGCAGGAGGGTCCGAGCAGTATGCGCGCGGCGGTGACCGCCGCGCCCGCGTTGCCGATCTGATGCCGGCCCGCCAGCCGCGGCAGCGGCAGGTCGATGAGCGAGCTTGCCGTCTGGTAGACCAGCCGTCCGTGCTGCTCGTAACAGTCCCAGTCGCGGCCTTCCACCAGCAGCGGCGCGCCGAGTTCGGCGGCCCGCGCCTCGATGACCGCCATGGCCTCGGGCTCCTGCCGCGCCACCACGCAGGGCACGCCCGGCTTGAGGATGCCCGCCTTCTCGCCCGCGATCGCCGCCAGCGTGCCGCCGAGGTGTTTCATGTGGTCCATGGAGACCGGCATGATGACCGTGACGGCGGGCTTCGCCACCACGTTGGTCGCGTCGAGCCGTCCGCCCAGGCCCGTCTCCAGAATGACCGCGTCCGCGGGCATATCCGCGAAGGCGAGCAGCGCGGCTGCGGTGGTGATCTCGAAAAAGGTGATCGGCTCGCCCGCGTTGGCGGTTTCGACCCGCGCCAGCAGGTCGCTGAGCTGGCTTTCGGTGATCTGTCGCGCGCCCTCGGGTCCGGCCAGAACGATGCGCTCGTGAAAGCGGATCAGGTGCGGGGAGGTGAACACATGCGCCCGCAGTCCGGCGCCTTCGACGATGGCCCTGGTGAAGGCGGTCAGCGACCCCTTGCCGTTGGTGCCCGCCACATGCAGCACCGGCGGCAGCCGGTCCTGCGGCCGGCCGAGCGCATCGAGCAGCCGTTCGATACGGCCGAGCGACAGGTCGATCAGGCTGGGATAGAGCGCCCGCATGCGCTCGAGCAGGGCGCTGCTGGGCTCGCGGGACTGCCGGGAACTGGCCATGGACGTATCTGGAGGCAACCCCTGCTTCAGACCGTGCGCTCGGTCTCGGCGGTCCCGGCCATCTCTTCCGCCTCCGCCGGCTCCGCTTCCGTGCCGTCCATCTCCACCGTATCGCCGTCCGCGGAGACGATATCCGCCGCCGTTTCCTCCGCATCCTCTCCGGCATCGGGCACGGCTTCCGCGGCGGCCGCCTCGGCGAGCATCCTGTCCATGAGCAGGCGGCATACCCGCGACAGCGTCCCGCGCAGCTTGTGGCGATGCACCACCATGTCCACCATGCCGTGCTCCAGCAGGTATTCCGAGCGCTGGAAGCCGTCGGGCAGTTTCTCGCGGATGGTCTGCTCGATGACGCGCGGCCCCGCGAAGCCGATCAGCGCGCCTGGCTCCGCGATGTGGATGTCGCCGAGCATGGCGTAGGACGCCGTGACGCCGCCCGTGGTCGGGTGCGTCAGCACCACGATGTAGGGCAGCCGCGCCTCGCGCAATTCCTGCACCGCCACCGTTGTGCGGGGCATCTGCATCAGCGAAAGAATGCCTTCCTGCATGCGGGCGCCGCCGGACGCGGCGAACAGGATGAAGGGCGTCTCGCGCTTCACCGCGGTGCGCATGCCGGTGATGACCGCCTCGCCCGCCGCCGTTCCCAGCGACCCGCCCATGAAGCGGAAGTCCTGCGCGGCCGCCACGATGGGCAGTCCGTCCAGCTTGCCCGCGCCCACCAGCAGGGCGTCCTGCATTCCGGTTTTGCCGCGGGCGTCCTTGAGCCGGTCGATATAGCGCTTTTCGTCGCGGAATTTCAGCGGGTCGACCGGCACTTCGGGCAGGTCGATGGTTTCGTAATCGCCGCCGTCGAACAGCGTCTTCAGCCGGTCCGGGGCCGACATGCGCATGTGGTAGTCGCTGCCCGGCACCACGAACTGGTTGGCCTCGAGATCCTTGTAGTAGATCATCTGCCCGCTTTCGGGGCACTTGATCCACAGGTTCTCCGGCACGTCGCGCTTGCGCAGGATGCGCTGGATTTTCGGGCGGACGACGTTGTTGATCCAGTTCACGGGCAAATCCTCACGTCTGTTTCGCGCCCATTATAGCGCGGAAAGCGGCGATTTCACGGGATCTCGACTCTAAGCCTTAAGGCCCTGCGAAAGCCGGGAAACCAGGTCCAGCACGCCCGGCGCGCCCTTGCCTTGCTCGATCAGCTTCACCAGCGCCGAGCCCACCACCACGCCGTCGGCCCCTTCCGCGATTGACCTGGCCTGCTCCGGGGTCGAGACGCCGAAACCGACCGCCACCGGCAGCTCCGTCTTGCCCTTGATACGGGCGACCTGCGCATGCACGTCGCGCGGATCGGGCGCCGTGGTGCCGGTGATGCCGGCGATGGAGACGTAATAGACGAAGCCCGACGTGTTCGCGAGCACCGCCGGCAGGCGCTTTTCGTCCGTGGTGGGCGTGGCCAGCCGGATGAAGTTGAGCCCGGCCCTGACCGCGGGCAGGCAGACCTCCTCGTCCTCCTCGGGCGGCACGTCCACCACGATCAGCCCGTCCACGCCCGCCTCCTTCGCCTCGGCGATGAAGCTGCCGGTCGGGAAGACATAGATGGGATTGTAGTAGCCCATCAGCACCAGCGGCGTCTCGTCGTCCTGCTCGCGGAAGACGCGCACCATTTCGAGCGTCTTCTTCATGGTCTGCCCGGCCTTGAGGGCGCGCTGGGACGACGCCTGGATAGCCGGGCCGTCGGCCATCGGGTCGGAGAAGGGCATGCCCAGCTCCACCACGTCGGCGCCGGCCGCCGGCAGGCCTTTCAGGATTTCCAGCGAGGTGTCGTAGTCCGGGTCGCCCGCGGTGGTGAAGGTCACCAGCGCCTTGCGGCCGGCCTTTTTCAGCGCCGCGAAACGGGCGTCGATGCGCGTGGTGGTCATAGGTCAATCTCCGCAACACCTCTCCCTCATGGGGAGAGGTCGGCCCCGCTGGGGGTGAGGGGAATACCCGGAAAACCGGTGTCGAACAGATTGCGCGAAACGCCGGCGAAAGCCGGGGTCCATACGGCAGGAACGGACTGGACCCCTGCCTTCGCAGGGGTTTCCTGCTCGGTCAACGGCTGCATGAAACACATCCTCACATCTCCATGCCCAGATGGCCGGCGACGGCGAACACGTCCTTGTCGCCGCGGCCGCACATGTTCATGACCAGCAGGTTGTCCTTCGGCAGCGTCGGGGCGAGCTTGGTCACGTGGGCCAGGGCATGGGACGGCTCCAGCGCCGGGATGATGCCCTCCAGCCGGGTGCAGAGCTGGAACGCCTCCAGCGCCTCCTTGTCGGTGACGGCGACGTAGGTGACGCGGCCGGTATCCTTCAGCCAGGCGTGCTCCGGCCCGATGCCGGGATAGTCGAGGCCGGCGGAAATGGAATGTCCCTCGATGATCTGGCCGTCCGCGTCCTGCAGCAGGTAGGTGCGGTTGCCGTGCAGCACGCCCGGGCGGCCTCCGTTGAGAGAGGCCGCATGGCCGGTGGGATCGTCGAGGCCGCGGCCCCCGGCTTCGACGCCGTAGATGGCCACCGATTTCTCGTCGAGGAAGTCGTGAAACAGGCCGATGGCGTTGGAGCCGCCGCCGATGCAGGCGACGAGCGTGTCGGGAAGCCGGCCTTCGGCCTCCTGCATCTGCTCGCGCACCTCCTTGCCGATGATGGACTGGAAGTCGCGCACCATGGCCGGGTAGGGGTGCGGGCCCGCCGCCGTGCCGATGATGTAGAAGGTGTCGTGCACGTTGGCGACCCAGTCGCGCAGCGCCTCGTTCATGGCGTCCTTCAGCGTGCCGTGCCCGGCGGTGACCGGCCGCACCTCCGCGCCCAGCAGTTTCATGCGGAACACGTTGGGCTTCTGCCGCTCGATGTCGGTGGCGCCCATGTAGACCACGCAGGGCAACCCGAAGCGCGCCGCCACGGTCGCCACCGCCACGCCATGCTGGCCCGCGCCGGTCTCCGCGATGATGCGCGTCTTGCCCATGCGCCGGGCGAGCTGGATCTGGCCGAGGCAGTTGTTGATCTTGTGGCTGCCGGTGTGGTTCAGCTCGTCGCGCTTGAAGTAGATCTTCGCGCCCTTCAGGTGCTCCGTCAGCCGCTCCGCGTGATAGAGCGGGCTGGGCCGTCCGGCATAATGGGCGTTGAGCGCCTCCAGGTCCTTCCTGAAGGCCGGGTCCCGCTTCGCCTCCTCATAGGCCTGTTCCAGGTCCAGGATCAGCGGCATCAGCGTCTCGGCGACGAAGCGTCCGCCGAACATGCCGAAATGGCCGCGTTCGTCGGGTCCGGCGCGGAACGTGTTCGGCTGCGATTTCTGGCTCGGGGGCATATGGCGTTTCCTGAAAGGTTGCTGCGTCAGACCGCGGCGACGGCGCCCTGCGCCGCACGGATGAACGCGCGGATGCGCGCGGGATCCTTGACGCCGGGCGCGCTCTCCACCCCCGACGACACGTCGACGGTCTCCGCGCCCGTAGCGGCGATGGCCGCTTGCACGTTCCCGGGCGTCAGTCCGCCCGACAGGATGAAATGCCGTTTGGCGCGCGTCATGTTCCTGAGCGCCCTCCAGTCGAAGGGGACGCCGTTGCCGCCGGGAAGCGCGGCCGCGTCGTCGCCTGGCGGCAGCGCGTCGAACAGCACCATGTCGGCGATGCCGTCATAGGCGATGGCCTGCTTCGCTTCCGCCTCGCCGGCGACCCGGATCGCCTTGATGACCGGCAGGCCGAAGCGCTTGCGGATTTCCGCCACCCGCTCCGGCGTCTCGTCCCCGTGAAGCTGCAGCCACTGCGGCGCGACCGTCGAAACCACGTCCTCGATCTGCGCGTCGCCGGGGTCCACCAGCAGCGCCACGGCGGGAATGCGGCCTCGCGCGCGGGCCACCAGCGCCCGAGCCGTCTCCAGCGTCACATTGCGCGGGCTACGCGGGTAGAACACCAGCCCGAACCACTGCGCGCCGCTGTCGAGTGCGGCGTCGAGCGCTTCGGGTGTCCGGATCCCGCAGATTTTCACCTTTACCGTCATGGGGTTCTGATACGCCCCGCGGGGGGCGAGGGCAAGGGCCGCGAAACGGGCCTCAGGCCTGGTCGGAAGAGACCGGCGTCCCGGTCTCCAGCCGCGGCTGCGAGGCCGCCTCGAGCTGGCGTCCGAGCTGCTCGCTCTCGCGCCTCAGCCGGCTGGCTTCCTGGCCGCGCTGCTTCGCGGCGCGGCGCCATTTGCCCTGGCCGAGCCATACGGTGAATCCGCCGCACAGCGCGCCGACGGCGATGGAGAAGAGGATGATCAGGAACAGCGGCGCCTCGATGCCCGTGGCCGGGCTGTCGCTCAGCGGATTCCACGAGACCAGTACGGTCTCACGGTTGGCGACCGCAAGCGCCAGCAGCACCGCGGCGAGCGGGAGCCAGATGAATATCCATTGAGCCTTCTTCAGCACGGCGCCGCCACGGCCCCTCGCGGGGCCGCCCTCCGCCAGGCGGCCGATCAGTCGCCCGGCGTGTAGTTCTTGTTGAGCCTCTCGCGCAATTCCTTGCCCGTCTTGAAGAAGGGCACGAACTTCTGTTCCACGAACACCGTTTCGCCGGTGCGCGGATTGCGCCCCTGGCGCGCTCCGCGGTGCTTCACGGTGAAGGCGCCGAAGCCGCGCAGTTCCACGCGGTCTCCACGCGCCAGAGCGCCCACGATCTCGTCGAAGACGACGTTGACGATGCGCTCCACGTCGCGGTGGTACAGATGCGGATTGGCCGTCGCTACGCGCTGTATCAATTCGGACTTGATCATCTCACGTACTCGCTTCTTGCGATGCCCCAGGCCGTTCGAACGATCGCTTTGATGTTATTGAATGAATTTATATCTGTCACTCACTAGATGGCGTCCAGACCGAGGTCAGGCCGCCCAGGCCCGTCTCGCCTATCGTCAGGCCGCCGCCAAGCCCCGCCAGCCGGGCCAGGCTTCGCGCCGCCATGCTCAGGATACCGTCGTCGCGGTCCTTCGGCTTCCAGTCGATAATGTCCATTTTTGCCGGAATTCCGCGCTCCCGCTCCAGCCATGCCCTGGCGTCGCGCTCGCCGCCGATCTCGTCCACCAGCTTCAGCTCGATGGCCTGCCGGCCGGAATAGACGCGGCCCTCGACCAGGCCGGGCACGCTCTCCGGCGCCAGCTTGCGCCGTTCCGCCACCAGCGACAGGAACCATTTCTGGCCGTCGAGAACCATTTCGCGGGTGACCGCGCGGGCTTCCTCCGTGGCCGGCTCGAAGGGCGAGGGCACCGCCTTCAGGGGGCCGCTCTTCACCTCCTCCATCTTGATCCCGAGCGTCTTCATCAGCTCGGTGACCTCCGCCCATTGCAGGATCACGCCGACCGAGCCGGTGATGGAGTTGCCGCGGGCCACGATATGGTCGGCCCCGAGCGAGATCAGATAGGCGGCCGAGGTGGCGATGGTGCCGAACACCGCGACCACCGGCTTCTTCTCGGCCAGCCTGCGGATGTTCTCGTACAGGGCTTCGCCGCCGGTCGTGGTGCCGCCGGGGGAGTTCACCCGCAGCACGACGGCCCTGACGTTTTCCGACTCCGCCAGCTTGTCGAACATGTCCTGCTGGTCGCGGTCGTCGCTGATGATGCCGGAGATGCTGACCCGCGCCACATGCGGCTTCAGCCCCGCCAGCACTTTCCCGTCGGCGAAGACGTAAGCGGCGATGGCGGCCGCCACCGCGAGCACTCCCACGATCCGCCACGTCACCAGCCGGCGTTTCAGCCGTCTGCGGTCGGCGAGCATGTCCGCTTGCAAGCTCATTAGGGCCTCTCACTGACGAACGCGGCCCGCCGGCGCGGTCGCGCCGGCGGCCCGTATATGCCAGGCGGCGAGGCTATTCCTCGGCGTCGCCGCCCTTGGTCTTGGCCTTGTCCAGGGCCGCGCCCAGGATATCGCCGAGCGAGGCGCCGGAGTCCGTGGAGCCATACTGCTTCACGGCTTCCTTCTCGTCCGCGATCTCGAGCGCCTTGATGGACAGCCCGATCTTGCGGCCGGCCTTGTCCACGGAGGTGACCATGGCGTCGAATTTCTCGCCCGGGGCGAAGCGCTCGGTGCGCTGCTCCGAACGGTCGCGCGAGAGATCGCCGCGGCGGATGAAGGCGGTGAGGTCGCTGTCGGCGATCTTCACGTCGAGGCCGGCGTCCTTGACGTCGATCACCTCGCAGGTGACGCGGGCGCCCTTCTTCAGGCCGCCGCCGCTCGCCACGGCGCCCTCGAACGGATCGCCCGAGAGCTGCTTGATGCCGAGGCTGATGCGCTCCTTGTCGGTATCGACCTCCAGGACCACCGCCTTGACCATGTCGCCCTTCTTGTAGTCCTTGATCGCCTCTTCGCCCGGACGGTTCCAGTCCAGGTCGGAGAGATGCACCATGCCGTCCACGCCGGAGTCGAGGCCGACGAACAGGCCGAACTCGGTGATGTTGCGGATGGCGCCTTCGATCTGCGTGCCCGCGGGATGCGAGGCGGCGAACTGGTGCCAGGGGTTCTCCTGGGTCTGCTTCAGGCCGAGGCTGATGCGGCGCTTGTTGGGATCGACCTCCAGCACCTGCACTTCCACTTCCTGGCTGGTCGAGACGATCTTGCCGGGGTGGATGTTCTTCTTGGTCCAGCTCATCTCGGACACGTGGATCAGGCCCTCGACGCCCGGCTCCAGCTCCACGAAGGCGCCGTAGTCGGTGATGTTGGTGACCGTGCCCTTGAAGCGTGTGTTGACCGGGTACTTGGCCTCGATGCCCTGCCACGGGTCGGCCTGGAGCTGCTTCATGCCCAGGCTGATGCGCTGCGTCTCGGGGTTGATGCGGATGATCTGCACCTTCACCGTGTCGCCGACGTTGAGGATTT
>JBFWSL010000181.1:0-8216 GCA_050248375.1 Hyphomicrobiales bacterium | reverse complement strand
CGGACAACGGCACGCTGCTGGTGTTCAGGCGCTCCGACAGGTCATGGCACGGCCACGGCTCCTTCGATGGCGTGCGCCGTTCCATCCAGATGAACTGGATGGTCTCGGAAGGCCGCAAGGGCTTCCACGCCTTCCGGCACAAGCTCTCGGCCAGGTTCAAGAAGCTCGTTTCCGCCTGACGCCCGCGCTTTGCGCGCGCGCAGCGCCTCACTCGTGGCGCAGCGCCTCAATGGGATCGAGACGGGCGGCCCGGCGCGCGGGGAAATAGCCGAAGACCACGCCCACCAGCGCCGAGAAGACAAAGGCCGTGACCACGATCACCGGGTCGAGCACCAGCGGAATCTTCATCGTATAGGTGGCGATCCCCGCAAGCCCCAGGCCCAGCGCGACGCCGGCCACTCCGCCGATCAGCGACAGCACCACCGCCTCCACCAGGAACTGCATCAGCACCTGGGCTTCCTGCGCGCCGATGGCGAGCCGGATGCCGATCTCCCGCGTCCGTTCGGTCACCGACACCAGCATGATGTTCATGATGCCAATACCCCCCACCAGCAGGCTGACGCCCGCGACCGCGGCCAGCAGCGTGGTCAGCATGGAGGTTGTCGCCGTCTGCGTCTCGGCGATCTGCTTCATGTCGGCGACCCGAAAGTCATCCTCCTTGCCCGCGGTGATGTTGCGCCGCTCCCGCAGCAACCGCTCGATGTCTCCCTGCACCTTCGCGGTATCGACGCCGTCCTGCGCCGAGACCTGGATGGTGCCGATATCCGTGTTTCCGGCGACGCGGCGCTGGAAGGTGCGCAGCGGCATGATGACGACGTCGTCCTGATCGGTGCCGAAGCCGGACTGGCCTTTCGCCGCCAGCAGCCCGATCACCTCGCAGGAGACCTTGCCGACGCGGATGCGCCGCCCGAGGAAGTCCGCCGAGCCGAACAGCTTGTCGCGCACCGTGTCGCCAATGATGCAGGCGCCGCGGCCGCCGCGCAGCTCGCCTTCGAGAAACTGCCGCCCCGCCTTGAGATTCCAGTCCTGGGTGATGAAGAAGTCGTTGTCGGTGCCGGTGATCGCGACCGACCGGCTCTCGGAGCCCTGGATCACCGTCGCCGTCGCCTGGCTGACCGGCGCCACCGCCCGCACGCCGCGGAGCTGGCTGCGCAATTCGTTGACGTCGCGCGCGTTGAACGGCCTGGCGCTGGAACTGGCGCGTCCCGGCCCGAACTGGCCCGGCCGCGTAAACAGCAGGTTGCTGCCGAGCTTCGACATGTCGGCGGCCACCTTCGCGGTCGTTCCGTTGCCGATGGTCACCATGGCGATGACCGCGCCGACGCCGATGACGATGCCGAGAAGCGTCAGGAACGACCGCAGCATGTTGCGACGGATCGCCTGGTAGGCCAGCTTGAGCGTCTCGTAGAACATCAGGCGGCTTCCTTGTTGCGGCGGTCGCTCTCGATGCGGCCGTCAACGAAGCGCACCAGCCTTTCGGCATAGTCCGCGGTATGCGCGTCATGCGTGACCATGATGATGGTCATGCCCTGGTCCCGGTGGAGGCTGGTCAGCAGCTTCATGATTTCGTGGCTGGTCTTGGTGTCCACGTTTCCGGTCGGTTCGTCGGCCAGCAACACCGACGGGTTGGTGACGATGGCGCGCGCGATGGCCACCCGCTGCTGCTGGCCGCCCGACAACTCCGCGGGTGTATGCGTGGCCCGCCCGGCAAGCCCCACCCGCTCCAGCGCCTTCATGGAAAGCTCGCGCCGCTCGGCGACCGGCATGCCGCGATAGATCAGCGGCAGCTCGACATTCTCGATTGCGGTTGTGCGGGCCAGCAGGTTGAAGCCCTGGAAGATGAAGCCGATGAAGCCCCGGCGCAGCAGCGCCCGCTGTCCCTGCGACAGCCCGCCCACGGACACGCCCTTGAACAGGTATTCGCCCGAAGTCGGCTGGTCGAGACAGCCGATCACGTTCATGGCGGTGGACTTGCCCGAGCCCGACGGACCCATGATGGCGACGAACTCTCCCTCCTGGATAACCATGTCCACGCCGTCGAGGGCGCGCACCTGCGCGTCACCCGTGCCGTAAACCCTGGTCACTCCCTTCAACTCGATCAACGGGGGAGCGGACGCCGCGCGTTTCCTCGCCATGGGGGCACGTCCCTACTTCGCTACCTGGGCGGTATCCACGATCACATTCTGATCGGGAGAGATATCGCCCTTGAGTATCTGGGTGCGCCGCCCGTCGGTCGCGCCGATCTGGACCGGCACTGCCTTGGGTTCGCCGTTCCTGTCGAGCACCCAGACGGTGCGTTCGCTGCCGCCCTCCGGCGCCCGGGTGGCGGCGCGCATGCGCGGCGCCCTCGGCATGAGGCTGTCCAGCAAGCTGCGACTGCTGGCGGGCGACGCCACCGGCGGCGAGAAGCGCAGCGCCGCGTTCGGCACCGTCACCGCGTCCTTCACGTGCTCCACGACGATCTCGGCCGTCGCCGTCATGCCGGGACGCAGGAGCAGTTGCTTGTTCTCCGCGCTCAACACGGCCTTGTAGGTGACGACGCCCTGCACCACCTCGGAACCGAAATAGAGCTGCTTGATCGCCGCGGTGAACTTCTCGTCCGGATAGGCATCGACCGAGAAGGTCGCGCCCTGGCCTTCCTTCACCTTGCCCACGTCGGCTTCGTCCACGTCCACCTGCACCTCCATCTCGGTCAGGTCTTCCGCGATGGTGAACAGCACCGGCGCCTGCAGCGAGGAAGCCACGGTCTGTCCGGGCTCCACGTTGCGGCTGAGCACGATGCCATTGATCGGCGAGCAGATGCAGCTCTTGGACAGGTTGGTCTCGTTGACCTTGACGTCGGCCGCCGCCGCCCCCACGTCCGCGCGTGCGCTTTCCACCGCCGCGAGCGCGCGGTCATAGGCCGCCTTGGCAGCCTGCAGGTCCTGGGCGGAAATCACCTGCCGCTCCACCAGCGCCGCCTTGCGCTCGTAGTCCAGCTTCTTCTCGACCGCCGTCGCCTCGGCATCCTTCACCCTCGCGCCGGCGGCCGCGAGCTTGGCCTGCGAGGAATCCACCGAAGCCTGCAGCTTGTCCGTGTCGAGCTCCGCCAGCGTCTGGCCCACCACGACCTTGGAGTTGAAGTCGACCATCACCTTGCGCACGGTGCCGGACAGTTCGCTCGAGACCTCCACGGTGTTCGTCGGCTGCACCGTGCCCGTGGCGGTCACCATCACGGTCAGGTCTCCCCGGCCGGCGGGCTCGGTAACGTAACGCACCTTCGTGCCATTGCCGCCCAGCATCCAGTAGATCGCTGCCGCCGCGGCCACGGCCGCCACTGCCAGCCCGCCCCAGCGCAACAGGCGCGCCCTAGCGGAACCGGAGGATCGCGACACGCCGATGCCCAGCGCTGTTTCGATGTCCGACTGGCTGGGCGAGGGTTTCGGAGTGACCTTCTTGGGCATGACGTTCATGGCAGCTCACCTATCCCGTTGGCGGCAGTATCCACCCGCCTTGCACTGGCACGGTTGACATGCATCAACCATCCCGCTCTCGGCCTCACGAACCCGTGAAGGACGGGCTTGCTCTGGCCAGACGCCTGCTTTTACGCCGGATCCCGCCGGAATCCAGCGTGGGAAAACGCGAATCGACCCTCCCGCACCGTTTCACCCGCCTGCCGCTGCGCCACCGGTCGCATCCCCCGCAAGGCCGTAATCCACCGCATTTCCCGCCCCCGCCCGCTGCGTCAGCCGGTACGCTTGCCATATGCTCCCCGTAAGCCTATCTGCGGAAGGGGCAAACTTGATCCGGCGGCCATTTTCGGCCCGCCCGTGGGGAATTTCAAAATGTCTGCCAGGCACGAAAAGGTCATCATCGTCGGCTCCGGCCCGGCCGGCTACACCGCCGCCATCTACGCGGCCCGCGCCATGCTCAAGCCGGTGCTGATCTCGGGCATCCAGCCGGGCGGCCAGCTCACCATCACAACGGACGTGGAGAACTATCCCGGTTTCGCCGACGTCATCCAGGGCCCATTGCTCATGGACCAGATGAAGGCCCAGGCCGAACATGTCGGCACGCAGATGATCGCCGATCATATCGTCGAGGTGAACCTGAAGGCCCGGCCCTTCCGCCTGAAGGGCGATTCCGGCACCACCTACACCTGCGACGCGCTCATCATCGCGACCGGCGCCCAGGCCCGCTGGCTCGGCATCCCGAGCGAGGAGACGTTCAAGGGTTACGGCGTCTCCGCCTGCGCCACCTGCGACGGCTTCTTCTACAAGAACAAGGAAGTTCTGGTGATCGGCGGCGGCAACACCGCCGTGGAGGAGGCCCTGTTCCTCACCAACTTCGCCTCCCGCGTGCGCGTCGTGCACCGCCGCGCCGAGTTCCGCGCCGAGAAGATCCTGCAGGACCGCCTGTTCAAGCACCCCAAGGTCGAGGTGATCTGGGACACCGTGCTGGACGAGGTCCTGGGCACCGCGACGCCTCCCGGCGTAACCGGCGCGAAGCTGAAGAACGTGAAGACCGGCAATGTCACAGAGGTGCAGTGCGATGGCATCTTCATCGCCATCGGCCATGCCCCCGCCACCGAACTGTTCGCCGGCCAGCTCGAGATGAAGCGCGGCAACTATCTGGTGACGGCGCCCGACTCCACCGCGACGGCCATTCCCGGCGTGTTCGCCGCGGGAGACGTGACCGACGACATCTACCGCCAGGCGGTGACGGCCGCCGGCATGGGGTGCATGGCCGCGCTGGAAGCCGAGAAATATCTCGCCGCGATGGAGCAGAAATCTCAGGCCGCCGAATAGCCGTGCCGGGAACAACGCACATGGACTGGGACAAGCTGAGGATCTTTCACGCCGCCGCCGAGGCCGGCAGCTTTACCCATGCGGGCGAGAAGCTGAACATGAGCCAGTCGGCCGTCAGCCGCCAGGTCAGCGCGCTCGAGCACGAGTTGAACGTGCCCCTGTTCCACCGCCATGCGCGCGGGCTCGTGCTCACCGAGCAGGGCGAACTGCTCTACCGCACCGCCCATGATGTGTTCAACCGGCTGCAGATGGCCGAGACCCGGCTCGCCGACTCCAAGGACAAGCCTTCCGGCGACCTGCGCGTCACCACCACCGTGGCGCTCGGCTCCACATGGCTCGCCCCGCGCATGGCCGAGTTCATCGACCTCTACCCCGACATACGCGTCGAACTGATCCTGGAATACGACCAGCTCGACCTGACCATGCGCGAGGCCGACGTCGGCATCTGGCTGAAGCCCCCCACCCAGGGCGAACTGATCCAGCGCCGCCTGTTCACCGTGCACCTGCACGTCTACGCATCGGCCGGCTATCTGAAGCGCTTCGGGACCCCGCAAACCCCCGCCGACCTCGGCAAGCATCGCGTGCTCGCCTTCGGCGGCCCCGTCCCCACCCAGATCAGCGACATCAACTGGCTGGAAACGGCGGGCCTTCCGGGCGGCGAACACCGCAAGCCGGTACTCAGCGTCAACAATCTCTACGGCCTCAAGCAGGCCTGCCGCAGGGGCGTCGGACTGGCCATTCTTCCCGACTACATGGCCCGCGACGAAGAGGACCTGCACCAGGTCCTGTCCGAAGCCGCCGACCTGCCCGCCTTCGACAGCTTCTTCGTCTATCCCGAAGGCGCCAAGGCTTCAAAAAGGGTCACTGTTTTCAGGGACTTCCTGGTCAACAAGGCCCGCGAGTGGTCGTTCTGACGGCATTGTGACCGCCCCAGCCATGCATATCTGCATGGCTGATATGTCTCCTCATGACTATTAATGGAATGTTTCGTCTCTTATTTTGAGACAGCTGCGCTTTGCAGCAGAAGGCTGAAAAATCCTCCCTCCCTTTGACGCCTTCTGCTCGCCGGCGGCGAAAGCCGCCGGCGAGCACAGCGCACTCCCTCCGACCACATACGATCCCCATGGCTGGCGGCCCGCCGGGTTTGCTATGCTGGCTGGCTTCGAGGGGGGACATCCATGACACGCAGCGCCGTCGCATTCCTAGGTCTGTTGCTGCTGGCGGCCTGCGCGCGCGTCGGCGACAGCACGCCGCCAACCGACCAGTCGCCGCCGCCCGTCCAGACGCTAGGCATCACCGACATCAAGCCCGGCGCCGGCGCCGTGGCCCAGAGCGGCAAGACGCTGAAGGTCAAGTATGTCGGCAAGCTCACCGACGGCACGGTGTTCGATTCCAATACCTCCGGAGCACCCTTCACCTTCCGGCTCGGCGCCGGCCAGGTTATCCAGGGCTGGGACAAGGGGCTCGTCGGCATGAAGGTCGGCGGCAAGCGCCAACTCACCATTCCATCCGAGATGGGCTATGGCTCGCGCGGCTCCCCGCCCAGGATTCCCCCGAACGCCACCCTCATATTCGAGGTGGACCTGCTGGCGGTGCAGTGAGGCTCTCGCGCCCGCCCGCCCCCGGCGGCCGGACGCATGCCACCAGACCGCCGCCGCTCACATGAACAGCGGTTCGTGCTTCAGGTCCTTGTAGAGGTCGGCGACGAACTCCGTATAGCCGTTGAACAGCGGCGTGGGCACCCGCCTGAAACCGCCAAGCACCTCCTCGTCCGCCTGGCTCCAGCGCGGATGGTCCACTTCCGGGTTCACGTTGGCCCAGAAGCCGTATTCCTGGCCCTGCGCCTTCTCCCAGAACGTCCTCGGCCGCTCGGCGGCGAAGCTGACGCGCACGATCGATTTGATCGACTTGAATCCATACTTCCACGGCACCGCCAGCCGGATCGGCGCGCCGAACTGCTTGGCGAGCGGTTTGCCGTAGGCGCCCGTCACCAGGAAGGCGAGTTCGTTCGCCGCCTCGGCGATGGTAAGCCCTTCCACATAGGGCCAGGGATAGCTCTTCGTCCGCTGGCCGGGCGCGATCTCGGGCCTGTGGAAGGTCTCCATGCGCACGTATTTCGCGCTCGACAGCGGCTTCGCCAGCGAAACCAGGTCGCGCAGGGGAAAGCCCGTCCAGGCGATGGTCATCGACCACGCCTCCACGCAGCGATGACGGTAGAGCCGCTCCTCCAGCGTCATCTTCCGGATGAGATCGTCGATGGCGATGGTGAAGGGCTTCTCCACCTCCCCGTCGATGCGTATCTCCCAGGGACGCACCGGCAGCGCCTGCGCCGCCCGCGCGATCGTCTTGCGGAAGCCGAACTCGTAGAAATTGTTGTAGAAGGAACTGAGCTTTTCGTCGGTGACTGGCCGCGTGACCGTGTATTTCTCGTTGCGCTTCGCCGGATAAAGATCCGCCGTCGGGTCCTCCTGCTTCTCCGCCGCGCCGGCCGCGCCGGCCAGGGGCCCCGACGCGGCGATGGCTCCCGCCCCGGCAAGAAAGCGCCTCCGGTCGAGCACCATGTGCTCGGGCGTGACCAGGTTCCCGGAAATCTCCCATCCGCGCGGAATCCGGATCAGCATGTTGCCCCTCCCGGCAATGCCCCTGCTCGCGCTATTGTGTGCCCGGGCGTGGGCGAAGTCATCCACCCGGAGCTGTGCGGGCCATGCGGAACACGCGATTTTTACCGATTGTTGCGGCGCTCCTTCTTTGGCTGGCGGCGGCCCCCGGCCTCCACGCCGCCGAGGAAGTCCTCACCGTGTCCACGCCGCGCGGCGCGACCGTCAACGTGCTGCTCACCGGTGACGGCGAAAAGGCTTCCGCAAACCTGATGCTGCTCGTGGGCGGTAGCGGAGTGATCAGACTCAACCCGGACCTGCCTGGCACGCGGCACCGCAACTTTCTCACCCGCTCGCGCCACCTCTTCGCCGCCGGCGGCTATCTGGCGGCCAGCGTCGACGCGCCTTCCGACCGTCTGTCAAAGGACGGCCTCGCCGGTTTCCGCATGACCGCCGACCATGCCGACGACCTCGCCGCCGTGGCCAGGGCGCTCGCCGCGCGCAACGGCAAGCCGGTCGTCGTCGTCGGCACCAGCCGCGGCAGCGTTTCCGCGGGCAACGCCGCGATCCGCCTCGGCCCCGATATCGTCCGCGCCGCCGTGCTCTCCTCTTCCCTCACCGACCGCGCCGGCAAGCCCGACAGCCTGAAGGAGATGAACATGGCCGATGCGCGGATACCCGTGTTCTTCCTGCACAACCGGGGGGACAAATGCCGCTGGACCCCGCTTTCGAGCGTCGAGCAAATCCGCTCCGGCATGGTGAAAGCCGGCCGCACGGCCGACCTCGCGGTGCTGGAAAGCACCCATGCCGACGCGGACAACCCCTGCTGGGC
>JBFWSL010000180.1:0-8311 GCA_050248375.1 Hyphomicrobiales bacterium | reverse complement strand
TGCTCTTCCGATCTCAGGAAGGCGCGGGCCAGTCACTGGCCTCCGAATCTCCTGAATTTGCGATAATTGCGAGCTTTTCCCGTGCACGACCTGAGAGCCATCCGGCAGGACCCCGACGCCTTCAAGCAGGCGCTCGCCAGGCGCAACGGCGATCAGGCGCTCGCCAGTCGCAACGGCGATTTCAGCGCGCTGGTGGACGAGGTGCTGAAGCTCGACGAGCAGCGCCGCGCCCATATCCAGAAGCTGCAGGACGCCCAGGCGCGCCGCAACGCGGCCTCCAAGGAGATCGGCAAGGCCAAGGCGTCCGGAGACGAGGCGGCGGCGAAGAAGGTCATGGACGAGGTGGCGTCCCTCAAAAGCTTCATCCAGGAAGGCGAGGAGGAGGAGCGCAGGCTCGACGCCGAGATCAACGAAATCCTGCTCGGCATTCCCAACCTGCCACTGGACGATGTGCCCGTGGGGGCGGACGAAAGCGCCAACACGGAACTGCGCAAATGGGGCACGCCGCCGGAATTCGGCTTCGCGCCGAAGCAGCATTTCGAGATCGGCGAGGCGCTGGGGCTGATGGACTTCGAGACGGCGGCGAAGATTTCCGGCGCGCGCTTCGTCATCCTCAAGGGCGCGCTGGCGCGGCTGGAGCGGGCCATCGCCTGCTTCATGCTCGACCTGCATACGGGCGAGTTCGGCTACACAGAGGTGCTGCCGCCTGTGCTGGTGCGCGACGAGGCGCTGGTGGGCACGGGCCAGTTGCCGAAGTTTGGCGAGGATTTGTTCGTCAGCAAGAATGACTACTGGCTCATCCCCACCGCCGAGGTGCCGCTCACCAATCTGGTGCGGGAATCCATTGTCGCGGAGAGCGAGTTACCTCTCAGGGTAACCGCCTGGACGCCGTGCTTCCGCGCGGAAGCGGGCGCGGCGGGCAAGGACACCCGCGGCATGATCCGCCAGCACCAGTTCTCCAAGGTGGAGCTGGTCTCCATCACCACGCCGGAGCAGTCGCTCGAAGAGCTCGACCGCATGACCGGTTGCGCGGAAGAAGTGCTGAAGCGGCTGGAATTGCCCTACAGGACCATGGTGCTCAGCACGGGCGACATGGGCTTCGGCGCGCGCCGCACCCACGACATCGAGGTGTGGCTGCCGGGGCAGGACACTTACCGGGAGATTTCCTCCTGCTCGGTGTGCGGCGACTTCCAGGCGCGGCGCATGAACGCGCGCTACCGCCCCGAAGGAGCGAAGGACACGCGCTTCGTGCATACGCTCAACGGCTCGGGGCTGGCGGTGGGCCGCACCATGATCGCCATACTGGAGAACTTCCAGCGCGAGGACGGCAGCGTGGCGGTGCCGAAGGCGCTCCGGCCCTATATGGGCGGCCTTAAGAAGATTGAGGCGAATTGACTCCATGCGCTGTCTTTCGTCATTCCGGAAGCCGGTTCGCCCCTCCCGGCCTTGGGCCGGGGGCATTGGCGAACCGAGCTATCCGGAATCCAGAAGCCATGCATTCAGGGCCCGCCGTCCTGGATTCCGGATCGCTGCCTTTCCTGTCCAAATCCGATCCCGGCCCTGGCCGGGACACGGATTTGGAGGAAAGCCGCGTCCGGAATGACGGAGCGCCGGGGAGCCGCGAAGGACAAGATGCGCATCCTCATCACCAACGACGACGGCATCGAGGCGCCCGGCCTCGACGTGCTGCACAAGATCGCCTCGGAGCTCTCCGACGACGTGTGGGTCGTGGCGCCGGAGACGGACCAGTCCGGTGCGTCGCATTCGCTGACGCTGCACGAGCCGCTGCGCCTGAGGAAACTCAAGGACAAGGTCTACGCGGTGAAGGGCACGCCGACGGACTGCGTCATCATGGGCGTGCGCTTCCTGATGCCGGAGTCGCCTCCGGCGCTGGTGCTGTCGGGCGTGAACCGGGGCCAGAACATGGCCGACGACGTGACCTATTCGGGCACGGTCGCCGGAGCGATGGAGGGCACGCTGCTGGGCATACGCTCGATCGCCCTCAGCCTCGCCTACAGACTCGACGACGATCCCGAGGGCGATCCCGAAATTCACTGGGAGACGCCGATGAAGCACGGCGCGCCGCTGATCCGCAGGCTGCTCGAGACCGGCTGGGACAAGGGCGTGGTGCTCAACATCAACTTCCCCGACCGCACGCCCGACCGGGTCAAGGGTATCGCCATCACCCGGCAGGGGCGGCGCGACCAGGACCTGCTGCGGGTGGAAGACCGCATGGATACGCGCGGCAATCCCTATTACTGGTTCGGCTTTTCCCGGCGGCGGTCGAACCCGCCGGAGGGCACGGACCTGTGGGCGGTCTATGGCGGCCAGATCAGCGTCACGCCGCTCAAGCTGAATTTGACCCATGGCGGCGCGCTGGACACACTGGCCGGTCACTTCGGCGGAGGGGCGCTGCCCCTGGCCGGGGAGTGACAGACAGCGCGGGCAGAATCATCCGATACTGCGGAAAGCGTCGGGGTTGAGGTGGTGAGTCGAAGCGGGGTCCGATGTCCAGTTCCGTGAACCGGATCGGGCTGATCATGCAGCTTCGCAAGCGCGGCATACGCGACACGCGGGTGTTGCGGGCTCTTGAACTCGTGCCGCGCGAGAAGTTCGTTGATCCGGCCTTCATGGAAAGCGCCTATGAGGATAGCGCGCTGCCCATCGACTGCGGCCAGACCATCTCGCAGCCCTATATCGTCGCCTGCATGACGGAGCAGCTCGATGTGCAGCCGACGCACAAGGTCCTGGAGATCGGCACCGGGTCGGGCTACCAGACGGCGGTGCTGTCCTACCTGGCGGCCCGCGTCTTTACCATCGAGAGGTATCGCGAGTTGCAGAAGGCCGCCGAGCGGCGCTTCTCCGAGCTCGGCCTGCCGCACATCACCACCATCATAGGCGACGGCTGGCTCGGCTGGCCGCCCCAGGCGCCCTTCGACAGGATCATCGTCACGGCGGCCGCGCCGGAGCCGCCCCAGGCGCTGCTCGACCAGCTCAAGACCGGGGGACGCATGATCATCCCGCTCGGCGAGACCCGCGACGCGCAGCATTTGACCCGCATCGACAAGACCGAGGCCGGCATCGAGCAGAAGCGGCTGCTGCCGGTGCGTTTCGTGCCCATGGTCAAGGGCCGCGTGAAACGGTGAGGAAAATCGCCAGGGCTTCCGTGCAGCCCGGGTGGAGCGAAGCGTAACCCGGGGATGCCTGGCGAAACCGATCCCGGATTTCGCTCCGCTTCATCCGGGCTACATGCATCGTATCCGGCGCGGCGAGGCGCCAACCGCCCTCAAATCGCTGAATTGCCGCCGCATTCGGCTGCGATGATTCATTCCGGTCGGCCGTTAAGACCTTTTTTACGGGTTGGGCTCAGGATTTTGCCCGGGAGAAAGGGTAGTTCGTATATGTCTGTCTCGTTGCCTCGTGCGGCGCGTCTTGCGGCCGTGCGGCGCCCGGTAATCACAGCGGCGTTGATTCTCACGGTCGGGTTCGGCCTCGGCGGTTGCAGCGCCGGGCACATCACCGGCTTCGACTTCCCGTCCTTCGGCCTCCTCAAGAAATCCGACAAGCACGATCCCCGCCTGAACGACGCGGGCGCGCCTCCCGCCGGCGAACGGCTCGGCAACCGCTAGCGCATCATCCGGCCAAGTTGACTCGCTTGGCCGATAAGATCATGCGCCAGGTCAATAGCTTGAGCACGAACTTGTCGGAAAAGCGGTATCCACTTTTCCGGATCGTGCTCTAGGTCCGTTCCTTCCCGACCGCGGCCCGTCCGGGCCGCCTGTCACCCAAATGCGCGTTGCGGAACAACGCGAATCCATATCCGTTAGGCCTCTCGTTAACACCTTGTTTACGCGCTGGGCGCTTTACTCGTTCCAGACGGAAGGGTGGGTCACATGACGGGTCAAAACCACAAGCTGGTTCGGGGCACGGCTGCGCGCGCCGCGACGATGGTCGCTGCGGGTGCGCTGCTGGTTTCGCTGGGCGCCTGCAGCGCCAATGTTTCGCGCTTCGACTATCCGATGTTCGCGAGCGGCGAGAGCAAGGCTGCCGACAGCACGCTGACGACGTCTTCCCTGACCCCGTCCGAATCCGTGGGCCCGGCGCCCGCGGGTGGCGGCTATTCCGGCTACCAGAGCTATGGCGGGCCCTCGACCGTGTCGCGGTCCGATCTGCCGCCGCCCTCGGGCAGCGCGCAGGCGTCCTACGCGCCGCCGCCGTCGCCCTATGGTCCGCCGCCCTCGGGGAACTACGGTCCGCCGCCGGCAGGTCCGCGCGTGGCCTCGGCCGAGCCGCTGCCGCAGGCGACCCCGCGGCCCGTGGCGCCGCCGCCGGCCCAGCGTCCGGCCGCTCCGCCCCCGGCGCCGAAATACAAGGAGATCACCGTCAAGCGCGGCGAGAACCTGTCCATCATCGCCCAGGCCCACGACACCTCGGTGGACGCCATCATGCGGGCGAACAACATGGACTCCAACCGCCTGCGCGAAGGCCAGAGCCTGAAGATCCCCGTCGGGCCGTCTCCCGCGGCGGTCGCCTCGGCCAGGCCCTCGGGCACGCCGCGCACTCATATCGTGCAGGGCGGGGATTCCTTCTACAACATCGCCAAGAAGTACGGCATCGAGGACTACAAGGAGATCGCGCGCGTCAACGACATGCGCGTGAACGAGACGCTGAACCTCGGCCAGGAGCTCAAGCTGCCCGGCGGCGCGGATGTGGCCAGGGCGGAGGCGAAGGAGCCGGTCAAGGTCGCGTCGGTCAAGCCCGACGTGCCGCTGCCCAGCGCCAAGCCCGACAAGTCGGAGACGAAGGTTTCCTCGCCGGGCATTCCCGCGCCCGAGGCCATCGCCGGAAACGAGTTCCGCTGGCCGGTGCGCGGTCGCATCATCGGCAACTTCGGTCCGGGCGATAACGGCAAGCACAATGACGGCATCAACCTCGCGGTGCCCGCGGGCACGCCGGTCAAGGCGTCGGAGCACGGCGTCGTCGCCTATGCCGGCAACGAACTGCAGGGCTACGGCAACCTGATCCTGATCCGCCACGCCAACAACTGGGTCTCGGCCTACGCCCACAATGAGGAGCTCATGGTCAAGCGCGGCGACACGGTCACGCGCGGGCAGGTCATCGCCAAGGCGGGCAAGTCGGGGTCGGTGTCGCAGCCGCAGGTGCACTTCGAGCTGCGCAAGGGCTCCAAGCCGGTCGATCCCACCAAGTTCCTGGCGGCGAACAGCTAGGCCGCATGCCATTTATATGACGGCGGGACCCCGGCCTGCGCCGGGGTTTCGCTTTTCCATGAGGCCGGGCAGTGGTCTCCGGAACCCCGGGCGGAGACCGGCATGCGGGGCCGAAGTCCTCTACGGCGCGGCGGAGACCCGGGGTCTGGCCGCGGTCTCCGGAACCCCGGCGCAGGCCAGGGGCCACGGCTGCATGATCCGCGATAGCGCCGATGGCGCGGCGGAAGACCGCGATCAGAATTTCAGCGGCTTGCCGAGACGCCCGGCGAGGTCCTGGATGTATTGCCAGGCGACGCGGCCGGAGCGGGAGCCGCGGGTGGTGGCCCATTCCAGCGCCTCGGCGCGCAACCGGTCGCCGGGCAGCTTCAGGCCGAAATGGCCGGCATAGGCCTTCACCATCTCCAGGAAGTCGTCCTGGCTGCAATTGTGGAAGCCGATCCACAGGCCGAAGCGGTCGGAGAGGGAGACCTTCTCCTCCACCGATTCCGACGGGTTGATGGCGGTGGAGCGCTCGTTCTCCATCATGTGGCGCGGCAGCAGGTGGCGGCGGTTCGAGGTGGCGTAGAAGATGACGTTGCCGGGCCGGCCCTCGATGCCGCCCTCGAGCACCGCCTTGAGCGACTTGTAGGAGGTATCGTCGCCGTCGAAGGACAGGTCGTCGCAGAAGACGATGAAGCGGTGCGGCGAGCCGCGCATGTGGGCGAGGCAGCGGGGCAGGCTGGCGATGTCCTCGCGGTGGATCTCCACCAGCTTCAGGCCGCCCGCGGCCTTCTTCTTCTTCGAGGCCGAGGCTTCGACCTCCGCGTGGGCGGCCTTGACCAGGGAGCTCTTGCCCATGCCGCGGGCGCCCCACAGCAGGGCGTTGTTGGCGGGCAGGCCGGCGGCGAAACGCTCGGTGTTGGCCAGCAGGGTGCCGCACATGCGGTCGATGCCCTTGAGCAGCTTCAGGGGGATGCGGTTGACCTTGTGGACGGGCGTGAAGCCCTCGGGCTCGGCCTGCCAGACGAAGGCGCTGGCGGCGTCGAAATCCACCTCCGGGGCGGGCTGGGGGGCCAGCCGCTCCAGGGCTGCGGCGATGCGGGCCAGGGGGTCTGCTACGGGCTTTTTCGGCTTCCTGGTCTTGCTGGCCATGGGGTCCCTTGCGTTCGGGCTGGATCGATGATTCCGGACATATATCCCAACCGGGGGGCAATGTTGATCGGCCCGAACCGATAAAGTGAACGTGCGCGCCGGGCCCGCGCAGGCAGTTGCATTGGCCTGCCACCTGACTATAGTCGCCGCGACCTGCGCGAGGCGCGCGGCGGGGCCGAAAGTCCCGTATAATTCAAGTCCTTTGGGGAGAAGCCATGTTCATCACTCCGGCCTACGCGCAAAGCGGTGGGGGAAGTCCCGATTTCCTGATGTCGATCCTGCCGTTCGTCATGATCTTCGTGATCATGTACTTCCTCATCATCCGACCCCAGCAGAAGCGCATGCGCGAGCACCGGGAGATGGTGGCGAACGTGCGCCGGGGCGACACGGTGGTCACCAGCGGCGGCCTCATCGGCAAGGTGCTCAAGGTCGACGACCAGGAGCTCCAGCTCGAGATCGCCACCGGCGTGAAGGTGCGCGTCATGCGCCAGACGCTGTCGGAGGTTCGCGGCAAGGGACAGCCGGTCGAAGCGGCGGCCAAGAGCTGAGGCAACGGGGCGCCTCGCGCCCGATACGATCCGCGGGACATCACAGGGGCTGACCGCCAATGCTGCATTTCGCCAGATGGAAGACGATTCTGGTGCTGATCATATCGATCGGCGGCCTGCTGCTGGCCTCTCCCAATCTCGTGCCCGCCTCCAGGCTGGCCGGCCTGCCGGACTGGATCCCGCACAAGCAGATCAATCTCGGCCTCGACCTGCAGGGCGGCGCCCATCTGCTCTATCAGATGGACGAGAAGGACCTGCTGACCGACTGGCTGAAGAACCTGCGCGGCGACGTCCGCGATGCCTTGCGCGACCAGAAGGTCGGCTATGTCGGCGGCGTGCGCTCGAACCTAGCGGACCGCTCGGTCTACGTGCAGATCAAGGAGCCGGGCGACGCGGACAAGGCGTTGAAGCGCCTGCGCGAGCTGTCGTCGCCCATAGGCAGCGGCGTGTTCACCGGCGTCAGCGGCAACGACCTCGAAGTGACGGCCCAGGAGAGCGGCACCATCCGCCTGCAGATCACCGAGCCGGGGCTGCTGCACCGCATCGGCTCGGCCATCGAGTCCTCCATCGAGACGGTGCGGCGGCGCATCGACGCCTTCGGCACCACGGAGCCCACCATCCAGCGCCAGGGCCGCGACCGCATCCTGGTGCAGGTGCCCGGCATCAGCGACGTGGCACGGCTGAAGGCGCTGGTGGGCGAGACCGGCAAGCTGGAGTTCAAGCTGGTCGATCCGTCGATGACCGCGCAGCAGGCGCAGGAGAGCGGCCGGCCGCCGGTGGGCTCGGAGATCGTTCCCTCGGGCGACGGCTATGTCAGCGCCTACCTGGTCAAGTCGAACGCGCTGGTTTCGGGCGAGAACCTGGTGGATGCCCAGCCGAACTTCGACCAGCAGACCCGCGAGCCGGTGGTCAGCTTCCGCTTCGATTCCGCCGGGGCCAAGAAATTCGGGCGGGTGACGCAGGAGAATGTCGGCCGGCCCTTCGCCATCATCCTCGACAACAAGGTGATCTCCGCCCCGGTGATCCGCGAGCCGATCCTCGGCGGCACCGGCCAGATCAGCGGCAATTTCACCGTGCAGCAGGCCAACGATCTCGCCGTGCTGCTGCGCTCGGGCGCGCTGCCGGTGAAGCTGACCATCATCGAGGAGCGCACGGTGGGCGCCAGCCTCGGCGCGGACTCCATCGAGGCGGGCAAGATCGCGGCCATGATCGGCATGGGCGCGGTGGTGGTGTTCATGATGCTCGCCTACAGCCTGTTCGGGGTGTTCGCCGTCATCGCGCTGTTCGTGAACATGGGGCTGATCGTCGCCGCCCTGTCGCTGCTGCAGGCGACGCTGACGCTGCCGGGCATCGCGGGCATCGTGCTCACCATCGGCATGGCGGTCGACGCCAACGTGCTCATCT
>JBFWSL010000179.1:0-8317 GCA_050248375.1 Hyphomicrobiales bacterium | reverse complement strand
CCAGATCAATCTCTTTTTCGAAGCCTCGACCCGCACCCAGAGTTCGTTCGAACTGGCCGGCAAGCGGCTCGGCGCCAATGTGATGAACATGTCGGTGCGGGCTTCCTCCGTGGAAAAGGGAGAGACCGTTGTCGATACCGCCGTTACCCTGAACGCCATGCGGCCCGACATTCTCGTGGTCCGCCATCATGCGGCGGGCGCGGTCGAACTGCTTTCGCAAAAGGTCGATTGCAGCGTCATCAATGCCGGCGACGGGTCGCATGAACATCCCACGCAGGCGCTGCTGGACGCGCTGACCATCCGGCGCAACAAGGGCCGCATCGAAGGGCTCACGGTCGCCATCTGCGGCGATATCCTGCATTCGCGGGTGGCGCGCTCCAACATCATCCTGCTCAACGCTCTGGGTGCGCGGGTCCGCATCGTCGCCCCGTCCACCCTGCTGCCGCCACAACCCCAGAAGCTGGGCGCCGAAGTCATGCACAGCATGAAAGAGGGGCTGAAGGACGCGGATATCGTCATGATGCTGCGCCTTCAGCGGGAGCGGATGTCGGGCTCCTATATCCCGAGCGTGCGGGAATATTTCCACTTCTTCGGCCTCGACCACGACAAGCTGAAATGGGCCAGGCCGGACGCGCTGATCATGCATCCCGGGCCCATGAACCGGGGCGTGGAGATCGACTCCGCCGTCGCCGACGACACGCGCAGCGTGATTTCAGAGCAGGTCGAGATGGGCGTGGCCATCCGCATGGCCGTGCTCGAGGCATTATCGGGGAACCTGCCCAAGCGATGAGCGACACCATGTCCGCCACACGCAGCCGCGAAAAGCCGGCCCGCTCCGGGGCGAAACGCACCGCCCTGATCAATGCCCGGCTGGTCGATCCGGCGGCCGGCACGGAGACGCCCGGCGGCCTTGTCATCGAGGACGGAAAAATCAGCGAAATCGGAGCCTCCCTGCGGCGCAACGCGCCCGGGGACGCGGAGGTCATCGACTGCGGCGGCAAGGTGCTGGCGCCGGGCCTGGTGGACATGATGGTGCGGGCGGGCGAGCCCGGCTACGAGCACCGCGAGACGCTTGCGACGGCGAGCCGCGCGGCGGCGGCCGGCGGCGTCACCACCATCATCTGCATGCCGGATACCGACCCGGTCATCGACGATGCGGCGCTGGTCGACTACATGGAGCGCCGTGCCCGGGACACCGCGATCGTGCATGTGCACCCGATGGGCGCTTTGACCAAGGGCCTCAAAGGCGAGGAGATCACCGAGATCGGCCTGCTGAAGGACGCAGGCGCCCTCGCCTTCACCAACGGCAAGACCAGCCTCGCCAATGCGCGCGTCATGCGCCGCGCCCTGAGCTACGCCAACGATTTCGGCGCGCTCGTCGTCCACAATACCGAGGAGCCGTCCCTGTGCGAGGGCGGCGTCATGAACGAGGGCATCGTCTCCAGCCGCCTTGGCCTGCCCGGCATCCCGTCCGCCGCGGAAACGATGATGCTCGAGCGCGACCTGCGGCTGGTGAGCCTTACCGGCGCGCGATACCACGCGGCGCAGATATCGTGCGCCGACTCCCTCGAACTCATCCGGGCGGCCAAGCAGCGCGGCCTGCGCGTCACCTGCGGCGTGTCCATAAATCACCTGACCCTGAACGAGAACGACATCGGCTCCTACCGGACGTTCTTCAAGATGCGCCCCCCCTTGCGCACGGAGGAGGACCGCGTGGCCATGGTCGAAGGCCTGGCCGCCGGCGACATCGACGTGGTGGTCTCGAGCCACGACCCCAAAGACGCGGACGTGAAACGCCGCCCCTTCGCGGAAGCCTCCGACGGGGCCATCGGACTGGAGACGCTGCTGCCCGCCGCGCTGCGGCTGTTCCACAATGGCCTCATCGGCCTGCCGGCGCTCCTGCGGGCGCTCTCCACCAACCCCGCGGAAATCCTCGCGCTTCCCGCCGGAAAGCTGGAAAAGGGCGCGGTCGCCGACCTGGTGCTGTTCGACCCCGACGTCCCCTGGGTGGTCGATCCCGCGAAGCTGAGGTCCAAGTCGAAGAACACTCCCTTCGACGAATCGCGTCTTCAGGGCCGCACGATCATGACCTTCGTTTCCGGAAAGACCGTGTATAACTCGCAGGACGACTGACGGTCCGCCCGCAGGCGGCCCGGAAGGGTGCCTTTGGGAGGGACGGCATGGATACGAACGCGTTCTGGCTGGTAGGCGCGCCATTGGCTGCCGTCATGCTGGCCGCCGGCTACCTCGTCGGCTCCATTCCCTTCGGATTGCTGCTGACCCGGATCGCCGGGCTTGGCGACGTGCGCAAGATCGGCTCCGGGAATATCGGCGCGACCAACGTGCTGCGCACGGGCAACAAGGGCCTGGCGGCCCTCACCTTGGCGGGCGATCTGCTGAAGGGTACCGCTGCAGTTCTCATCGGTTCCTACTGGGGTCCCGGAGCCGCGGCCGCCGCGGGCCTGGGCGCCTTCCTCGGCCACCTCTATCCGGTCTGGCTCGGCTTCAAGGGCGGGAAAGGCGTCGCCACCTATATCGGCGTGCTGCTCGGCATCGAATGGCGAATGGCCATCGCATTCTGCGTCATCTGGCTCGCGGTCGCCGCCACCACCCGCTACTCGTCGCTCTCCGCGCTGATCGCCAGCGCCATGGTGCCTCCGCTGCTCTACTATGTCACCGGCAGCAGTCTGGCCGCCCTCCTCTTTGCCGTAATGACCGCCCTCGTCTACTGGCGGCATCGGGCCAACATCGTCCGCCTCATGAAGGGAGAGGAATCGCGCATTGGACGCTGAGGAGAGCCCGCAGCACAATCCCGGCCCCGGCAGGCGCAGGCTGACCGATGCGCAAAGGCTGGACTGGCTGAGGCTGATCCGCAGCGAGAATGTGGGCGCGGTCACCTTCCGTGAACTCGTGAACCACTATGGCGGCGCGGGAGCCGCGCTCGAGGCCCTGCCGGAACTGTCGCGGCGCGGCGGCGGACGGCGCATCCGCATCTGCCCGGCAGAGGAAGCGGAAACCGAGCTGAAACGCGTGGCGCGCTACGGCGCCATGCTGGTGGCTCCCGGAGAGCATGGCTATCCGCCCTGGCTTGCGGCGGTCGATGCACCTCCGCCGCTCATCTGCATCAAGGGCCGCCCCGAACTGATGGACAATCCCGTGGTGGCCATAGTCGGCGCGCGCAACGGCTCGGCCATCGGACAGAAATTCGCCCGTCAGCTCGCCAACGATCTCGGCGCGGAAGGCTTCGTCATCGCGTCAGGCCTGGCACGGGGAATCGACACGGCGGCCCACATGGCATCGCTCGAACGGGGCACGGCGGCGGTGATGGCCGGCGGCATCGACATTATCTATCCGCCGGAGAATGCCGGGCTGCACGAGGCCATCGGCGAACGTGGACTGCTGGTGAGCGAACGCGACATGGGCTTCCAGCCGCGCGGTCCCGACTTCCCCCGCCGCAACAGGATCATCTCGGGCATGTCCTGCGGGGTCATCGTCGTGGAAGCGGCGAAGCGATCGGGCTCGCTGATCACCGCGCGCATGGCGGGCGAACAGGGCCGCGAGGTGTTCGCGGTACCGGGCAATCCCCTGGACCCGCGCGCCCAGGGAACCAATGGCCTGCTCAAGGATGGCGCCAATATCGTCACCTGCGCCAGCGATGTCGTTACGGTGCTGGCGCCCATTCTTGGCCGCAGCGACGTGGGACACGGCGACAGCTTCTCCCAGGACCCGCCCGGCGCAGGCGCTCCCCTGCCCGACCTGACCTCATCGGACCGCGAGAGAGTGATCTCGGCGCTCGGCTATTCGCCCGTGGATATCGACGAAGTCATCCGGACGACCGGGCTCAGCGTGCGGGCGGTCCATATCGTGTTGCTGGAACTGGACCTTGCCGGACGCCTCGAGCGGCACGGTTCGCAGCTCGTTTCCCTGAAGGACATGACTTATGACAGGGATGATTGAGCCAGCACAATCAGAAGCGGCGAGCCTGTGCCGACGCTTCTTCCGAGGCCAGATCCAGAAGATAGGAAAGGAAGGCCAGATCCGATTTCCGGGCCATGTTCGACAGTTCGAGCGCGAGGTCGGCGATGTACCGTGCCGATTCTCTGCGACGGCCGGATGCCGTCCCGGAAGCCCTCTCATGGCTCCCGGAGCCTGCAGGAGCCTGTTCTTTAACTGTGGTCACTTTTTTTGCAGGTTTACCCATCGCCGCCTCCCCGGACAGCACTCATCCGGCCTCGGATGGCGCTAACCGACCGATTTGATTGGGGAAACTCTTAAATGCACCGATAGGTTGTATCTATAATATATATACAACCTGCATGCAAGTGCAGTCATCCAGCGATTTGACATGATCGCGCCGTTTTACCATGTTCTGTCGCGATAACCGCCCGGTAACACTCTGGTCGCCTCTTCAGGCGTAAGATACCCGGCGAATTTCAGCCAATATTTCCGGACCCTGCATGAACGTCGTCATCGTCGAATCGCCCGCCAAGGCGAAGACAATCAACAAATATCTCGGCAGCGACTATCGCGTGCTGGCTTCATACGGCCATGTGCGCGACCTGCCCTCGAAGAACGGTTCCGTTCTGCCGGACCAGGACTTCGAGATGTACTGGGATGTGGATTCGAAATCCCAGAAGCGGCTGAACGAGATCGCGAGCGCGGTGAAAGGCTCCCGCAAGCTGATCCTCGCCACCGACCCGGATCGCGAGGGCGAGGCGATCTCGTGGCACGTGCTGCAGGTGCTGAAGGACAAGAAGGCGCTGGAAGGCGTCGAGGTCGAACGCGTGGTGTTCAACGCGGTGACCAAGCAGGCGGTGACGGAGGCCATGCGCCACCCCCGCCGGATCGACGACTCGCTGGTTAACGCCTATCTCGCCCGCCGCGCCCTGGACTACCTAGTGGGCTTCACCCTTTCTCCGGTGCTCTGGCGCAAGCTGCCGGGCGCCCGTTCGGCCGGACGGGTACAGTCGGTTGCTCTCAGGCTGGTCTGCGACCGCGAGCTCGAGATCGAGAAGTTCCGCAGCCAGGAATACTGGTCCCTGGACGCCGAAATGGCCAATGCCGCCGGTGCCCCCTTCTCCGCCCGGCTGGTTTCCGTAAACGGCAACAAGCTGGACCGCCTCGACATCAAGGATGGCGAGACCGCCAACAAATACAAGGCAGCCATCGAGGGCGGCAGCTTCCGCATCGACTCGGTGGAGAGCAAGGGGCAGAAGCGCCACCCCTGGCCGCCCTTCACCACGTCCACGCTGCAGCAGGAGGCCTCGCGCAAGCTCGGCCTGTCGGCCCGCCAGACCATGCAGGTCGCCCAGAAGCTCTATGAGGGCATCGACATCGGCGGCGGCACCCAGGGCCTCATCACCTATATGCGTACCGACGGCGTGCAGATCGTGCCCGAAGCGGTCTCGGCCGTCCGCAAGACCATCGCCGGCACCTATGGCGAGCGTTACGTGCCGGAGAAGCCGCGCTTCTACACCAGCAAGGCGAAGAACGCCCAGGAAGCCCACGAGGCCATCCGCCCGGTGGACCTGTCGCGCGACCCGGCGAGCGTGGAGCGCTATCTCAGCAAGGACGAAGCGGGGCTCTACAAGCTGATCTGGCTGCGCACGCTGGCAAGCCAGATGGAGAGCGCCGAGCTGGAACGCACCACCGCCGAGATCGCAGTCAGCGGCGCCGACGGAGGCAACTACGGCTTGCGGGCGACGGGTACCGTGGTCAAGTTCGACGGCTTCCTGACCGTCTATGACGAGGGCCGCGACGACAGCGCGAGCGAGGACGACAAGCGGCTTCCGGAACTGAAGCCCGGCGAGGCGGTGAGCCTGCGCGCAATCGAGGCGCACCAGCATTTCACCGAGCCGCCCCCGCGCTATACCGAGGCGACCCTCATCAAGAAGATGGAGGAGCTCGGCATCGGCCGCCCCTCCACCTATACCTCGACACTGAACGTCCTGCGCGACCGGGAGTATGTGCGCCTCGACAAGAAGCGGCTCATTCCCGAGGACAAGGGACGGCTCGTGATCGCCTTCCTGGAAAGCTTCTTCCAGCGCTATGTGGAATACGATTTCACGGCCGACCTCGAGGAGAAGCTGGACCGGATATCGGCCGGCGAGATCGCCTGGAAGGACGTGCTGCGCGATTTCTGGCGCGACTTCACGGGCGCGGTGGACGAGATCAAGGATCTGCGGGTCAGCCATGTGCTGGATGCGCTCGACGAACTGCTGGCGCCGCATATCTTTCCGCCGGCGACAGACGGCAAGGATCCGCGCAAGTGCCCGTCCTGCGAGGACGGCAGGCTGAACCTGAAGATCGGGCGCTATGGCGCCTTCGTCGGCTGCTCCAACTATCCCGATTGCCGCTATACCCGCCAGTTCGCCACGCCCGGCGAGGATGGCGGCGAAGCGGTCGGACCCGACGGCAAGCCGCTCGGCACGGACCCCGAAACGGGGATGGATGTGACCCTGCGCACGGGACGCTTCGGTCCCTATGTGCAGCTCGGCGAAGGCAAGGACGGCGAGAAGCCCAAGCGGTCCTCGATTCCCAAAGGCTATTCCCTCTCGGATGTCGATCTGGAAAAGGCCCTGGCGTTGCTATCGCTGCCGCGCGAGGTGGGCAACCACCCCGAGACAGGAAAGCCGATCCGCGCGGGCATCGGGCGTTATGGCCCCTTCGTGCAGCACGATGGCATCTACGCCAATCTCGAAGGCCCGGAGGAGGTGTTCTCCATCGGCATCAACCGCGCCGTGACCGTGCTGGCCGAAAAAGCCTCCAAGCGCCGCGGCGCACCCTCCAAGACCGTCATCAAGGAGCTCGGCGATCATCCCGAGCTCGGCGGCAAGGTGGAAGTGCTGAGTGGGCGCTACGGACCTTATGTGAAGCACGGCAAGGTCAACGCGACCCTGCCCCGCGACACGGCTCCGGAGATGGTTTCCATGGAGGAAGCCGTGCGGCTGATCGCGGCGCGCGCGGAAAAGGGCACCAAGAAAGCGCCCGCCAAGCGCAAGTCCACAGCCAAGGGCACGAAGAAGACGGCGAAGACGAAAGAAGCCGAAACAGCCTCCTGATCCGCGTAATACCGATGGCCTTTGCTAACGACCGGTGGATTCACTCATTCGTCATTCCGGCGCAAGCCGGAATCCAGTACTGAAAACAGGAAGCTCTGGAACACCGCACTGGACCCCGGCCTACGCCGGGGTGACGCGCCGAGTCAGTTGCCGAGGCCTTTGGTATAAGAACTAAACGTGGCACGACAAACCCGAAAGCAGCGCGGCACGAAGACCCGTCCGTCCGATGTGCTGCCCAGCAAGGAAGAGATACTCGAGTTTCTTCAGACCGCGCCCGCCACGGCGGGAAAGCGGGAGATCGCGCGTGCCTTCAACGTCACCGGCGGGGCACGGATCGCCCTCAAGCGCGTTCTGAAGGAGATGGCGGACGAGGGGCTCACCACAGGCTCCCGCAAGCGCATAGCCCGCAGCGGCGAGCTTCCGTCGGTAGGCGTCATCGAGATCACCGGCCGCAGCCGTGACGGCGAGCCCGTGGCCACGCCCACGAGCTGGGACCGGGATCAGCATGGCGCCCCTCCCCGGGTGCTGGTCCTGCCGGGGCGCAAGGAAGCAGGCGCGCCGGGGCCGGGCGACCGCCTGCTCGCCAATATCGAGCGGCTGGATACGCCCGACGCGGACGGCTGCAGCTACCAGGCGCGGCCCATCCGCAAGCTGGAGCGGCGCACCACGCGCCAACTCGGCATCTTCCGCAAGAGTCCCAAGGGCGGTGGCGTCATCGATCCCATCGACCGCAAGCAGCTCAAGGAATGGCCTGTCGATCCCGGCAACGAAGGCGACGCCAGGGACGGCGAGCTGGTCCGCTACGAGATCGACGCCGCCGGGCGCTACCGCGTCCCGCGCGCCCGCGTGGTGGACCGGCTCGGAGACCCGGAAGGCAGCGGCGCCATCAGCCTCATCGCCATCCAGGTACATGGCCTGCCGGACAGGTTCCCTGACCGTGCGGTCGCTGAAGCCGAAGCCGCCGAGCCTCCCAGCCTGAAAGGCCGCGAGGATCTGCGCAAGGTCCCTCTCGTCACCATCGATCCGCAGGACGCGCGCGATCATGACGACGCGGTCTGGGCGGAGAAGGACGGCGACCCGAAGAACCCGGACGGCTGGGTGGTTATCGTGGCCATCGCCGATGTCAGCCATTTCGTGCGGCCGGGCTCCGCTCTCGACAAGGAAGCGCTCAAGCGCGGCAACTCGGTCTACTTCCCCGACCGGGTGGTACCCATGCTGCCGGAGGCGCTTTCGGCTGGCCTGTGCTCCCTGCGTGA
>JBFWSL010000178.1:0-8326 GCA_050248375.1 Hyphomicrobiales bacterium | reverse complement strand
CCGCCTGGCGCATCATCCGGCCAGGTGGACTCGCTTGGCCGGTAAGATGATGCGCCAGATCACAGCTTGAGCATGATCCTGTCGGAAAAGTGGTATCCACTTTTCCGGATCATGTTCTAGAGAACGTCGAAAAGATAGAGCAGGATGATCATCGGCAGGGGAATGCCGATCAGCCACAGAAGCAGTCCGCGCATGGTAGGTCTCCGTTGACGTTGCCTGCGATAGCAACACGCATGGAAAGCCTCCGGTTCCCGCGCGCGCTTCCGCCGGAGCCAGCGCGGTTCTTCAGCAGGATCGCCCGGCCGCTGCGATGGGTTGCGGCGGCTGTATTCCTCCACGCCGTTGCCTTGTCGTCATCGGCGTGGTCTCAGGCGGGCGCCGGAGACACCGCCCGCTTTCTCGCCGGACTGGAGCCGTCGCCGGCGTCGCCTCTCGCGCCGCTGGCGCAGTCCCCGGCCTGGCAGGACCATGCGCGCAGCATGCACAGTGCCTGGGGCGAGCTCGACCGCCGGGCGCTCGCCCGCGCCCGCGTCTGGGCGCTGGCCAACCTGCAGCGTCCCAGCCCGGTCATGTTCTACATGTTCAGCGGTCCGGATTTCCCGACCGCCGAGGCCATTTATTCCCGGGCCTCGACCTATGTCTTCGCCGGGCTGGAGCCTGTCGGCCCCCTGCCGGATGTCATGGCGATGCCGCCCCAGGCTCTAGCCGAGGGGCTTGCCGAATTGCGCGCCTCTCTCGGCAACTTCCTGCAATACGGCTACTTCATCACCAAGGAGATGGGCGCGGACATGCGCTCCGGCCGTTTCACCGGCGTGCTGCCGATCCTGTATCTCGGGCTGGCCAGGTCGGGTGCGTCCATCCGCGACGTCACCTTCCTTAATCTCGACGGCAAGGGCGGCGCCGGCGAGGTCGGGGGCAAGGGCCGCGCCGGTGGCGTGCGCATCGACTTCATCGGCCCGGGCGGCGCGCCGAAAAGTCTCTACTACTTCAGCACCGACCTCTCCGATGGCGGCGTCGGCAAGAGCGGCTTCCTGAAATTCTGCGAGAAGCTCGGCCAGGGCGACAGCCTGCTCAAGAGCGCCTCCTACCTTCTGCATGTGGGCGGTTTCTCGAAGGTGCGCGGCTTCCTGCTCGCCAGCAGTTCGACGATCGTGCAGGACGACTCCGGCATCCCGCTGAAATATTTCGATCCCGGCCAGTGGGCGCTGCGCCCCTACGGCCAGTACCTTCCGCCCATAGAAGTGTTCAGGCAGCACAACCAGCCCGACATGGCGCGGCTCTTCGCCGGCGCGCCCTCCCTCAATTTCGGCATGGGCTATCACTGGCACGCCAGCCGGGCGGGCATCCTGGTGGCGGAACGGGCGGGGCCCGCGGCGGCGCGCCGTCCTCAATAGCCGCGCGCCACGTCCACCACGTTCTCGAGCGGCTCGCCCCTCTCGAAGCGCCCGATCTGGCGAAGCACATGGTGGCACACCGCCATGTCGTCGGAAATGGATGCATTGTGCGGTGTGACAATGACGCGAGGATGCACCCACAACGGACTCGATGCGGGCAACGGCTCCTCTTCGAAGACGTCGAGGGAGCAAGCCCACAGATCGCCCTTGTCGAGCGCGAGAAGAATGTCCTTTTCCACTTGCACCTTGCCGCGCCCGGCGTTTATCAGCACCGGACCGGGCAGGGGGCCGTCCTTGGCCAGTTTCGCGATCAGCGCCGTATTCAGCATGCCTTCGGTGTTCGCGGTGTGGGGCAGCAGGCAGACAAGGATGTCGGTGCGGGCGAGGAAAGCATCGAGTTCGCCGGCGCCGGCGAAGGTCTCGACGCCTTCTATCACCTTTTTGGATCGGCTCCAGCCGGCCACTCTGTAGCAAAGCATCTTCAGCTTTTCGACGGCATCGAGGCCCAGTACCCCTAACCCCATGACCCCGACGCGGATTTCGTTGGCGCCCGGCTGCCGCCACCAGTCCTTCCAGGACTTTTGTGTTTGCAGTGCTGCGTAATCCCGCATTCGGCGGTGATGGGTCAGCACATGCAGACAGACATATTCCGTCATGCGCATGGTCAGGTTCGGGTCGACGAAACGCACCAGCGGCACATTGGGCAGATCGGGCTGGCCGATCATGTGATCGACTCCGGCGCCGATTGAAAACATGACCTTCAGCTTGGGCAATTCCGCGAGCACGCCTGTGGGCGGCTTCCATGCAAGGGCGTAGCGGATGTCCGACATGTTGCCGGTCTCGGGCCACAGACGCACGTCCATGCCGGGCTTCAGCTTGCGCAGGCCCTCGGCGAAGAGATTCGCGTCGATATGCTGGCAGACGACAAGAATTGACATGCGGGACCTATTGCGAAACCGCTTGGCTGTGCACGGCCTGAAGCTCGAAGGCCGCCGCCATCAGCGCCTTCGTGTAGGCCGTCTTCGGCGAGGCGAAGATCTGCTTGGCCGGGCCTTCCTCGACCACCTTGCCGTCGCGCATGACGATGACGTCGTTGGCGAGGGCGCGCACCACCTTGAGGTCGTGGCTGATGAACAGATAGGCGAGCTTGTGCCGGTCCTGCAGCTCCCGCAGCAGGTCGACGATCTGCGCCTGCACCGACATGTCCAGTGCGCTGGTAGGCTCGTCCAGCATGACGAATTTCGGCTCCAGCACCATGGCGCGGGCGATGGCGATGCGCTGCCGCTGGCCGCCCGAGAACTCGTGCGGGTAACGGTCCTGCATGGCCGGGTCGAGGCCGACCTCCTTCAGCGCCCTGGCCGCGCGTTCCCGGCGCTCGGCCGATTTCATGCCGGGACGTTGGATCATCAGCCCTTCCTCGATGATCTGGCTCACCGACATGCGCGGGCTCAGCGACCCGTAGGGGTCCTGGAACACGATCTGCATTTGCCGCCGCATCGGCCGCATCTGCTTGCTGTTCAGGCCGTCGATCCGCTTGCCCACATAGGCGATCGGCCCCTCGCTGGACAGCAGGCGCAGCAACGCCAGCCCGAGCGTGGTCTTCCCCGAGCCGGACTCGCCCACCACGCCGAGCGTCTGGCCGGCCCTGAGCTTCAGCGACAGCCCGTCGACGGCCTTCACATGGCCCACCGTGCGCCGCAGCAGGCCGCGGCGGATGGGGAACCATACCCTCAGATTGTCGGCCTCCATAACCACCGGCGCCTTGTGGTCGGACTTCGGCGGATCGCCCTTGGGCTCCGCCGCCATCAGATGCTTCGTGTAGGGATGCTCGGGCTTGTCGAACACGCTGGCGGTCGCGCCGCGCTCCACGATCTCGCCCTGGTTCATCACGCAGACCCGCTCGGCCATCTTGCGCACGATGCCGAGGTCGTGGGTGATGAGCAGCATGGCCATGCCGAATTCGCGCTGGAGGTCCTTCAGCAGCTCCAGGATCTGCGCCTGGATGGTCACGTCCAGCGCCGTGGTCGGCTCGTCCGCGATCAGCAGGTCGGGCTCGTTGGCCAGCGCCATGGCGATCATGACGCGCTGCCGCTGTCCGCCGGAAAGCTGGTGCGGATAGGCGCCCAGCCGTTCCGCGGCGTTGGGAATGCCGACCTTCTCCAGCAGCTCCAGCACGCGCGTACGCGCGGCCGCGTCGGACATGCCCCGGTGCAGCTTCAGCACCTCGCCCACCTGCCGCTCGATGCTGTGCAGCGGATTGAGCGAGGTCATGGGCTCCTGGAAGATCATGGTGATGCGGTTGCCGCGCACCTGCCGCAGCTCCGCGGGGCTCGCCTTGATGAGGTCCTTGCCGTCGAAGAGGATCTTGCCCGTTGGATGCGATGCCGCCGGGTAGGGCAGGAGCTGCATGATAGACAGCGCCGAGGCGGTCTTGCCCGAGCCGGACTCGCCCACCAGCGCCACCGTCTCGCCGGGCCTGATATCGAAGGATATGGACTTCACCGCGTGGGTTACACTGCCGCCCCCGTGAAAATCCACGCTGAGGTCGCGGACCTCGACGAGGGTATCTGTGGAATTGCCGTCGCGCTTCGCCATGCCGTCACCCGTGGGAATGCTGCTTTTCGTGGTCGGCGCAGCGGCCATGCTCGATCTCGACCGTGGCATGGTCGAGTCCGAAGCGTTCCTTGAGCCGGGACTTGATGCCGCCGATCACCTTGGTCGGGTCGATGCCGCGCCTGGTGACCGCGTGCAGCGTCACCATCTGCCGCTCCTGCGTGATCGACCACACATGCAGGTGGTGCACGTCATTCACGCCCGGCACGTTCGCGACCAGGTCGGGGCCGATCTTGCGGGCGTCGATCTCATGCGGCGCTCCCTCCAGCAGGATGTGTCCCGCCTCGCTCGCCACCTTCCAGGCGCTGCGCAGTATGATGAGCGCCACCAGTACCGAAAGCAGCGGGTCGATGGGCATCCAGCCCGTGAGCATGATGACGCCCGCCGCGACGATGGCCGCGACCGATCCCAGCAGGTCGCCCATCACATGCAGAGCCGCGCCGCGGATGTTGAGGTTGTTGGTGTCGGCGCCGTGCAGCACCGCGAAGGCGAGCAGGTTGACCACCAGCCCCGCAGCCGCCACGGCGAGCATCAGGCCGCCAAGCACCTGGCTCGGCGACATCAGCCGTTCCCACGCCTCGTAGACGATCCAGCCGGCGATCACGAACAGGGCGATGCCGTTGACGAAGGCCGCGAGCACCTGGAAACGGTCGAAACCGTAGGTGCGCTTCCAGTCCGACGGCCGCCGCGCCAGCCGGAAGGCGAACCATGCCAGCGCCAGCGAGGCGAAGTCGGTGAGCATGTGCCCGGCGTCCGCCAGCAGCGCCAGCGACCCCGAGACGATACCGCCCGCCACCTCGGCCAGCATGAACAGGCCTGTCAGCGCCGCCGCGATGCCGAGCCGCGTCTCGTTGCCGCCATGGGAGTGCGAATGGCCGTGGGAATGGGAATGGCTCGTCATTGCGGAATTCGGCGATGATACGATGGGATCATGATTGGTCGCGAGCCCCCGCAACCAGGTCACGCACGAGCTCCACGCTGGGACGAAGGACTTCCACGCCCCCTGCGACCCTGGTCATTCCGTGCCGGGTGTGAACGAGCTCATACCGGTTTGAAAGTCGCTCATCCGCGCTGAGAAAGTGCGTGCAGTTCATATCGATAGCGGTCGAGACATGTATGGCGTCCGGCAACTTCAGGGACGGGTTTTGTGATCGGAGTACCGCCGCGTCCCAAAGAATCTGCCTATGGATCGGCCCCACTTCCAGATAGGGATTCGAGGTAATCCAGCTATCGTAGCCATCGATCAGGCGCTCGTCGGAATTTCGATACGGCGTCACCAATGCCTCGGCCAGCGTCAGCTCGCTCGTCGCCAGAAAAGGCTCGTCGCCGGGACGTTCGAAAAGGAACAGCTCTGCGAGTGCGTAGGTCAGCGCGTCGTTTCCTTCGAAAAGGCGGATGAAGATATTGGTATCGACATAAAGGCGCTTCATTGGGCCTGTCAGTCGTCCCATTCGTCGCGAAGCTCGCGAATGCGCGCCACGGCATCTTCCGTACGGATGCCTTCCGCATTGCTTCGCGCGTCGTTGAGAAGTTGCTTGAGTCGTTCACGCGTAGGTGTTCTGCGGTTCTCTTCCTCGACAACGGTCACGGTGACATGGCGCTGGGGGTCGATGCCTTCGCGCAGTTCGACCGGCAGCTTCGAGGCCGGGTAGTGTTCCTTCACGATCTTGTTCATGGGTTCGGCTCCATTGCCGCAGAGTATAGACCACGCTCACCGGAACGTCTTGCGCGGGTCGAGCGCGTCGCGCACGGCCTCGCCGATGAAGATCAGCAGGCTCAGCATGATGGCGATGACGAAGAAGGCCGTCAGTCCGAGCCACGGCGCCTGCAGGTTGGACTTGCCCTGCTGCAGCAGCTCGCCCAGCGAGGGCGAGCCCGGCGGCAGGCCGAAGCCGAGAAAATCGAGCGAGGTGAGGGTGGTGATCGACCCGTTGAGGATGAACGGCATGAAGGTCAGCGTGGCCACCATGGCGTTCGGCAGCAGGTGGCGGAACATGATCTTGGCATTGGACAGCCCCAGCGCCCGCGCCGCCTTGATGTATTCGAAATTGCGGCCGCGCAGGAACTCCGCCCGCACCACGCCCACCAGCGCCACCCACGAGAACAGCAGCAGGATGCCGAGCAGGATCCAGAAACTCGGCTCGATCACCGCCGCGATGATGATGAGCAGGTAGAGCGCCGGTATCGACGTCCATATCTCTATGAAGCGCTGGAACAGCAGGTCCACCCAGCCGCCGAAATAGCCCTGCACCGCGCCGGCCGCCACGCCGATGACCGAGGAGATGCTGGTGAGGATCAGCCCGAACAGCACCGAAAGGCGGAACCCGTAGATCACGCGGGCGACCACGTCCCGGCCCTGATCGTCTGTGCCGAGCCAGTTCTCCGCCGATGGCGGCGCGGGCGCCGGCACCGGCAGGTTGAGATTGATGGTGTTGTAGCTGTAGCGGATCGGCGGCCAGATCATCCAGCCGCCCTTCTCCTCGATCAGGTCCTGCACGAAGGGGTCGCGGTAGTCCGCCTCGGTCTCGAACTCGCCGCCGAAGGCCGTCTCGGGATAGGTGGCCATGATCGGCGCGTAGTACTTGCCGTCGAAGTGGATCAGCAGCGGCCGGCTGTTGGCGATCACCTCCGCGAGCAGGCTGATCGCGAACAGGAAAAGGAATATCCACAGGCTCCAGTAGCCGCGCTTGTTGTCCTTGAAGTTCTGCCAGCGGCGCCGGTTGAGCGGCGACAGGCTGAAAGGGCCCTTGCGCTTCGGCGCCGCCTCGATGGCCGTGACCGGTCCGTTTGCCCTGCGCGCGTCCATGCCGTCACACTTCCCGCGTCTCGAAGTCGATGCGCGGATCGACCCAGGTGTAGGTGAGGTCCGAGATCAGGCCGACGATGAGCCCAACCAGCGAGAAGATGTAGAGGTTGGCGAACACCACCGGATAGTCGCGGTTGACGATGGACTCGAAGGACAGCAGTCCCAACCCGTCGAGCGAGAAAATGGTCTCGATCAGCAGCGATCCCGCGAAGAAGGCGGAGATGAACGCGCCCGGGAAACCGGCGATGATGATCAGCATGGCGTTGCGGAACACATGCCCGTAGAGAACCTCCCCCTCGCTCAGGCCCTTCGCGCGGGCGGTCATCACATACTGCTTGCGTATCTCGTCGAGGAAGGAGTTCTTGGTCAGGAAGGTTGTCGTGGCGAAGGCCGACAGGGACATGGCGATCAGCGGCAGCGTCAGATGCCAGAAATAGTCGATGATCTTCTCGTACCAGGTCAGCGAGGCCCAGTTGTCCGAGGTCAGTCCGCGCAGCGGGAACCAGTCGAGGAAGGTCCCGCCTGCGAACAGAACGATCAGCAGCACAGCGAACAGGAAGCCGGGGATCGCGTAGGCGATGACGATCACGGTTGATGTCCACATGTCGAAGCGCGATCCGTCCGCCACCGCCTTGCGGATGCCGAGGGGAATGGAGATGAGGTAGGAGAGCAGCGTCATCCACAGCCCGAGCGATATGGAGACCGGCATCTTCTCCAGGATCAGGTCGATCACCGGCACGTCGCGGAAATAGCTCTGCCCGAAATCGAAGGTGGCGTAGTTCTTCAGCATCAGCAGGAAGCGCTCATGCGCCGGCTTGTCGAAGCCGAACTGCTTCTCCAGGCTCTTGATGAAGTCCGGGTCGAGCCCCTGGGCGCCGCGGTATTTGGAATTGGCGGCCGCTTCGCCGCCGCCCTGGCCCGCCCGCGCCGCCGCGCCCGTGCCGAAGTCGCCCGAACCGGTGCCGCCGATGCGCGCCGTCGCCGCCACGTCCGTGCCGGTGAGTTGCGCGATGATGCGCTCCACGGGCCCGCCCGGAGCGAACTGCACGATGACGAAGCTGACCAGCATGATCCCGAGCAGCGTCGGGATCATCAGCAGCAGTCGTCGCAGGATATAGGCGGTCATTTGCCTCGCGGAGCGCCGGGATTATCTGGCTGCGCCGAGTTTCGCAGCTTTTTCTGCATCGTACCACCAGGTCTCGATAACGCCACGGGCATAGGCCGGCTTGGTTTCCGGCCAGGAAAACTTGTTCCAGAAGGCGATGTTGTGGGCCGCCTTGTACCAGTGGGAGACCCAGTAGTGGCCGTCGCGCAGCACCCGGTCCAGCGTCCGGGCCGCTATGGTCAGCTCGTCCCGGCTTTTGGCCAGGAGGATGTGGTCGATGAGGGCGTCCACCGCCGGGTCCGACACCCCGGCCAGGTTCTGGCTCCCCGTGGCGGCCGCCGACTGCGAGCCGAAGAAGGCGCGCAGTTCCGCCCCCGGTGTCATGCTCATGACGTAGCGCTGGGTGGT
>JBFWSL010000177.1:0-8426 GCA_050248375.1 Hyphomicrobiales bacterium | reverse complement strand
AACAGGATTAAGCGTCGGCCCGCCCTGCCAGAACCGAATCGATGACCATCACTGACCAGCCAAATCCGACAGACTTGCCGCAAGACCGCGCATGCGCGCGGCTTGGCCTCGCGCTCGCGGCCGGTCTCGTGCTGGTCCCGCCGGGACTGGACGAGGCGAGGGCGGAGATCATCGAAAATCCCGTCGCGGTGTTCGCGGCGCTGGACAAGGTCACGGCGCGTATCTCACCGCTGTCCATACCCATCGGCAATACGGTGAAATTCGGTGCGCTGAAGATCACGCCGCGGGTCTGCCACTCGCGTCCGCCGACGGAGCCGCCGCACACCGCCGCCTTCGTGGAAGTCGACGAGATCAAGCTCAGCGGCGAGACGCAGCGGATATTCACCGGCTGGATGTACGCGGAAAGCCCCGGCCTTCACGCCGTGGAGCATCCGGTGTTCGACGTATGGCTGACCAGTTGCAGCACCGAGCCGGGACAGGCGTCGACGGGCAACGCGGAGAAATCTCCCGCACCGGTGGAAAGCGCGCCCTCCAACAGGCGCTGAAACTCCGCGCGCTGCACTTCCACCGCGCCGAAATTCAGCAGGTGCTCGGTGACGAACTGGGTATCCAGCAGGACGAAGCCGCCCTTTATCAGGCGTGCCGTCAGGTGGACGAGCGCCGTCTTCGAGGCGTCGCGCTCGCGCGAGAACATGCTCTCCCCGAAAAAGGCGCGGCCAAGCGCGACGCCGTACAGGCCTCCGACCATTCTTCCCTCGCGCCAGGCCTCGACCGTGTGGCAGTGGCCCATGGCGAACAGTTCCGCATAGAGCGACCGGATGCGGGAGTTGATCCAGGTGGAGCGGCGGCCCGGACGGGACGCGGCGCAGCCCTCGATGACCCGCTCGAAGTCGCTGTCGATGCGGATTTCGAACTTGTGCTGGCGGATGGTGCGGGCGAGACGCCTGGGTACGTGGATGCTGTCGAGGGGCAGGATGCCGCGACGCTCGGGCTCGATCCAGTAGAGCGCCGGATCGCCCGCGCTCTCGGCCATGGGGAAAATGCCGCAGCCATAGGCCTTCAACAACACCTGCGGCGTTATCTCCACCGTCATGTCGTTGATTGTCGTCATGGGCCCGCCGGACTCCTTGCGAGAGTTTCAGGCTCCGGAGTCTAAGGCTGTTTGAGATAATTTTCGAGCCAGTGAATGTCGTAGGCGCCGTTCACGATATCCGGTTCCGATATCAGCGAGGAGAACAGCGGGATGGTCGTCTCGATGCCCTCGATGACGAACTCGCCGAGCGCCCGGCGCAGGCGCATCATGCATTCGTTGCGCGTGCGCGCGTGCACGGTCAGCTTGCCGATGAGGCTGTCGTAATAGGGCGGGATGACATAGCCGGCATAGGCGCCGGAATCCACGCGCACGCCGAGGCCGCCGGGCTGATGGAACTGGTTGATGCGCCCGGGCGAGGGGGTGAAGGTGCGGGCGTTCTCGGCATTGATGCGGCATTCGATGGCGTGGCCCTCGAAGCGCACGTCCTTCTGGGTGTAGCCCAGGGACGCGCCGGCGGCGATGCGGATCTGTTCGATGACCAGGTCGATGCCGGTGATCATCTCCGTCACCGGATGCTCGACCTGCAGGCGGGTGTTCATCTCGATGAAGTAGAACTCGCCATTTTCGTAAAGGAACTCGACCGTGCCGACGCCGCGGTAGCCGAGCTTGCGCATGGCGTTGGCGACGATCTCGCCAATGCGCACGCGCTCCGCGGCGTTGAGGGCGGGGGAGGGAGCCTCCTCCCAGACCTTCTGGTGACGGCGCTGGAGCGAGCAGTCGCGCTCGCCGAGGTGCACGGCGTTGCCCCGGCCGTCGCCAAGCACCTGAATCTCGATATGGCGCGGCTTGGCCAGGTATTTCTCGATGTAGACGGTGTCGTCGCCGAAAGCCGCCTTCGCCTCGGAGCGCGCGGTGGAGAGCGCCTGCTTCAGGTCGGCCGGGGTCTGGGCCACCTTCATGCCGCGGCCACCGCCGCCGGCGGCGGCCTTGATCAGCACCGGGAAGCCGATCCCGCCCGCGATACGGGTGGCCTCGTCGTCGGACGACACCGCGCCGCTGGAGCCGGGCACGACGGGCAGGCCGAGGGCGACCGCGGTCTCCTTGGCCTTGATCTTGTCGCCCATAATGCGGATGTGCTCGGACGTCGGGCCGATGAAGGTAAGCTTGTGCTCCTCGAGGATCTCGGCGAAGCGGGCGTTCTCCGACAGGAAGCCGTAGCCCGGGTGCACGGCTTCCGCGCCGGTGATCTCGCAGGCGGCCAGTATCTGGGGGATGTTGAGGTAGCTCTTGGCGGCGGGAGGCGGGCCGATGCACACCGCCTCGTCGGCAAGCTTCACGTGCATGGCGTCGGAATCCGCGGTGGAGTGGATGGCGACGCTGGCGATGCCGAGTTCCTTGCACGCGCGCAGGATGCGCAGCGCGATCTCTCCACGGTTGGCGATCAGTATCTTGTCGAACATACCCGGCCTGCGCCCGCGTGGTTACTCGATAACGACGAGCGGCTCGCCGAATTCGACCGGCTGGCCGTCTTCCACGAGGATGGCCTTGACCACGCCGGCACGGGGCGAGGGTATCTGGTTCATGGTCTTCATGGCCTCGACGATCATGATCGTCTGGCCCTGGCGGACCTGGCTGCCGACTTCGACGAAGGGCGGGGCGCCGGGTTCCGGCGAACGGTAGGCGGTGCCGACCATCGGGGAGGTCACGGTGCCGGGCGCAACCTTGCCCTTCTCCTCCTTGCCGCCGGCGGGAAGCGCGGCGGGCGCCATGGCAGAGGCGGGCGCGGCGAGGGCGGCGACGGGCGCCGTGAGCGTGCGGGCCACGCGCACGCGCAGGTCCTTGTGCTCGATCTCGATTTCGGTCAGGCCCGTCTCGTCGAGCAGGCTGGCGAGCTGGCGGATAACCTTGCTGTCCACGGCGTCGCCGTCCTTGTCGTCCTTCTTGTCTTTCATGTCTTTTCCCATCGGGACCGGCCCTTCTTGCTCTTGCTATTTCGCGCCGCCCAGTCGGGTGGCGAGAGCGTCGATGGCAAGCTCGTAACCCTTCGCGCCGAAGCCGCAGATTATGCCAATCGCGGCCCGCGACACATAGGACTGGTGACGGAATTCCTCGCGGCGGAAGATGTTGGACAGGTGCACTTCCACGCAAGGGATGTCCGCCGCAAGCAGCGCGTCGAGGATGGCGACGGAGGTGTGGGTGTAGGCGCCGGCATTGACGACCAGGGCGCTGCCTTTCTGGCGCGCTTCCTGGATCCAGTCGACCAGCTCGCCCTCGTCGTTGCTCTGGCGGAAGTCAACCGTCAGGCCATGGGTCCTGGCCCGGGCGGCGGCGAGCCGGGCGATGTCGTCCAGGGTCTGCTTGCCATAGATGTCCGTCTCGCGGGTGCCCAGCAGATTGAGGTTGGGGCCGTTCAGGACATATATCGGTTTGGACATGGAAGGCCTTGCCCGGTGAGGATAATTGCGCCTGCGGACATGAAAAAGGGGCCGCAAGCTGCGGCCCCGTCTATCAGTTTTGCCGTTGTTTGCAAAGCAATCCGGGCAGGCCTCGTTAACTGCCCGGTTAACAGGTGGCCGAACAGCCGTTCTTGCGGACTTCGGCCACCATGTCCTTGAGGACGTCCTGGAGGTTGTCGGGACCGCCGGGCAGGACCCGGTCGCCGACCAGGAAGAAGGGCGTTCCCTCGATGCCGAGCTCCTTGGTCAGCTCGATATTCTCGTCCAGGGCCGCCTTCACCTCGTCGGATTCGATATCCTTCTCGAGCTGCTCCATGTCGAGGCCGAGCTCCTTGGCCACGCGCAGAGCCTTGGCCTTGTCGGCGGGCCCGGGCGCGGTGAACATGGCCACGTGGAACTCCATGTACTTGTTCTGCTTGCGGGTTGCGAGAGCGACCCTGGCGGCCTCCTCGGAGGGCTCGCGGCCGAAGATCGGCGCTTCCTTCAGCACCACGCGCACGTTCTTGTCGCTCTCGATGAGCTTGAGCACGTCGACCATGGAACGGCGGCAGTAGCCGCAGTTGTAGTCGGTGAACTCGACGATGGTCACGTCACCGTTCGGGTTGCCGGCCACATGGGCGCGTTCGGAGCGGTAGAGCTTGTCGGAGTTCGCCGTGATCTTGGCTTCCAATTCCTTGGAGAGGGCGGTGATCTGCTGCTGCAGCCCCTGGGCCTGCAGCTTGGTCGACATCTCGATCAGCACCTGCGGATTGGCGAGGAGGTAGTCGTGGACGATCTTCTCGATCTGGCCCTTGTCGCCGCCGCTGGTGCCTGACGCGAGCGGGGCGCCGCCTTTCTGCTTGAGGAACAGGCTGGTGCCGACGGCGGAGACCATCGCCGCGACGATCGCAGCGGTGATGATTGTCGTGAGACTGGAAACTTGCTTGCCCATGCTGGGTCCTTCCTGTGCCGCCGCGGGACTAGTTTTTCTTCGGCGGTATGAAAGCAATGATGTCGTCGGCCTGGAGCCAGCCATTGGACGATGGCGAAAGCTTTTCCTTTGCCCGGGTGGCCATCGCCTTGGCCTGCTCGACCCGGCCTTCGTACAGATAGGCATGGGCGGACGCAAGATCGGCATCGCCGATGCGCCCGACGGCGCCATAGGCCATGGCAAGCTGGCGGTAGGCGATGGGGTTCTTGGATTCAGTCGCCATCGCCTGGCGTAAATTCTGGATCGCCTCGGTGGCGTTGCCGCGCGCGTCCGTCGCCAGCAGGGCCTGGGCGAGCTGCACGCGGATCTGGCCTTCCTTCGGAGCCAGCTCCACGGCCTTGCGGAAGGGGCCGACGGCTTGATCGGCCTTGCCGCTGCGGAACAGGAAAAATCCTTTCAGCTCATGGAAAAAGGGATTGTTCGGCATGGCGGCGATGAGGTCGTCTACCCTGGGCAGGAAAGGGGGCAGGCCACCATCGAAATAGGTGGCGATGGTGCGGGCGTAGCGGGCGGGCAGGCTTTTGTCGGAGCTGGGATACTTGTTGAAGACGGTGCGCGGCGGCTCCAGGAAGCCGGAGAGCTTGGCGCGCATGAGGTCGTGACGGAGCTGCAATTCGGGCGGGTCCATCACGTCGAAGTAAGGGCTGTTCTTCGCCAGTTCACGCAATTGTGCAATTCGCTGCTGGGGCAGCGGATGGGACTGCAGGTAAGGGTTGGCGCGGCTGAGCGAACCCATGCTCTCGTCGATGAATCGCTGGAATGTCTCCAGCATGCCGCGCATGGACTGGCCGGTGGCGTTGAGATAGGCGACGGCGGCCTGGTCGGCGGAAGACTCCTCCGACTGCTGGTAGGCGAGGAACGAGCGCTGCACCATGCTCTGGCCGCCGACGGCGATGGCGGTGCCCGCCTCGCTGAGGTCGCTGCCGGCCCCCGCCGCGGCGCCGGCGCCGATGGCCAGCAGGCCCAGCACCTGAAGCATCAGGGCTGCGGCGCGCGCCTGGGAAGCGGCGATGCGAAGCCGGGACAGATGCTTGCCCTGAATGTGGCCGGTCTCGTGGGCGATGATGCCGATAACCTGGTTCGGCGTGTCCGCTTTCATCAGCGTGCCGGTGAAGAAGAACATGTTGCTTCCGTCGATGACGAAAGCGTTGAACACCGGCGAGCCGATCAGATGGATGTTGATGTTGTGATTGCCGACGCCCGCCGCCTTGAAAATGGGGGCGGCGTAGTCGCGCATCAGGGACTCGATCTCGGCGTCATGGATAATGCCGGCCGCCTGAGCGCGCACGGGTGCGACGATCATCAGGGCGCATAGCAGCGCCGCCAGAAGCCTGCGGCCCGCGTCTGCCGCAGCCCCATGGCCCAGGGTGGATGCAAATCGAAGCAAGCGCATGTCCGTTTCTTGCCGCGAGCGGCCTCAAATCCATGTGCCCGAACAGACGGCGACCGATTCTCCTGCGCGCAGGCACTTCGGGCGTGAAGACTAGAGAGCCGGCCCGGCACGGTCAACGCGGCCGGCAGCCTCCCGGATGGAGCCGTTTCCGGCTCCCGATGGTCCCGCCCGACGCAGGGATTCGCCTTCTGCGATACAGTGGCGGGATTGCGGCAACAGCGTGACAGGGTTAGTTAAATCCGCCTGTCCGCCGATCACGGAGTTGTTTGCATGCCGTCCCGAACCATTGCTCCGCTGCGGTTGCCGCTGGCGCGCCGGGGCGCCATCGATCCCTTCATCGTCATGGACGTCATGCGCCAGGCCAACGAGCGCGAGGCGGCGGGGGAGGGCGTCATCCATATGGAGGTGGGCCAGCCGGGCACCCCCGCGCCGCGCCCGGTGATCGAGGCGGCGCGCCGGGCCCTGGACGAGAGCCTTATCGGCTACACCGACGCGCTCGGGCTGCCGCGTCTGCGCGAGAGAATCTCCCGATGGTACCGGGACTGCTACGGTGTTTCCGTGGCGCCGGAACGGGTGGTGGTGACAACGGGGTCTTCGGCGGGCTTCCTGCTTGCCTTCCTGGCCATACTCGACGTGGGCGCGCGCGTGGCGCTGCCGTCGCCGGGCTATCCCTGCTACCGCCATATCCTCAAGGCGGTTGGCGCCGAATCCGAAATCATCGAGACCGGTCCGGCATCGCGCTGGTCGATCACGCCGGAGTTGCTGGCATCTGCGCACGGACGCAGGAGGCTGGACGCGCTGCTGCTCGCGAGCCCGGCGAACCCGACGGGGACCATGCTGCTGGGGGACAGCCTGGGCGGCCTGGCCGGGGCCTGCGACGAACTGGGAATGTGGTTCATCTCGGACGAGATCTATCACGGGCTCGACTATGTGGAGCCGGCGCGGACGGTGCTCTCCTGGTCGGACGCGCCGATCGTCATCAACAGCTTCTCGAAATATTTCAGCATGACCGGCTGGCGCATCGGCTGGATGATCGTGCCCGATGGTCTGGTGCGCACCATCGAGCGGCTGGCGCAGAACCTCTACATATCGCCGCCGACGCTGTCGCAGTTCGCGGCGATGGCTGCCTTCGATGCCATCGAAGAACTGGAGACCATCAAGGCCGTCTACGCGCGCAACCGCGAAGTGATGCTGGAGGAACTGGCCCGCGCCGGCCTGACGGAGGTGGTGCCCGCCGACGGCGCCTTCTACATCTATGCGGACGTGACGAAGTTCACCAACGACAGCGCCGCCTTCGCGGGCAAGATGCTCAGGGAGACCGGCGTCGCCGCGACGCCCGGCATCGACTTCGACGCGGCGCGGGGGAACGGCTACATCCGTTTCTGCTATTCCGGCCGCCCGGCCGACGTGGAGGAGGCTGCGCGCCGGCTCAAGACCTGGCTGGCCTGACCCCTGGGGGCCAGGCCAGCCAGGTCTTGATTTCCTGTCAGCCGCCGCTCAGGCGGCGCTGCCACCAGCCGCCGCGGCGCGGGCCGGAGGATTCGTCGGACTTGCCGGAGTCGGGGCCTGCGTCTTCCTGGGCCATCTCAGGCTCGCGGGCGGGCTTGGTTTGCTTCTCCTGCCTTGGCTCTTCCGTCCGGTTCGTGCCGTTGTCGGACGGGGCGGACGCTTCCTCGCGGGGTTCCGGGGCTTCCGCGCGCGGCTCGGAACCGCCGCCGCCGGACGATTCGCCGGCATCCTCGGAGCCGTCGTGCGCCGACTGCTGCTGGCCGTTGCCGGTCTGGCGGCCTTCGCCACGCGAGCGGCGGCCGCCGCGGCGTCCGCGGCGGCGCGGACGGCGCTGGCCGCCCTCCCGGTCGCCGTCCTCGGTTTCGGCCTCGGCCTGCTGCTCGGCGGCGGGCGCGTCCTGTTCGCCTTCGGCGGAACCGTTCGACGCCGAACGTGCCTCGCCGGAATGTTCGTCGCGTCCGCCCCCACGGCGGCGGCGGCGGCGGCGGCGGCCGCGGCGTTCCTGGTCTTGACCCTGTTCTTGGGTGCTGGACGAAGCGGCCGCTTCGCCGTCCTCCGGGGCCTCTTCCTCTTCGTTCTCGACCTGGGGAGCGAAGCCGGTCTCGGCCCGCACGACGCGGGCGGTCTGGCTTTCGGCCACTACCCTGGCGGAGCGTTCGAGGCGGAAGTTGGCGCCGTGGAGATTATCGTCGGCGTTGACGATGATGGGGACGTTGTAGCGGCTCTCCATATCGCGCAGCGAGCCGCGCTTCTGGTTGAGGATGTAGAGCGCGGCTTCCACCGAGGTGGTGGCGCTGATGCCGGCCGCGCCGTCACTCATCAGGCTGTCCTCGATGTTGCGCAGCACGTCGAGCGCAACGGACTCCGTTGAGCGGACATAACCGCTGCCCTGGCACATCGGGCACTGCCGGGTCGAGCCCTCGACGACGCCGGTGCGCAGGCGCTGGCGCGACATCTCCAGCAGGCCAAAGTGGCTGATGCGCCCGACCTGGATGCGGGCACGGTCGGTCTTGAGCCGGTCCTTGAGGCGGCGCTCGACGGAGCGGTTGTTGCGCCGTTCCTCCA
>JBFWSL010000176.1:0-8457 GCA_050248375.1 Hyphomicrobiales bacterium | reverse complement strand
CTACTGGTCCATGCGGCGCTACCTGAAGGAGTTCCTGTCCGACCGGCGGGTGATCGAGGAGAACCCGGTGCTGTGGTGGTTCATCCTCAACGGACCGATCCTGACCAAGCGGCCGTTCTCCTCGGGCGAGGCCTACAGGCTGATCTGGAACACGGAGAAGGACGAGTCGCTGCTGCGGACCATCACGCGGGCGCAAGCCGAAAAGCTGGCGAAGGCGTTCAAGGGCGACAAGCGCGTCGTGGTGGACTGGGGCATGCGCTACGGCAATCCCTCCACGCAATCGCGCATCGAGGCGCTGAAGGCGCAGGGGTGCGACCGCATCCTGCTGTTCGCGCTCTATCCGCAATACGCGGCGGCGACCACGGCCACGGCCTACGACAAGGCCTTCGACGCGCTGAAGCAGATGCGCTGGCAGCCCGCCATACGCACCGTGCCCGCCTATCATGACGAACCGGTCTATATCGACGCGCTGGCCACATCGCTGAAGCAGGCCCTGAAGACGCTCGAGTGGAAGCCGGAAGTGATCCTCGCCTCCTATCACGGCTTGCCGAAATCCTATTTCGAGAAGGGCGACCCCTATCACTGCCATTGCCAGAAGACGACGCGGCTGCTGCGCGAGAAGCTGAAATGGAGCGACGATTTCCTGCGCGCCACCTTCCAGTCGCGCTTCGGCAAGGCGGAGTGGCTGCAGCCCTACACCGACAAGACGGTGGAGGCGCTGGCGAAAGAGGGCGTGAAGAACCTCGCCGTCATCACGCCGGGCTTCGCGGCGGACTGCGTGGAGACGCTGGAGGAGATCGCGGGCCAGAACGCGGAAATCTTCCACGAGCATGGGGGGAAGAACTTCGCCGCGATTCCCTGCCTCAACGACACGCCGGCAGGCATGAAGGTCATAGAGACCATAGTGCGGCGTGAGCTCATGGGCTGGACATGATCCGATGAACGACCCGGCGGGGGCGGGAAAGCCCATCAGCATCTATGTCGATGCCGACGCCTGCCCGGTCAAGGACGAGACCTACAAGGTCGCCGCGCGCTACGGGCTGAAAGTCTTCGTCGTCGCCAACAGCTATATGAACGTGCCCCGCGATCCCGCTATCGAGCGTGTCATCGTCGAGGGCGGCCTGGACGTCGCGGACGACTGGATCGCCGGGCGCGCGGGCGAGGGCGACATCGTCATCACCGCGGACGTGCCGCTGGCCAGCCGCTGCGTGAAGACCGGCGCCACGGCGATATCGCCCAAGGGCAAGCTGTTCGACGAGGGGTCGATGGGGCTGGCGCTGGCCACGCGCAACCTGATGACCGATCTGCGTTCGGCGGGGGAGGTGACCAGCGGGCCAAGGCCGTTTTCCCCCCGCGACCGTTCGACCTTTCTCTCCGCGCTGGACCTCGCGGTGACACGGCTCAAGCGGGCCGGGTTCGGCGGATGAGCGGCATTTAATTGCCATTCAACTCTGTCCTCCGTCATCCCGGTGCTTGTCCCCGGGATCCATTCCACGTCTCCGGTATGTCCGTCAGGCCAATGGGTCCCGGGAATAAATCCCGGGACGACGGCGCAGTGTCGTGCGGTCTTGCTGGACCCCGGCCTGCGCTGGGGTTTCGCGAACCCCAAGGGCTCGAGACCCCGGGGTGGAAATCCGGGGCCGTCATCGTCATCGACCCCGGCCTGCGCCGGTGTTTCGTACCCTCTCCATCTCACAGCCTGGCGAAGCCCCGGGTCTGGGGTTTCAGGTTCTTTCTTGTGCCCCCATGCCGCGAAACCCCGGGCTTGGCCCGGGGTCTATGCCACTCCGCCGCCGCCGGCGTATGTCGCTGGATCCCGGCTTTCGCTGGGGTTTCGAGATAGAAGCCCACCAAGGAGAGCCGAAACCCCGGGCGAAGACCCGGGGTCCGGCAGCCAGGCTTCGCGGCGCGCGTGGCCGCCATCCGGGACTGTGGTCATATGGTTCCGCGAACCGCGCAATTCCGCCAGATTCCGCAGCGTCATTGAGATCGAACGGAGGCTCGGCTATTGAGTGACCGCCATCGCGTGCCCATCTAGGCCGGTACACCCTCAAAAGCTCCATTCATGCCCGCCAAGCCCGTCATTTCCATTTCCAAGCTGTCGAAGACCTATGCGTCCGGCTTCCAGGCGCTGAAGTCGGTCGATCTGGATATCCGCAAGGGCGAGATCTTCGCGCTGCTGGGGCCGAACGGTGCGGGCAAGACCACGCTCATCAGCATTGTCTGCGGCCTCGTCACCCCCTCGGAAGGGACGGTGACGGTGGGCGGCCACGACATCATCGACGACTACCGCGCGGCGCGCTCCATGATCGGGCTGGTGCCGCAGGAGCTGACCACGGACGCCTTCGAGTCGGTGTGGGCGACGGTCTCCTTCACGCGCGGGCTGTTCGGCAAGACGGCCGATCCCGCCTATGTGGAGAAGGTGCTCAGGGACCTGACGCTGTGGGAGAAGCGCGACGACAAGATCATGACGCTGTCGGGCGGCATGAAACGCCGGGTGCTGATCGCCAAGGCGCTGGCGCACGCGCCGGACATCCTGTTCCTCGACGAGCCGACGGCGGGCGTGGACGTGGAACTGCGCAAGGACATGTGGGAGATCGTGCGCAAGCTGCGCGCGGCCGGCGTGACCATCATCCTGACCACGCACTACATCGAGGAAGCCGAGGAGATGGCCGACCGCATCGGCGTCATCAACGGCGGCGAGCTGATCCTGGTGGAGGACAAGGCTGAGCTGATGCGCAAGCTCGGCTCAAAGCAGCTCACGCTGCACCTGCAGAAGAAGCTGCGCTCGATCCCGCGCGAGCTGGCGGGCCGGGGCCTGCAACTCGCCAACGGCGGCAGCGAGCTGGTCTATACCTACGACACCCAGGCGGAACGGACCGGAATCACCACGCTGCTCAAGGATCTCAACGCGGCCGGCATCGCCTTCAGCGATCTGCAGACGACGCAAAGCTCGCTGGAGGAAATCTTCGTCAGCCTGGTGGGGAGGCGCAAATGAACCTCATAGCCGTCCGCGCCATCTACCGCTTCGAGATGGCCCGCTGGGGCCGCACGCTGATGCAGAGCGTGATCTCGCCGGTGATCTCCACCTCGCTCTATTTCGTCGTCTTCGGTGCGGCCATCGGCACGCGCATCAGCGACATCGACGGCATCGCCTACGGCTCCTTCATCGTGCCGGGACTGATCATGCTGCTGCTACTGACCCAGAGCGTGGCCAACGCCTCCTTCGGCATCTATTTCCCGCGCTTCACCGGCACAATCTACGAGATATTGTCGGCTCCCATCTCGCCCTTCGAGATCGTGCTCGGCTATGTGGGCGCGGCGGCGACAAAGTCGATCATCCTCGGCCTCATCATCCTGGCCACCTCGGGCCTGTTCGTGCCGATTCAGATCGCCCATCCGCTATGGATGGCGGCTTTCCTGGTGCTGACGGCGCTGACCTTCAGCCTGCTCGGCTTCATCATCGGCATCTGGGCGGACGGCTTCGAGAAGCTGCAGATCGTGCCGCTGCTGGTGATCACCCCGCTCACCTTCCTCGGCGGCACCTTCTATTCCATCGACCTGCTGCCGCCCTTCTGGCGCACCGTCACCCTGTTCAACCCGGTGGTTTACCTGGTGAGCGGATTCCGCTGGAGTTTCTATGGGATAGCGGATGTGCAGGTGGGCGTCAGCCTGGCCATGACGCTGCTGTTCCTGGCCATCTGCCTCGTGATCGTGTGGTGGATCTTCCGGACGGGATACCGGCTGAAAAACTAGGCATGCCCGGGGATGCGGCGCGAATGCCCCTTGGCTGCAAGCCCGCCTGCGGATAGGTTGCGCGCTTTCAAGGGACAGGACCTCCGGCAATGGCTGCCAAATCCGCTTCCGCCGCCTCCAATGGCGGGCAGGGCCGCGCGACCGTATCCACGGGCACGGCCATCGCCATCTGCGTCGCCGACATGGTCGGCATCGGGGTGTTCACCAGCCTCGGCTTCCAGGTCCTCGACATCACCGCCGGCTTCTCGATCCTGCTGCTGTGGCTGGTGGGCGGGCTGGCGGCGCTTTCGGGCGCGCTGTCCTATGCGGAGCTGGGCGCCATGTTCCCGCGCTCGGGCGGAGAATACAATTTCCTGTCGCGCAGCTATCACCCCGCCTTCGGCTTCATGGCCGGGTGGCTGTCGGCCACGGTGGGCTTCGCCGCGCCGGTGGCGCTGGCGGCCATGGCCTTCGGCAGCTATGCGGAAGGGGTGTGGGCGGACGCGCCCAAGCTGCTTCTCGGCGTCGCGCTGGTGTGGGGCGTGACCCTCGTGCACCTGCTCGGCGTGGAGCATGGCAGCCGCTTCCAGAACATCTCGACCGTACTGAAGGTGGCGCTGATCCTCGCCTTCATCGCGGCGGGTCTGGCTCTCGGCGATCCGCAGCCGGTGTCCTTCTCTCCCGCCGACGCGGACCCGGCGCAGATCTTCGCCGCTCCCTTCGCCATCGGCCTGGTCTACGTGATGTATTCCTATTCGGGCTGGAACGGCGCCACCTACATCATCGGCGAAATGGACGATCCGCAGCGCACGGTGCCGCGCGCCATCGTCACGGCGACGCTCATCGTCATCGCGCTTTATGTCGGCCTCAACGCGGTGTTCCTCTACACCACGCCGATCGGCGACATGGCGGGCAAGATCGACATCGCGCTGATCTCCGGAACCCACATCTTCGGCGAGGCGGGCGGGCGCATCGTGGCCTTCCTGATCTGCTTCGGGCTGATCTCGACCGTATCCGCCATGATGTGGATCGGGCCGCGCGTCACCCAGGTGATGGGCGAGGACGCGCCGGTGTTCGGTTTCCTGGCGCGCAAGTCCTCGCGCGGCGTGCCGTCGCGGGCGATCCTGCTTCAGGCGGCGGTGGCGACCCTGCTGATGATGACCCAGAGTTTCGAGGACGTGCTGGAGTTCATCCAGTTCGCCATCACGCTGTCGTCCTTCGCCACGGTGCTGGGGGTGATGGTGCTGCGCTGGCGCAATCCCGGCCTGCCGCGTCCCTACCGCACGCCGTTCTATCCCCTTCCGCCGCTGGTCTTCCTCGGCGTCACCGGGTTCATGATGTACTACCTGGCGGTCGAAAGGCCGCTGCACTCACTGGCCGGCCTTGGCCTGATGGCCACGGGCCTGCTGGTGTTCTGGCTGTTCTATCGCAAGGATCAAGACGCGCGGAACACGCGCTAGTTTTTCGGAGACCGACGATGACAAGGCTTCGTTTCCGGGCCGGCGCGGCCGTGCTCGGCTTCTTTCTGGCGCTCGTGGTCGCGGCTGCCCAGCCACGCGCCGCGGAAGGCACTAGCCTCGACGATTCCGCCCGTATTCTCGCCGGGCTGGCGCCGTCGGCCGGATCGCCGGCCGCCGAACTGGCCGGCCAGGCCGGCTGGAAGCAGCATGCGCAGGCCATGGACCAGGCCTGGGCCAACATGGAGAAGCGCCAGCTCGGCCTGGTGCGCGACTGGACCAAGCAGAAGATGCCGCCGTCGCCCAAGACGCTCTACTACATGTTCTCGGGTCCGGACTTTCTCTACGCGGACGCCTTCTTCCCGGATGCCCGGACCTACATCCTCGCCGGGCTGGAGCCGGTGGGTGGCATTCCGGACCCGGTGCAGATGGCGCCGGCGCAGCTCACGGCCGATCTCAGCCAGATGCGCGGGTCGCTGAAGACGCTGCTGGCGGCCAGCTACTTCATCACCAAGGACATGATGCGCGAGTTCGGCCAGGGAAAGGTGACCGGCGCGCTGCCGGTGATCTCGGTGTTCATGGTCCGCACCGGCAAGACCATCAAGGACGTCACCTATCTGACGCTGAACGCGGACGGGACCCTCATCGAGCATCCGGCGGGCATCAAGTCCCTTCCGAACGCGATCCGGATCACCTTCAACCCGGGTCCGGGCAGCGAGGACAGGACGCTGTACTACTTCAGCACCAACCTCGCCAATGGCGGCTTCTCCAAATCGGGTTTCCCGGAGTTCCTGAAGCAGCACGCGCCCGGCGCGGCCTTCGTGAAAAGCGGTTCCTACCTGCTGCATGGCGGTGACTTCTCGCAGGTGCGCGAGTTCCTGCTCGCCAATACCAGCGTCATCCTGCAGGACGATACCGGCGTGCCGCTGGCGATGTTCCCGGCGGGCTGGAAGGTGAAGCCCTACGGCAATTATGTGGGGCCGATCCCGATCTTCAAATACGCCTACCAGGCCAGGCTGAAGGAGCTGTTCAAGTCCGCCCCGGCGGAGCCGGTGAAGTTCGGCATCGGCTATCGCTGGCAGCCGCACGAGACCGCCTTCATGCTGGCGACCCGCGAGGCGACGGCGGAGATCGCTCCGCCCGAGGGGACGAAGAGGCAATAGCGGGGACCCGGGGTTTCCGCCCGGGGTTTCGAGTTTCTTGTGCCGGTCCTCGCTCCGAAACCCCGGGCAGAGACCCGGGGTCTACCTCGGCCTCGTGGACCCCTGCCTGAAGCCGGGGTTTCTCAACCTCCCGCAGCCTGGTGATACCCCGGGGTCCATGCCGTCCGAAGGCAGCGGCGGCGGGCCGCTTTCGCGGCGGATTTCCCAGGCTCGTTGCCGCCACGAAATGGTCAAGAATTCAATCGACTATACAGACTGTTAACCGTGATGTCCGATCGCGGAGGGTGTTTGCTCCCCGTTACGGTTAACATCATGCGCCGGGGCCGGGGGGCCGCAAGCGGATGATGTAATGCGTTCCGGATTGGCAGCACTCCTGTTTTTCATCTCGATTCTTGCCGCAGCCGCGCCAGTTCGTGCGCGCGGCGGGGAAAATCTTGCAACCACCGAGCGGCTGCTTGCGTGGATGTACGACTACCGCAAGGCGCCGAAGCCGCAGCAGGTGCCCGAGGCGGTGGACAACATGAAGAAGCTCGGCCTGCTGGTGGACCAGGAGAAGGCCGGTTTCATCATCGGCTTTCTCGCCGGCGTGCTGCACGAGAATCCGCGCAGCGCCCCCTCCATCGTCAGGAAGCTGTTTCCGATGCCGCCGAAGGAGCAGGCGGTGATCATCAAGGCGATCGCCTATTCGGGGCTGCCCAACTGGCCGGACCTGCTGAAGCAGGTGGCGCCGAAGATGCCCGAGCGCAAAATCCTCATCGACGAGTTCCTGTCGGGCGGGGCGCCGACCCTGATGACCGTACCGCTCGATAGCGGCACGCCCGTCATCTACACGCTATGGGGCTTTTACGTGGCCACCGGCGACTACGAGCCGGTCACGCGCATCATCACCGCGCTGCAATGGTCGAAGGACAAGACCGAGAAGGACCGCTCCTTCCGGGAGTGGGTGTCCGATGCCTTCACCTCCGAGACGGTGAATGTCGACCTGGTCACCATCGGCGGCACGGCGAAGTGGACGCTGGTTTCCTACGCGGAGCGCGACCGTCATCTCATCGACTACTACCGGGTGGTGCTCGATTACCAGCCCGAGGGACAGACGGCCCAGCTCGCCCAGGTGATAGAGGCCGCGGAACGCTTCGAAGCGGAGCGCGTGCGCAAGGAAGAATACGCCTCCATCGAGGAAGCCAAGATCGCGGCCATGAAGCAGGGCACCGGCTTCTCCAAGGCGGCGACCGCAGGCCAGATCGCAATCGCCACGGGTTGCGTGACCGCCAACGCGCTCGGCGCATTCGTGGTCGGAGCGGCCTGCGTGGTCACCGGCGCGGTCTATACCGGCGCGGTCAAGCTGATGGAAAACGCCCAACAATAGTGTGGCGGAAACGGCCCCGTCTGCCTAGTTTGCGCCGACGCAAACACAGTCCAGGGGGAAGCCGTCCATGTCCGGCCTGAAACTCAAGCATGCCCGCACCATCATCAAGAAGGCGCTCGCCAGGGGCCGCGAACTCGGCCTCAAGCCGCTGTCCGTTTGCGTCCTCGACGCTGGCGGCCACACGGTCGCCTTCGAGCGCGAGGACGGGGCGAGCCCGCTGCGCTACAAGATCGCCCACGGCAAGGCCTACGGCTCCATCGCCATCGGATTCGGCTCGCGGGCCATCTTCGAACGGGCCAGGCAGCAGGCCTTCTTCGTGCAGTCGGTGAACGCCCTGTGCGACGGGGCGCTGGTTCCCTCGCCGGGCGGCGTGCTCATCCGCAACAGGAAGGACGAGATCATCGGCGCGGTGGGAATCACCGGGGATACCGGCGACAACGACGAGAAATGCGCCATCGCGGGCGTCGAGGCGGCCGGCTTCACGGCCGATACGGGCGAAAAAGATGCGAATTTTTTCGCGGGCGGTCCCGCCGGGGGCGCCGGGGGCCCCCGGTGAGGCGGGGGTGGATGTCCATTTTTCCCGGAATTGCGCCGTTTTACCCGCCGCGAGCCTGAACGCGGGATGAACGCCCGCCTCAGCAGGGGTTCAGCGCCCGCCCGCTAGTCTCGGCTCCATGATCGGGACGGGAACGAACTTCCCCTCCCTCACCGACAACGGAACCCGATGAGGAGTTCG